>NZ_CP121659.1:307500-615000 GCF_029714365.1 Sinorhizobium terangae
AGGCTTCATCGATGCCATGGGTAAGGACATGGCCTTCGATCCCGCAACGGGCCTCGACGGAAGCAGCTCGATCCTCGATTTCGCGACATCGTCGATCGGCTGGCTGGAGCAGCTGCGCAGCACCGCTTCAACCGCTAGCGACAACAAATCGGCGCTTCTCGCCCGCACGCAGGAGGCGCTCAGCAAGGAAACGGGTGTCAGCATCGATGAGGAATTGTCCCTGCTGCTCGACCTGGAGCAATCCTACAAAGCATCGGCCAAGCTGGTCAGCACCGTGGACGCCATGATGGCGGCCCTTCTCGAAGCTGTGAGGTAATTATGAAGACGTCCTTCGTTTCGAACCTGGCGGTGCAAAACGCCATGCGGCTGACGATTCAGCAGCAACAGGCGGAGATGCTCAACCTTCAAAAGGAACTGACGACGGGCCGCCACGCCGATGTCGGGCTCACGCTCGGAGCAACGACCTCGCGCTCGCTCAACCTGCAACGCGAGCTGGCGCGCATGAACGCGCTGACAAGCACGAATTCGATCGTCAACCAGCGGCTCTCTGCCTCCCAGGAGGCGCTCGAGACGATGGCGAGCGCGGCACAAAAGGTCCGCGATACGCTGGTGACCTTCAAAGGCAACGATTCCGCCGACAAATTGGCTATTCAGAAGACCGAAATCGACAGCGCGCTTTCGCTGTTCACGGCAGCGGCGAATACCTCGTTCAATGGCGAGTTTCTGTTTTCCGGCATCAATTCCGACGCGAAGCCGCTCGCGGACTACAATTCGACGGTGACCTCGGCCGCCAAGACTGCGTTCAACACGGCGCTGTCGACATATATGGCCGCCCAGGTTCCGCCTCTGACGTCGATGGACCAGTTCTCTGTCACGCAGATGCAGGATTTCATCACGACGGTCGTGGAGCCGATGTATACCGGCGCCCAATGGGACGCCGATTGGTCCGATGCATCGAACCAGAATATGACGAGCCGCATCAGCACGTCCGAGGTGATCGAAAGCTCGACGAACGTCAACACGACCGGGGTCCGGATGTTCGCGATTGCAAGCGTTCTCGCCTCGGAGCTGATGGACAAGGGCGTCACTTCGGAAGTCCGCAGCGCAATCGGCGAAGCGGCCCTTGATTACGTCGAAAAGGGGATCACCGGCATCGACGCCGAGCGCAGCGCACTTGGCGTCGCCGAGGCTCGCGTGAAGAAGGCAAACGACTCGCTTGCGGCGCAGATCAAACTCGTCACCACGCATATCGGCGACATCGAAGGCATCGACGAGGAGGCGGCGTCGACGCGGATAAACCTTCTGAAAACGCAACTTGAGACATCTTACACGCTCACATCGCGGATTCAGCAGTTGAGCTTGCTCAATTTCCTCTGATCGGGAGGAACCGGACAAACATGAAGGATGTCTGAATGTATCAATTTTCGTATGCCGAGATCATGGAGGACGGCGTCGCCGATTCCAAGGATCGCGAACGGCAGGTACTCGATCGCTCGATCGCGCTCTTGGAGGCGGCGAAACAGCAGAAAGGGTATTCGAGGGAGGCAATCGAGGCGATCTATTTTACCCGGCGCGTCTGGATCCGCTTCATCGAGGATTTGCGCACGCCGGATAACCAGCTCAACGAAGAGCTGCGCGCCAATCTGATTTCGATCGCCATCTGGATCTTGAACGAGACGGAGAAGATCCGCAAACGCGAGTCTTCCAACTTCCAGGGCATCATAGACATTACCACCATCATCAGGGATGGACTGAAATGAAGAGCACACTGCGTATCTCGCTGAAATCGGGCGAAAGGATTTTTGTAAACGGCGCGGTGCTTCGCGTTGACCGCAAGGTCGCGGTCGAGTTCCTGAACGACGTCACCTTCCTGCTGGAAAACCACGTGCTGCAGCCGGAAGACGCGACGACGCCGCTGAAGCAGCTCTACTTCATTGCCCAGATGATCCTGATCAACCCGGAAGGCGCCGAACAGTCGACAGCGATGTTCCGCAAATCGATCGTCATGCTGCTCAACTGCTTCAAGAACGAAGAGGTTCTGGCCGAGCTTAAGCGCATCGACGGTCTCGTCACTCAAGGGCGCGCCTTCGAGGCGCTGAAGGCGATCCGGGCACTCTATCCGATCGAAGATCGTATTCTCAACGCGCAGGAAATCACGCCGGCAACGGTCGAGCAGATTCGCAAGGAGATTGCACCATGGCGGTAAGTGGCGTCGGCTCGACTTCGACAGGCTATACGCCGACGGTCTCGGCCACGGATTCGACGGGCGACGCGAGCGCCGCGACGCTGAACTACGAGAGTTTCCTGAAGCTGCTCGTGGCGCAGATGAAGAACCAGGATCCGACCGAGCCGATGGACGCGACGCAGCAAATTGCGCAGCTCGCGACCTTCTCGCAGGTCGAGCAGACGATCAAGACCAACAAGAATCTTGAAAGCCTGCTTCAGCGTACCTCGCTCAGCGAAGCGGACGCCGTGATCGGCAGGACCGTTACCAGCGCCGACGGCAAGACGACTGGCGTCGTCAAGGAGGTGAAACTATACTCCGATGGAATCATCGCCGTTTTGGATACGGGCAAGGAGCTTGTCATCGGTCCCGGCGTCAAAGTGAAGTGATTTCCGTATGAACGAGGCGGACGCCCTTGATATTGTGCAGGCTGCGATCTGGACGGTGATCGTGGCCTCCGGTCCCGCCGTCCTCGCCGCCATGGTGGTCGGCGTCGTCATCGCGTTCATTCAGGCCCTGACCCAAGTCCAGGAAATGACGCTGACCTTCGTGCCGAAGATCCTGGCCGTCATGATCACCGTCGCCGTTTCCGCACCCTTCGTCGGTGCGCAGATATCCATCTTCACCGACATCATCTTCTCCCGGATCCAGTCCGGATTCTAGAGCAAGGATCGCTCCGAGTTAGTCGCTGCGGCTTTGCCCCGCGCGCTTTCACTTCGAGCGCTTGGCGAAGCACCCCCCTCCGCCCTGTCGGGCATCTCCCCCACAAGGGGTATCAACATCAGCACCATTTTCTATACCACCCTCGCGCAAGCTTGGGCCTTTAGGTCTTCCGTTATAGCTTGGGCAGCGCCTGCGACCGCTGCCCGCCTCTCATGAAGAGACGGAAGAGACATGGCACAACAGGCGACGCTGACCATCCCGAAACTCGCACCCAAGAGCCGGGACATCGGCTTTGCGCTCGGGATCGTGACGATCCTGTCGGTTCTCTTCCTGCCGATCCCCCCGTTCCTGATCGACCTCGGCTTGGCGTTCTCGATCGCCTTCTCTGTGCTGATCCTGATGGTCGCGCTGTGGATCCAGCGGCCGTTGGAGTTCTCGTCCTTTCCGACCATCCTGCTGATTTCCACGATGACGCGCCTGTCGCTGAATATCGCGACGACGCGTGTCATCCTTTCGCACGGGCATGAAGGCCATGACGCTGCGGGTGGGGTCATTTCCGGCTTCGCCAGCCTCGTCATGTCCGGCGATTTCGTCATCGGTCTGATCGTCTTCCTGATCCTGATCACGGTGAACTTCATCGTCATTACCAAGGGTGCGACCCGTATCGCCGAAGTCGGCGCCCGCTTTACCCTCGACGCGATCCCCGGCAAGCAGATGTCGATCGACGCCGACCTTTCGGCCGGTCTGATCGACGAGAAGGAGGCGCAACGCCGCCGCCGCGAGCTGGAAGAGGAAAGCTCTTTCTACGGCGCCATGGACGGCGCGTCGAAATTCGTCCGCGGTGACGCGATCGCCGGCCTGATCATTACCGCGATCAACATCTTCGGCGGCATCATCATCGGCTATCTCCGCCACGACATGCCGATCGGTGAGGCGGCCGACGTTTTCGTCAAGCTCTCCGTCGGCGACGGTCTGGTCTCGCAGATCCCGGCGCTGATCGTCTCGCTCGCCGCCGGCCTGCTCGTCTCGCGAGGCGGAACCGCCGGCTCCACCGATCAGGCCGTCGTCGGCCAGCTCAGCGGTTATCCGCGGGCACTGACGGTCGCCGCCGGCCTTATCATCCTGCTTTCGGTCATGCCGGGGCTGCCCTTCCTGCCCTTTGCCGCGCTCGGCGGCGGCATGGCCTTCCTCGGCTGGCTCATTCCGAAGCAGCTCGAGGCCGCCAATGCGGAGAAGCGGGCTGAGGAGGCCATGAAGGCACAGCAGGCGACGGAGAGCGACAAGGATTCCGTCAAGTCAGTGTTGAAGACGGCGGAGATCGAACTACTGCTCGGCAAGCAGGTTTCCACGCGACTGCTCGGCGCACATCAGGAACTCGCTTTTCGCGTTGGCAAGATGCGCCGCAAATTTGCTGGCCAGTACGGCCTCGTTGTTCCGGAAATCAAGGTCTCCGACGATATCTCGATCCCGGACAAGGCCTATCATATCCGCATTCACGGCACGACGATCGCGTCCAACACGGTGCGGGTCGGCGAAGTGCTGGTCGTGACCGGCGGCGGCCGCCGACCCAGCGTGCCGGGCGACGAGATCAGGGAACCGGCCTTCGGCATGCCAGCCGTCTCCATCCTGGAGACCTTCACGGAAGACTTGAAGCGCGAGGGTTTCCATCCGATCGACAACGTCTCGGTCGTGCTGACCCATTTGAGCGAGGTCATCCGCAACAATCTTCCGCATCTCCTTTCCTACAAGGATGTGAAAGTGCTGATCGAGCGGCTCGATCCGGAATACCGAAAGCTCGCCGACGAGATCTGCACGTCGCACATGTCCTATTCGGGCCTGCAGGCGGTGTTGAAGCTGCTGCTCGCGGAGCGAGTGTCGATCCGCAACCTGCACCTAATCCTCGAAGCCGTAGCGGAGCTTGCGCCGCATGTGCGCAAGACCGAGCAGATTGTCGAGCATGTGCGCGTGCGCATGTCGCAACAGCTCTGCGGCGACCTTGCCGACAACGGCGTTCTCCGCGTTCTCCGGCTCGGCAACAAATGGGACATGGTCTTCCATCAGGCACTCAAGCGCGATGCTAAGGGCGAAATCGTCGAGTTCGACATCGATCCCCGTCACCTGGAGGAATTCAGCGAACAGGCGACCAAAGTTATCCGTGAACATCTCGATCGCGGCATGCCCTTCGTGCTGGTAAGTTCGCCCGAATCCCGCTCTTATGTGCGCATGATCATCGAACGCCTCTTCGCCACGCTGCCCGTGCTCTCCCACGTCGAGCTTGCCAAGGGCCTTGAGATCAAGATCATCGGCTCGATTTCATGATTACCGACCCGGAGGGCACGGTACTGGCGCTGTTTGCGGCCTTCTGCCGGATCGGCGCCTGCGTCATGATCATGCCGGGATTTTCAGCCGCGCGGATTCCGGTCCAGGTCCGGCTGTTCATCGCCGTGGCGATCTCGATGGCAATCCTGCCGATCATGTGGGATGACATCTACCCGCAGGTCACCGGAAAGGGCCACACTTACATCTATCTCATCACGACCGAGACGATCGTCGGCGCCGTCATTGGCCTCGTCGCCCGTTATTATGTGCTTGGCCTCCAGTTCGCCGGCACGGCCGCGACCATGCTGATCGGATTCAGTCCGCCGCCAACGGCGGACGTGCTTGAAGATACGGCCGAAAACCAGCTCACCAGCCTCATCAGCTTCGCCGGGCTGATGATCCTGTTCATGCTGGACTTTCACCACGTGATCATCGAGGCGGTCGCGCAATCCTATCGTGTGATGCCGATCGGCAGCGGCTTTGACCCGCAAGGTGTGCTGATCACGCTCGCCAATTCGCTGGGGCAGACCTTCATGATCATGTTGAGGCTCGCGAGCCCCTTCCTGATCTATGGCCTCCTCTTCAACGTCGCGATCGGCATGGTGAACAAGCTCGCCCCGCAGATTCCCGTCTATTTCATCTCCCAGCCCTATCTCATCATGGGCGGCATGTTCCTGCTGTATCTCGGGATCGCAGCAATGCTGCGCCTCTTTGCTGACGGCTTCGCGCCGGTAATGCAGGGAGGCTAGGCGTGAAGGCGCGGTCGGAAAAGTTGAAGCGCCTGGTCGCCGTCCAGCGGCACCTCGAGCGGATGGCGGAAAGCGAGTTCACCGAGACCACGCGTCAGCGGGCCGTTCTTGCCGAAACGATCGACGTGGTCGTCGATGCAATGGGTTCGGCTCACCCGATGCATCGTGTCTTCTCGGGCCATTACGCCTCCCAGCTCGGGCGCCTGGTACAGAAGGATCAGATGCTGCTCGGCATCCAGCAGGTTCACGAGGCGCGCATGCTGAGGGAACGCGCAAAAGGCGACCGCTTCGAAGAGCACATGAAAGATGCCCGCCTCGTCGAGGACCGCGAGGCGGCCGACAATGCGATCCTCGATCTGATCGACCAGCACCTCGCTCCGCCAGCTTCCGGTAAGGTTGAAGGGCGATAGTGGGCCATCGGGTTGGCCTGCCAACGATGGGCAAGCCGGTTCGGGACATTTGCGGCCGCGCAGGATTGCGGGCGCTTCGGTTCGAGAGGATCTGACATGGCTATTTCCCCGCCCAGCGACCTTGTGATGGACGTCGTCCGTGCGGCCGATCCGGCGGAAATTCAGGAGGCTCAGGCAAGGCTCAAGGCCAATCGCGCCGCTTTCCAGGCAAGGAGCCTTGCGGAGAACGGCAACGGTTTTGCCGCGGCAGTTTCCGTTGTCGACCCCTCCGAGGGATCGACCGGACTGGGCGACATCAACAACCGCGTCGAGCAGAAGAAGATTCCCGAGACCTATCGGAAATTCGAGGCGATGGTGCTGCAGAATTTCGTGAAATCCATGCTGCCCAGCGAAAGCGAAAACGTCTACGGCAAGGGCACATCCGGCGACGTCTGGAAGAGCATGATGGCCGAGCAGATCGGCGACGTACTTGCCGCAGGCGGCGGTATCGGCATTGCCGACCGGATGGTCGGGGGCGATGCGACCGATCGGGTGAATGCTTCGGTCGACGGCAACAGCCACAACCTCGCGACGAGCATGGTCCAGGAATACGAGCGCAAGGCTCTCTCCGGCTTTTTGACCAACGATGAAAAGAAGAAGCAAGCCTAGAGCATTCGCTGTTTTTCATTGAAACAGTGAAATGCTCTAATCCTTTGAAACTACGCAATTCCGGACGGAAAACCGCTACGCACTTTTCCTGGAATTGCTCTGGAGCGGACGAGCATATCCGGCGGTTTTCGCCTGCATCGCGCTTTAGATTATTTTGGGAGTTTAGTTATGGAAGCTGTGGCATCGAATGATGTACGGATTCGCAATGTTCTCGGCCGCCTGGAAATGATCATCGACAACGAGAACAGCCGAATCGGCGTGGACCCCGATTTCGATATCAAGACGTCGAACGCACACAAGAGCCGCTGCCTCTACGAACTGACGATGCTCCATCGCGATGCCATTCCCGGCGAAATCTCGCCGGCCTTCGTTTCGCAGACGCGCCATCTGCGCAACAAGCTGCGGATCAACTCCCAGAAGGTCGAGGCGCATCTGGAGGCGGTGCGTTCCGTGGTCGATCTTCTCAAAACGGCTGCCCAGGATGCCGATGCGGACGGCATCTACACCGAAGCGCAGTTCCGCTACAGCGATTTCTGATGCTGAAGCTCGTTCTCACCGGGGTCTGGGTCTGTGCCGTTACGCTCGGATCCGTCTATTTCTCGATGCAATATGCTTCCGCGCCCGTCGTGTCGGAGGCCGACGCGGACAGACGCGCATCCGAGGAATACATACCGGGGGAAATCATCACGGTCCCGGTCATCAAGGAAGGGGGCGTGCAGGGATATTTCCTCGCCAAGCTGTCCTTCTCGGCCACCAAGGAAGGCATTGCGAAGCTGCATGCTCCGCTTCGGCAGCTCGTGACGGACGAGCTTTATGACATGCTCGTCGGCTCGAAGTTCGTCGATCTTGCCGATACCGGATCGTTCGATCTGCCGAGCTTCAAGGTCGCGGTAAAGGAGAGGCTGAACAAGAAGCTCGGCAATGAGGTGATCACCGAGGTGCTGGTGGAACAGCTCGAATATCTCACCAAGGACGATGTCGAGCGGGTCGCCAACAGCCAGAACAGGCCATATCAAAAGCCGGTTCCCGTGGTCGACAGAAACGGAAACGTCGCTGCGGACAAGATTCCCGAAGGCGCCGTGAAGGCCACTTCCAGCGGCCATTGACCGGTCCTACAGCGCCGCGCGCCTACTGCGTGATTCCTTAAATCGGAATCGATTTATGGACAAAATCATGCAGCAATTCAAAGTGCTACAGCGACCTTTGCGCGTCCGATTGGACGCGCGGCGCTGTAATCGGACTCCGATTTAAGGAATCATGCAGCGGGCGTCCGGTCTTGCGCCTCGGCGGAGCCGATCTTCGCCGTCAGCCTTCCGACAGCGACATAGAGCGGATAGAGGCTTGCAGCAGCAAGCCCGGTCTCCGCCCAAAGCTTGAGGCCTACCGGCAGAGAGGTGGCGATGAGCGCAAGGGACTTGCCGAGCGCTCTCAACCGACTGGAGAATGTCGGATCGCGCTGATGCTCCAGGAGTGCCGAGATCGCACCGTTCTCGAGACTGCGGGCGCGGATCCACGACCTCGTGGTGTGATAGAACGGAACCGTTTCCGCGACCCAGGCTTCCGTTGCCCAGGCAAACGTGAATCCCTTCGCCTTGCAGCGATCGAAGAAGTCCGCGTCGCCGACGCCGACGACGTTGAGCGTCGGATCCAGAAATGGCCGGCCCATCCCGTCGAGCGCCGGCCGGGTTACAAGGACGTTGCCTGCCGAATAGAGCATCGGTACCGGTCCGCTCTCGCTGTAAGGAGGCGTGAAAACGGGGTGTCGCTTCCACTTCTGTTCATGTGGATCCTGGAAGACGGGAAGCTGCGGCCCACCGACGATATCCGCCCCATGGGTTTCCTGGACGGCGACGAGGCAATCGAGCCATTCCGGAGCGGCAACTTCATCATCATAAATGACGGCGAGCGCGCGGAGGTTGGGATAGAGATCGAGTGCCGTCGCCCATCCGGCATTGCACGCATGAGCGTGTCCGCGGTGGCGAACGACGACAATGGCGGAATCGGACGGGTGCCCGACAAAGAAGCTTTTCGCCGCCTCGGCCCCAGCCAGCCCCTCCGCGTCGCTCTCGACGACGACCGTCGCCAAAGGCACGTCAGGCCGTTGCGAAACAATGGTTTTCAGCGTTTTGACGATGTGATCGGGCCGGCGGAAGGTCGGCACGACGACCACAAGTTCGATATCCGCCGCATCTTCCCGCTCGGTCTGGAAATAGACGGTGATGTCCTGACCGTTCGGCGTCATCTTGAGACCCGTGCGCGCAGATAGCTGGCAAGCACTACAGCAAAACTTCCTAAACAGATGTTGAATCCGGCAAACGGCTTTTGAATGAGAGCCTTAAACGCCCTTTCACTGCAAGCGGCTAAAGTGAAAAGAATAGTCTCTCATCCCCGTGTGGCAACATGTTTTCGATACCGGTCCTTCCTATCGCGCTGATGCCAAATTCGGCCTCGGGATTCGATATGGCGGAGCGCATATGGCAATGGTTCGCCGCAGCTTCGATCGGCACGATCGGAGGCAAATCACGATGAGCGCCGTTTCGCGGATTGCGGCAGTGGCATCCAGGCGGATCGCAGCCAGCGCGCCGCCTCCCGATTTCGGCTGGGCCGATGCCTTGGCTTTCGCCGACACGGTCGTCTCCCGGCCCAAATGGCACGCGATCGTGACCGACCGCATGTTTCCGACCAGTCGGGATGCGGTGGCGTTCGTGCCCGCGCTCCTGACCTATATCGAAAAGCCGATGCGTGTCGCGCTGATCGGATCGCACCGTCACGCGGCGGAGCAGGCTGCCGAGAATTTCCGCAGCCACGCGCCCTGGCACCAGTTCATCGCTATCGGGGGCTTTTCCGACGAGACGAAGGCCCTCGATGAAGTGCGTGCCCTCCGGCCCGATATTCTTCTCGTGGCGATCGAGAGTTTCGATCAGGAGAAATGGGTCGACCGGAATATTGCTCCCGAGCATGGGCGGCTCGTCGTCACCGTTGGCGATTTTGTCGTACGGGAATTTTCCCGCACGCCCGTTCTCTTGCGCTGGCTCGAGCGGCTCTATCGGCTCGTGGCCGAGGCCGGCCGGCAGCGCAGCTATCATGCCTTTCGGTGGAGACCGATGGAGCGTGATCTTGCCAGTGCTTCCCGGCCGAAACATTTCGGACACTCACCGGAGGCGTTTCGCGGCAGCCGCCGCATCTCGGGCGAATGATTTCGAGCACTGCCGGATGATCGACGCTTGCCGAAAATTGCTCTCGCGGTGCGGTTTGCTCCCTCAAGACTTTGCAGGCGGGCGGATCCGATCTTTCAGCGATGCAAGGAAAATGCGGTAGTCCTTCGCCGCATTGCTGCTTCCGGGCGTGTCAGCTCTTGCATTTATGCATTTGGAACAGCATAGGGCGCATGCAGGCAATCGCTTGATACCCTGCCCACTAGAGTGTGCCGCGAGAAGGACAAACCGGGAGAAACGCCGTGACGACTGTGATTGATGGCAAGGCCGTTGCCGCTTCGGTCATCGAAACCGTGAAATCCGCCACAAAGGCGCTGGAGGCGGAAACCGGCGTGCGCGCCGGACTCGCGGTGGTGATCGTCGGAGACGATCCGGCAAGCCATACCTATGTATCGGCAAAGAGCAAGATGGCCAAGGAATGCGGTTTCCTTTCGGTCCAGCACACGCTGCCGCAGGAGACATCGCAGGAGGAGCTCGCGGCGCTCATCGCCGAACTCAACGCGGATACGTCCATCCACGGCATTCTCGTGCAGCTGCCGCTGCCGAAGCATCTTCGGTCGGAGCCGATCATTCAGTCCATCCTCCCTGAGAAGGATGTCGACGGGCTGCACGTCGTCAATGCCGGCAAGGTCGCGACCGGGGATCTCGATGGCGGGCTCGTGTCGTGCACGCCCGCCGGGGCCATGGTGTTCGTGCGCCGCACGCATGGCGAGGATCTTTCTGGATTAAACGCCGTCGTCATCGGCCGTTCCAACCTTTTTGGCAAGCCGATGTCGGCGTTGCTTCTGGCCGCCAATGCGACGGTAACGACGGCGCATTCGCGCACGAAGGATCTGCCTGCCGTCTGCCGAAATGCCGACATTCTGGTTGCCGCCGTGGGTCGTCCGGAGATGGTCAAGGCCGATTGGGTGAAGCCCGGTGCGACGGTGATCGACGTCGGTATCAATCGCGTCCCGGCGCCGGAACGTGGCGACGGCAAGACAAAGCTCGTCGGCGACGTTGCCTTCGAGGAATGCGCAAAGCTCGCAAGCGTCATCACGCCGGTCCCCGGCGGTGTCGGGCCGATGACCATCGCCATGCTCATGGCGAACACGATCATTGCCGCCTGCCGCAAGGCCGGTCGCAAGCCGCCGAAGTTCTGAGACAATATTGGGGGGGCGGCTTTCTGCCGTCCGCTTCGCCGTTTCGTGAGTGTTCGGACGGAAAACCGTCGCACGCGTCAGTTGCTATTTGTCCCGTGCCGGTCCCGTCGAGGCACGAACGATCAGCTCCGGGTGCCATAGTTCCTGATCGGGGTAGGTGCCGCGTTCCAGAATGCCGCCAATCAGCCGGCTGGCGACGCGTGCGCCGGCCGCCCTCAAGGACGAGCGCGTCGTCGTCAGCGGTACGCTGAAATTTTCCGGCTTCAGCATAGGCAACACATCGTCGTGGGCGATGATCGAAATATCCGTGCCGACCGTGAGGCCGGCCTGATTGATGGCGCGCACGGCGCCGAGCGCCAGAACCGTACTCGAGCAGAGAACGGCGGTTGGCGGATCCGGCTGCGTCAGGAAGCGCTGCATGCTGCGATAGCCGAATTCATCGGTCATGACCGAGTGGTGGACCAATGTTTCGTCGAGATCGAGACCCCACTCCTTGAGTGCGCGCGTCGCGCCC
Organism: Sinorhizobium terangae; assembly: GCF_029714365.1. Classification (NCBI taxonomy): domain Bacteria; kingdom Pseudomonadati; phylum Pseudomonadota; class Alphaproteobacteria; order Hyphomicrobiales; family Rhizobiaceae; genus Sinorhizobium; species Sinorhizobium terangae. The sequence continues at coordinate 319,385 of NZ_CP121659.1, forward strand.
TTTTTCCGGCGAATGGCGAAGGCGAGATGTTCCTGTCCGTTGATTAGCGCGATCCGCCGGTGGCCGAGCTGGATGAGAAGCCGCGTCGCCTCATAGAAGGCGGCGGTGTTGTCTATGTCGACGAACGGATAGTCTTTCGGGCCGCCGATCGATCGGCCATGCACGACAAAGGGGATAGACAGAGACTTCAGCATGGCGATGCGCGGGTCGTTGGCGCGCATATGGGCAAGAAAGACCGCGTCGACATTGCCGCTTGCCGCCAGCCGCCGGAACGTCGCTTCCTCGTCATCCGGTGCGCTGGGGTTCAGCACGAAGTGAAAGTCATGCTTGACCGCCTCTTCGGCGAGACCTGCGAGGAATTCGCCGAAATGAATGTCCGATACGATGCCGGAGGCGATCGGCATCACGAGGCCGATGGAGTAGGCCTTGCCTGTTGCGAGCCGCTGCGCTGCGCGGTTCGGCCTGTAGCCGGTCTCGCGTACCGCTTTCAGGACCCGCTGTCGCGTCTTGGCGTTTACTTCCGGGTAGCCGTTGAGCGCTCGGCTGACCGTCGTCTGCGACAGGCCGAGCAGCTCCGCTAGCTGCTTAAGTTTGACCGGCATTGGCCTCCTCCCAAAGCGCTTTGGATGCTCCTTTCATTTAGGATGTTCCGGTCAGCGCCCCCACTGTCCTCTACCACCCGTTCCGCATCGGAAAAAGCGGAAAACCGCGTTTTCGCGCCGCAAAATGTTGATGCATGGCAATATCCACGTTCCATTGAGACGGTCGGAAGGAAAGCCCTTGACTCTTCGTCTGCCGCGATGATTTCTTAGCGAACTCAAAGCGCTTTGAATGCGCATTTATGATCCGCCCGCGACGCAACGTCCGGGTTCATGTTGGGAGGACGATGACGTGAAGAGATCATTCCTGATGGGCGTGGCTGCGCTCGCACTGGTAGTGGGGACTGCCGATGCTGCCGAGCTGAAGTTCAAGCCCGGCGAAGACTCCAAGTTCAACTGGGCGAGCTTCGAAGAGTTCAAGAAAGGCCACGACCTCAAGGGCCAGACGCTGACGATCTTCGGCCCCTGGCGCGGCGAGGACGAGGCGCTCTTCAAGAGCGTCTATGCTTACTTCGTCGAAGCGACCGGCGTTGACCTCAAGTACTCGTCCTCCGAGAACTACGAACAGCAGATCGTCATCGACACGCAAGCCGGGAGCCCGCCGGACGTCGCGATCCTGCCGCAGCCGGGCCTCATCGCAGACCTTGCCTCGAAGGGCTACCTGACGCCGCTCGGCGATGAAACCAAACAGTGGCTGCTCGACAACTACGCCGCCGGTCAATCCTGGGTCGATCTTTCCACCTACACCGGCAAGGACGGCAAGGCGGCGCTTTATGCATTCCCCTACAAGATCGACGTGAAGTCGCTGGTCTGGTACGTGCCGGAAAACTTCGAGGACGCCGGCTACGAAGTGCCGAAGACCATGGAAGAGCTGAAGGCGCTGACCGAAAAGATCGCTGCCGATGGTGAAAAGCCGTGGTGCATCGGCCTCGGTTCGGGTGGCGCGACCGGCTGGCCGGCAACCGACTGGGTCGAGGACCTGATGCTGCGCACGCAGTCAGCCGACGTCTACGACAAGTGGGTCAAGAACGAGATCCCGTTCACCGATCCGGCGGTCACCGGCGCATTGGACGAGTTCGGTTGGTTTGCGCGCAACGACAAGTTCGTCGACGGCGGGGCTGCGGCCGTCGCCTCAACCGACTTCCGCGACAGCCCGAAGGGCCTCTTCGCCTCGCCGCCGAAGTGCTACCTGCACCATCAGGCGTCGTTCATTCCGTCCTTCTTCCCGGAAGGCACGGTGATCGGCGAAGATGCCGATTTCTTCTACATGCCTCCCTATGAGAGCAAGAAGGAGCTTGGCAATCCGGTGCTCGGCGCAGGCACGCTCGCGTTGATCACCAAGGACACGCCAGCCGCGCGCGCCTTCATCGAGTTCCTGAAGACGCCGATTGCGCATGAGGTCTGGATGGCCCAGACGAGTTTCCTGACGCCCTACAAGAGCGTCAACGTGGAGACCTATGGCAATCCGCCGCTGAAGAAACAGGGCGAGATCCTGCTCAACGCGACCACTTTCCGTTTTGACGGGTCCGACCTGATGCCGGGCAAGATCGGCGCAGGCGCCTTCTGGACAGGCATGGTCGATTTCGTAGGCGGTAAATCGTCTGCCGACGTCGCGGCCGGCGTGCAGAAGGCGTGGGACGCCATCAAGTAAGACTCAAATAATGACGGCGGACGATGCTAATCTCGTCCGCCACTCCTTCATTTCCGGATCGCCTCAGCAATCGGGGCAGTCCCAATCAAGAGCGGCAGCCGCAATCACACGATGCGCTCGGAGCATCCCTGCTCCAGAGGGCGTTTAAGGGGAGGGATGTGTCATGCAGCAGCTACTTACTGCCATTGTGACCATGATTGCCGGTGTCCTGGCTTGCGCAGCCTATTTCTGGGGCACGAATTTCATTCTCGATCGGATTTTCCCATCGAAGGGCCTCTCCGGTAAGGCGGCCTCCCGCAACCTGCGTATCACCAACGCCATCCGGCCTTGGCTGTTTCTGGCGCCGGCATTGTTCGCCCTGTCGATCTATCTCATTTACCCGGTCATCGAGTCCGTGTGGCTGAGCTTTCATGATCGCGGCGGTCAGAATTTCGTCGGCGCACGCAATTACGGCTGGATGATCAATGACGGTGAATTCCGGCAGTCGATCTTCAACAATTTCCTCTGGCTGCTGGTCGTTCCGGCACTGTCGACCTTCTTCGGGCTCGTCATCGCGGCGCTGACGGACCGTATCTGGTGGGGCAACATCGCCAAAACGCTGATCTTCATGCCGATGGCGATCTCCTTCGTCGGCGCCGCCGTCATCTGGAAGTTCATCTACGATTACCGTGCGGAGGGGGCCGAACAGATCGGGCTCTTGAACGCCATCGTCGTCGCCCTCGGCGGCGTACCGCAGGCCTGGATCACGCTGCCCTTCTGGAACAATTTCTTCCTCATGGTCATCCTCATCTGGATCCAGACAGGATTTGCGATGGTCATTCTCTCCGCGGCGCTGCGCGGCATACCGGAGGAGACCATCGAGGCCGCGGTGATCGACGGCGCCAATGGCTGGCAGATCTTCTTCAAGATCATGGTGCCGCAGATCTGGGGCACGATCGCCGTCGTCTGGACCACCATCACGATCCTGGTGCTCAAGGTTTTCGACATCGTTCTGGCGATGACGAACGGGCAATGGCAGAGCCAGGTGCTCGCCAACCTCATGTTCGACTGGATGTTCCGCGGCGGCGGGGACTTTGGCCGCGGCGCATCGATCGCAGTGGTGATCATGATTCTCGTCGTCCCGATCATGATATGGAACATCCGCAATGCGGCCAAGGAAATGAGGAGCCACTGAGATGACCCCAGCCACGCGCTCCCCGCTGATGTGGGCCGTCCATCTCTCGGTGCTTCTCATCGTCGCTCTCTGGACGATGCCGACCGCGGGCCTGTTGATCTCGTCGCTGCGCGACAAGGATCAACTCGCCGTTTCCGGATGGTGGACCGCCCTTGCCACTTCGTCGCGCAATGACGTCGCGCGTGCTCCGGCGGCCGACAGCCAGGTTGAACGGGACGGCAAGTTCGTCATCTCCGGTAACATTCTTGACGGTCAGGCCGGACAGATTTCGGCCTTCGGCTTCTCCAGCCGCGAACCGGCAGCGTTCAAGGCCGGAGAAACCGCGGAACTGAACGACGGCGAGAAGCTGACCGTGCAGGCAGACGGCAGCTTCGAGATCGTTTCCGATACGAAGATGGAAGGCTCGCGCGGCCAGCGCATCTTCTTCACCGCCGCAGCACCACCGCGCTTCACCCTCGATAACTATCGGGAGGTGCTGGGTGCGGAGGGCATCGGTGCGTCCTTCATCAACTCGCTGACGGTTGCCGTTCCATCGACGGTCATCCCGATTCTGATCGCGGCCTTTGCAGCCTATGCCCTGGCCTGGATGCCCTTTCCGGGGCGTGCGATCCTGATCGCCGTGGTCGTCGGGCTGCTGGTCGTGCCGCTGCAGATGTCGCTCATTCCGCTCCTGAAGCTCTACAACGGCGTCGGCGCATTTTTCGGCGTCCCGGCCAAGACCTATATGGGCATCTGGCTTGCGCACACCGGCTTCGGCCTGCCGCTCGCGATCTATCTCTTGCGCAATTACATGGCGGGCCTGCCGCGCGAGATCATGGAATCCGCGCGCGTCGACGGCGCTAGCGATTTTGACATTTTCGTCAAGATCATCCTGCCATTGTCTTTCCCGGCGCTCGCCTCCTTCGCGATCTTCCAGTTCCTGTGGACCTGGAACGATCTCCTGGTCGCGATCGTCTTCCTCGGCACCGGCCAGGACCAACTCGTGCTGACGGGGCGGCTGGTCAACCTGCTCGGCTCTCGCGGCGGCAACTGGGAAATCCTGACTGCCTCCGCCTTCATCACCATCGTCGTTCCCCTGATCGTCTTCTTCGCCCTGCAGCGCTATCTCGTGCGCGGTCTGCTCGCTGGATCGGTCAAGGGCGGCTGACAGATTTCAGGACAAGGACCTTTTACACGAATGAACCAGACCGAAATAACCGGCTCCATTCTCAAGCCCGACAGGGATTGGTGGCGTGGGGCGGTGATCTACCAGATCTATCCGCGCTCCTTTCAGGACACGAACGGCGATGGCATCGGCGACCTGAATGGTATCACCGCCCGGCTGCCGCATGTCGCGGCGCTCGGCGTCGATGCGATCTGGATTTCGCCCTTCTTCACCTCGCCGATGAGGGACTTCGGTTATGACGTCTCCAACTACAGGGATGTCGATCCGATCTTCGGCAAGCTCGAGGATTTCGATGCGCTGATCGCTGAGGCGCACCGCCTCGGCCTGCGGGTCATGATCGATCTGGTCCTGTCGCACACGTCTGATCGGCATCCATGGTTCGTCGAAAGCCGGTCGAGCCGCAGCAACGCCAAGGCGGACTGGTATGTCTGGGCAGATTCCAAGCCCGACGGAACCCCGCCCAACAACTGGCTGTCGATCTTCGGCGGCTCCGCCTGGGCCTGGGATCCGACGCGGCTGCAATATTACCTGCACAACTTTCTGACCTCGCAGCCGGACCTCAACCTGCATAATCCTGAGGTTCAGGAGGCCCTGCTTGCCGTCGAGCGCTTCTGGCTCGAGCGCGGCGTCGACGGCTTCCGCCTCGACACCATCAACTTCTATTTCCACGACAAGCAGTTGCGCGACAACCCGGCATTGGTGCCGGAGCGGCGCAATGCTTCGACGGCGCCGGCCGTCAATCCGTACAATTACCAGGAGCACCTCTACGACAAGAACCAGCCGGAAAACCTCGAATTCCTCAGGCGCTTCCGGGCGGTGATGGACGAGTATCCGGCGATCGCCGCCGTTGGCGAGGTTGGCGACAGCCAGCGCGGCCTTGAGATCGCCGGTGAATACACCTCCGGCGGCGACAAGATGCATATGTGCTATGCCTTCGAGTTTCTGGCGCCGGATCCCTTGACGCCGGGCCGCGTGGCCGACGTACTGCGTGATTTCCAGAGGGCGGCGCCCGAAGGCTGGGCCTGCTGGGCCTTCTCCAATCATGACGTCGTCCGCCACGCCAGCCGCTGGGCCGACGGCGTCAGCGATTACGGCGCTCACGCCAAGTTGCTGGCAAGCCTTTTGATGTCGATCAGAGGTTCGGTCTGCATCTATCAGGGCGAGGAACTGGCGCTGCCCGAAGCGGAGCTCGCCTACGAGGATCTCCAGGATCCTTACGGCATCCAGTTCTGGCCCGACTTCAAGGGCCGCGACGGCTGCCGCACGCCCATGGTATGGGAGAGCATGCCCGACGGCGGGTTCAGCGACAACACACCGTGGCTGCCAGTCCCCGAGAACCATCTGGCTCAGGCCGTCTCTGTTCAGGAGGCCGACCCGGCCTCTGTCATGCAGCATTACCGCCGCTTCCTGCAGTTCAGGAAGGCGTATCCCGCCTTTGCAAAGGGCGAGATCGAATTTTTCGAGACTGAGGCGCCGCTTCTTGGTTTCCTTCGCACTCATGGCAATGAGAAACTGCTTTGCCTGTTCAACATGAGCGAAGGGGTGGCGACGGCGAACTTGCCGACCGAACCGCTGGAGCCGCTCGAAGGACACGGTTTCGTCGCAGAGATAAAAGGCAATACAATCAATCTTCCGGCCTGGGGCGCGTTCTTCGCGCGTGTGGTCTGAGCATCTTCAAGCGAAGCGGACGCCGGTTCGTTTGAAGAAAATGGATGATGAAGAAACAGCGAGGGGAGGGTGCGATGACAGGCCTGCTGCTTAAAGATATCCGCAAGTCCTATGGGGCCGTTGATGTCATTCATGGCATCAACCTCGACATCAAACAGGGTGAGTTCATCGTCTTCGTCGGGCCATCGGGCTGCGGGAAATCGACGCTGCTCAGGATGATCGCCGGCCTTGAGCAGATAACCGGCGGTGACATGTTCATCGATGGCGACCGGGTCAACGACGTGCCGCCATCGAAGCGCGGCATCGCCATGGTGTTCCAGTCCTACGCGCTCTATCCGCACATGACGGTCTACGACAACATGGCTTTCGGCATGCGGATCGCCAAGGAGTCGAAGGAGGAGATCGACCGCCGCGTGCGCTCGGCGGCGGAAATCCTCCAACTAACCCAATATCTCGACCGCCTGCCAAAGGCGCTCTCCGGCGGGCAGCGTCAGCGCGTGGCGATCGGACGGGCGATTTGCCGAAATCCCAAGGTCTTCCTCTTCGACGAGCCGCTTTCCAACCTCGATGCGGCCCTGCGCGTCGCCACGCGGATCGAGATCGCCAAGCTCAATGAGCAGATGGCCGATACAACAATGATCTATGTCACGCACGACCAGGTGGAGGCGATGACGCTTGCTGACCGCATCGTCGTGCTTTCGGCAGGCCATATCGAGCAGGTCGGTGCGCCGCTCGAACTTTATGAGCGCCCGGCGAACCTCTTCGTCGCCCGCTTCATCGGCTCGCCGGCGATGAACATCATCCCTTCGACGATCTCGGCCACCGGCGCGCAGACGACCGTGACGCTCGCGGGCGGCAAGTCGGTGACGCTCGACATGGCCACGGACGCATCCGAGAAAGGAAAGACGGCGAGTTTCGGCGTGCGTCCGGAAGACCTGCAGGCGACGCAGTCCGAAGATTTCCTGTTCGAAGGAACGGTTTCGATCGTCGAGGCGCTCGGTGAAGTGACGCTGCTCTATATCGAGGGACTGGTCGAGAACGAGCCGCTCATCGCGAAGATGCCCGGCATCCCGCAGGTCAAACGTGGAGACAAGGTGCGCTTTACCGCCGACAAGGCAAAGCTTCACCTCTTCGATGCCGAAGGACGCAGCTATCGCGCCTAGAGCGGGATGAGGAAAAGTGTGCGCGGTTTTCCGTCCGGAATGCGCAAGTTCAAGGAGTCACCGGCGATCGGCGCAAGCGGACAAATGGCTGCGCTTTCTCCTCCGCTTCGGTTAGATGGATTTAACCATATTGCACCGCTCCGGCGTTGCCGGGCGAGTTTTCCACAGGTGTTTGGCAAGTCAAACTCTCTGTTAAATTTCATGGGCTAGCGTCGCCGCAGATTGAAATGCGAAAGGCGAATTCTATGAGCGGCGCGGCCCAGCACTTCCTCAACAAGGAAGAATCCTTTATGTATGATCGGGAAGCGAACTTCCCAATGGAGGACACTCGCAACGAGGCGCGCATCGAATTCACCGAGAAAGGAATGCAGCACCTCTCGTCTCGCCGCTGCGAGATCATCAAGCTTTCCAAAAGCAGCGCCCTCATAGGCATCATGACGCAGTTCCAGCTGCCGCGGAACTTCTATCTCGATATCCCGAGCGCACGCATCCCCTTGATCGGCTGCCTGCTCAAGCGCGTGCATGCCAACAATATCATTGAAGCCCGCTTCCTGCGGCTTTTGACCGATCGCGACCTGAACCGGATTTTCGTCTACAGCACGCATCCGAACCACCGCAACCGCACGCTCGATATCTACCGCTGAAAAGTGAAAGCGCGCCACGTCCGGCGTTCTTGCCTGCATTTGCGCTCCGTCTTGACGGGGTTGCCTGCGTCGTCGAGACTCAAGCTGTGACGACTGTAGATCAGGTCAGAGAACCGCCATGCAGCGACCCTATCGCCTTTCCTGTCATTGCGGCGACATCTCTCTCGAGGTCGACGCTGAGTTATCGCGATTGGTCGAATGCAACTGCTCGACGTGCCGGCGTTCCGGTTTCCTTCATTGGAAGGTGGATGCCGCCGCTGTCAGGCTGATCACCGAAAAGCGCCGCCTGTCGAGCTACATCTGGCGCGATGTCAACGGAGGCCATCACTTCTGCCCCACCTGTGGCACCGCGATCATGCGAAGCGGCTATCCGGGCGACCGCGTTTCGCTCAACGCCCGCTGCATCGAGGGGGTGGACGTGTTCACACTCGAGATCGAGCGTTACGACGGCCAAAACGACATGCCTCCCGTGCCGCTCCCGTAGCGAGGGCGGCCATTATTTGGTGGGCAAGTCCGGACGTTCGCCGAGTCACTACAGCGCCGCGCGTCCAATTGGACGCGCAAAGGTCGCTGTAGCACGTTGAATTGCTGCATGATTTTATCCTTAAATCGATTCCGATTTAGGGAATCATGCAGTAGAGCATCCCGCTTTCAAATGGAAAGCGGATAAGATGCTCTCGAATCAAAGTGCTAGAGCGTCCTTGGTGCGTTCATTTGAACGCACGGCGCTCTAGAAGAGGACGCTAGCCCCATGATCGGCCGCGCCAGCGATGCGGCGGAACGGCGCGAAAAGCTCGCGGCCCATGCCGAATTCGTTGTCGGAGAGGTCGATATGGGCCGGCACGCGCGTCTTCAGCGCAATGTCTTCGACCAGTACCTCGATCGTTCCGGCAATCGCGTCGATACGGATGATGTCACCTTCCTGAATGCGCGCGATCGGTCCGCCGTCCTTTGCTTCCGGGGTGACATGGATGGCGGCCGGGACCTTGCCGGACGCGCCTGACATGCGGCCGTCGGTCAGGATGGCCACCTTCTGGCCACGGTCCTGCAGGATGCCGAGCACGGTCGTCAGCTTGTGCAGTTCCGGCATGCCATTGGCCTTCGGACCCTGAAAGCGGACCACGGCGACAAAATCGCCCTCAAGCTTGCCCGCCTTGAAGGCGGCGTTGAGCTCCGCCTGGTCGTGGAAGATCTTCGCGGGCGCTTCGATGACATGGCGATCCGGCTTGACGGCCGAAATCTTGATGACCGCCTTGCCGAGATTGCCGGCGAGCATCTTGAGCCCGCCGGTGTGCTGGAACGGTTGATCGATCGTCGCCAGCACCTTCGGATCGGCGCTCTGTTGCGGCGCCGGCTCGCGGTGAACGCCGCCGTTGGCGCCGAGCTTGACGTCGATGGCATAGGCGTCGAGACCCTGGCCGAACACCGTCCGGACGTCGTCGTGCAGCAATCCGTTCTTGAGCAACTGGCCGATCAGGAAGCCCATGCCGCCGGCGGCGTGGAAATGGTTCACGTCCGCGAGCCCGTTCGGATAGACGCGGGCCAGAAGCGGCACGATGTCGGAAAGTTCGGAAATGTCCTGCCAGGTGAGCAGGATGCCCGCAGCCCGCGCCATGGCAACGAGGTGCATGGTGTGGTTGGTCGAGCCGCCCGTAGCGTGCAGGCCAACGACGCCGTTGACGATCGATCGTTCATCGATCATCTCGCCGGCGGGGGTGAATTCGTTACCCATGGCGGTGATGGCGAGCGCCCGTTTGGCTGCTTCCTTCGTCAGCGCGTCGCGCAGCGGCGTGCCGGGATTGATGAAGGAGGCGCCAGGCAGGTGGAAGCCCATGATCTCCATCAGCATCTGGTTGGAGTTGGCGGTGCCGTAGAAGGTACAGGTGCCGGGGCCGTGATACGACTTGGATTCAGCCTCGAGCAATTCGTCGCGACCGACCTTGCCCTCGGCAAAGAGCTGGCGGACCTTGGCCTTCTCGTCATTCGGCAGGCCCGAGGTCATCGGCCCGGCGGGGACGAAGACCGCGGGCAGGTGGCCGAATGTCAATGCGGCGATCACGAGGCCAGGCACGATCTTGTCGCAGACGCCGAGATAGACAGCGGCGTCGAACATGTTGTGCGACAGCCCGACGCCCGCGGCCATCGCGATGAGGTCGCGTGAGAAAAGCGACAGCTCCATGCCGGGCTGGCCTTGGGTGACGCCGTCGCACATCGCCGGCACGCCGCCGGCAACTTGCGCCACGCCGCCAGCCTCGCGGGCGGCCTCGCGGATCAGCGCCGGATAGGTCTCAAAGGGCTGATGCGCCGAGAGCATGTCGTTGTAGGAGGTGATGATGCCGAGATTCGGGACACGGTCACCCGCGAGCGCCGTCTTCTCGGCGGGCGAACAGACAGCAAAGCCATGTGCAAGGTTGCCGCAGCCGAGAACGCTGCGATGTGGCCCGTTTGCCGCAGCACTACGGATGCGATCGAGATAGGCTTCGCGCTGGGGTTTGGAACGCTCGACAATGCGGGCGGTGATGGCGGCAACGCGGGAATCGGCGGACATGATACATCCTGTTCCGGAGCCGTGAGGAGGGCCCCTGTCTTCATCCTGTCATCGGTCTACAGCGGCCGTGCGACACCGCATCGGCGGCTGTAACAGTTTGAATTGTTGTGTAATCTAGCCTCAGTTCGATCGCGAGGATAAATCACTCAACACGACCTGCGCACTCGGGAGAACGCGCAAGGAAAGCTCTGGTTCTGGGCGCATCTACCTCGGCGGTTCCCCGAAGGGCACTCGCCCCTGTTACGGCGCCCAGTAGATCTGCAGCGGCGATGTTGCGCGCCGCAACATCGCGCGGATCGGCATCTCTGCCTCGTCGCCGGGCGCCTCCGCTCGGGCAAGAACCTCCTTCTTGCCGTCGCCTTCGATATGCAGGACGAGTAGCCCGGCATCCTCAAGACTGGAAAAGGTGAATGTCAGGCGCGTCTCGCCCGCGCCGTCCGCTTCCATCGTGATCACGCCGCGTGGCGTCGCCGGATCGATCGCCTCTTTGAGACGCGTACCTCCCGGAAAGAACGAGGCGGTGTGTCCATCCGTTCCCATCCCGAGGATAACCACATCGAAGGGCGTGCCGATCGCCGCCATCGAACGGCTTGCCGTCGCTGCGGCGTCCTCGGCCGTGGCTGCTGCGTGGTAAAGCGGCAGGAATCTTGCTGCTGCCGCCTTGTTCTGCAGCAGGTTGGCGGCGACCAGCCCATGGTTGGAGCGCTCGTTTTCCGGCGGCACCAACCGCTCGTCGACAAGGGTGACGGTCACCTTGGTCCAGTCGATCTCGCGCCGCGACAGTGCCTGGAAGAATGCCTTCGGCGTCGTTCCGCCGGAGACCGCGATGCTCGCAGCGCCGCGGGCCTCAATCGCCGCGGCGAGCTTGGCGCTGACCGCATCCGCAAGGCCCTCCGCCAATGCCGTTCCGTTTTCGAATATGTGCAGGGAAGCGCTCATCGGTCGATCCTAGATCGTATCATTCCAGGTGCGTCCATCGCGCTCAATGAGCGCGATGGACTGGCTCGGCCCCCAGGTGCCGGCCGTGTAGCCCTGCACCTGCTGCCCGGTCGTTTCCCATGCCTTCAGGATCGGATCGATCCATTGCCATGCGGCTTCCACCTCGTCGCGGCGCACGAACAGCGTCTGGTTGTTGCGGACGACATCGAGCAGTAGCCGTTCATAAGCATCGGCGTTGCGCACGGCGAAGGCCTCCGCGAAGCTCATGTCGAGCGAAACATTGCGCAACCGCATCCCGCCCGGTCCCGGGTCCTTGATCATCAGCGACTGCTTGACGCCTTCGTTCGGCTGCAGACGGATCATCAACTGGTTGGCCGAAATGCGTCCGGCACTGTGATCGAAGATCGAGTGCGGGATCTGCTTGAAGGTAATGACGATCTCCGACATGCGGCCCGCCATGCGCTTGCCGGTGCGAATATAGAAGGGCACGCCAGCCCAGCGCCAGTTGCTGACCTCGGCCTTGATCGCGACGAAGGTTTCGGTGTTGGAAACGCCGCCTTCCAGTTCCTCGAGATAGCCCTTGACCGGACCGCCGGCGGATGCGCCGGCACGATACTGGCCGCGAACCGTCACCTGCTCGACATTGGCGGCGGTGATCGGCTTCAGCGCGCGAAGCACCTTGAGCTTTTCGTCGCGCACGGCCTCCGCGTCCATGGAGGTCGGCGCTTCCATGGCGACGAAACAGACGAGTTGCAGAATGTGGTTCTGCACCATGTCGCGCAGCGCACCCGCCTTGTCGTAGTAGCCTGCGCGATTTTCGAGGCCGACGGACTCCGAAACGGTGATCTGCACGTGGTCGATATGCGCCGAGTTCCACAGCGGCTCGTAAAGCGCGTTGGCAAAGCGCAGGGCCATGAGGTTCTGCACCGTCTCCTTGCCGAGGTAGTGATCGATACGGAAGATCTGCTCTTCGCGGAACACCTTGCCGATCGTGTCGTTGAGTTCCGTCGCCGTGGCGAGGTCGCGGCCGATCGGTTTTTCGACGACGATCCGGGTGTTCTTGGTGATGAGCTTGTTGTCGCGGATCTTTTCCGAAATGTCGCCGAAGATCGCCGGGCCCACGGCGAGATAGAAGGCGCGGATGCGATCCTTTCCTTCTTCGAGGATCTTCTTCAGATCGTCCCAGCCCTGGTCGGACTTGGCGTCGACCGAGACGTAGTAGAGTCGGGCTGTGAATTTCGCCACTTCCGCTTCGTTGAATTCGCCCTGTTTCAGATGCTCTCTCAAGGCGTCGGTCGCGAACGTGCGGTATTCTTCATGGGTCAGTGCCGCACGTGATGCGCCGATGATCCGCGTCGGTTCGCTGAATTGACCTTCGATCTGCCGGTGATAGAGCGCGGGCAGAAGCTTGCGCTCCGCAAGATCGCCGGTGCCCCCGAACACCACATAATCAAACGGGTCGACGGGAATGATCTGGCTGCTCATGGGATATCTCGATCTCGTTCAGGTCAGGGGCACGTATAATCTAATCGATTTAATTACGCTAGGGTGCGACGCAACAAAATGCGTCTGCGCGCGGCTTTTTAGAGCCGGTCGCGCAAAGCATACCAGCTGAGCGCGAGGAACAGGAGTGCCGAGCGGAATCGCATTCCGCCTGGGAAAGCCGGTATTTTCAAGGCCTTGAGAAGATCCAGCTCCGTCTGTTTGCCCAAGACCAAGTCAGCATAGAGCTTGCCGCAATAGTTGGACAGCATGACGCCGTGACCGGAATAGCCACCGATGCTCGTGACTCCCGGCATGACCTCGCGGCAGAAAGGCTGGCGCGGCATGGTGATGCCGACCGAACCGCCCCAGGCGTGGGTGATCTCGACATTGGCGAGTGCCGGATAGATTTCGCTGATCTGGCGGCGGATGTGGCTGGAAATGTCGCGTGGATTGTCGGCCGTATAGGCTTCGCGCCCGCCGAAGAGCAGCCGTCCGTCTTTCGATTTGCGGAAATAGCGCACGACGAAGCGCGAATCATCGACCGATTCGCCGCCGGGCAGTACATCCGGATGGTCGGACAGGATCTCCGTCGCGCCGATGAACGAGCGGATCGGCATGACGTGGCTGGCGGTTACAGGCTCAAGGTTGCCGATATGGGCGTTGCATGCGATCAGCACCCGGTCGGCGGTGATCGTGCCGCGATCGGTGTCGATGACGATCGCGGCGCCCTTTTTGTCGATCTTCAGCGCCTTCGTCTGTTCGTGCAGGCTGGCGCCGGCACGGGCCGCTTGCTCTGCAAGACCGACGAGCAGTTTCATCGGGTGGATGTGCCCGGTGCCGGTGTCGCGTATGCCGAACTGATAATGATGCGATCCAAGTCGGCTTGCCGTCTCGTCCCGTTCCATGAAGGTAAGGTGCGGATATCCGAAACGCTCCACCATCGCCTCGACATGACGGCGGTAGTCTTTCTCAAGACTGTTCTTGTGTCCGACAGAAAGCTGCCCGGGCACGAACTCGATGTCGATTCCGTGTTCGGCGGCGAAGTCCAGCAGATAGCGCTTGGCATTCTCCGCCATCTCGAACAGGAGCTTGGCACGCTCGTGGCCGAGCACTTCCTCCGTATCCTCCGCCCAGGCGCGCTGCCCGGTGCCGAACTGGCCGCCGTTGCGGCCCGAGGCGCCATCGCCGAAACGGCAGGCGTCGATCAAGGTGACGTCTGTTCCGCTTTTCGCGAGATTGTAGGCGGCTTGAAGGCCCGTGTAGCCGCCGCCGATGATAGCAACGTCGGTTTTCCGCGCGCCTGTCAGCACCGGATAGGCCGGACGCTTCGGGATCGTCGCCTCATACCAGGAAATTCCGGGCGAGATCGGGCTTTGCCAGGGCATGAGGGCGCCTTTCGGTCAGACGTTCAGAAGCAGGAATTCCCGTTCCCACGGACTGATGACCTGCATGAAGGTCTCGAATTCACCACGCTTCACGCCGGCATAGATGGCGATGAACTCGGGCGTGAAGACGTCGGCGAGCGAAGGTGCCGATTCGAGCAGCGAAACGGCCTCGAGCAGGCCGCGCGGCAGATCGATTTCGCCTTCGTTGGCGGTGTCCTCGGTCGGCGGTGTAGGCTGCAAGCCCTCGATGATGCCGAGATAGCCGCAGCCGAGCGAGGCCGCAAGCGCCAGATAGGGATTGGCATCCGAACTCGGCAGGCGGTTCTCGATGCGCCGAGCCGCCGCGTCCGAGACGGGGATGCGGAACGCCGTCGTCCGGTTGTCGTAACCCCAGGCGGTGTTCACCGGTGCAGACATGTCGGGTGTCAGCCGCCGGTAGGAGTTCACATAAGGCGCCATCATCGCCAGCGTCCTCGGCACGTAATGCTGCATCCCGCCGATGAAGGAGAAGAATTCCTTCGATGGCGACCCGTCCACATTCGAGAAGAGGTTGCGGCCGGTATTGATCTCGACGACCGACTGGTGAATGTGCATCGCCGAGCCGGGCTGGCCCTGCATCGGCTTCGCCATGAAGGTCGCATAGATGCCGTGCTTCAGCGCCGCTTCACGAATCGTGCGCTTGAACAGGAAAACCTGATCGGCAAGCTCGATCGGGTCGCCGTGCCTGAGGTTGATTTCGAGTTGCGCCGGCCCCTCTTCGTGAATGAGGGTGTCGATCTCCAAGCCCTGTTTTTCGGAGAAGTGGTAGATGTCGTCGATCAGTTCGTCGAACTCGTTGATGCCGGCGATGGAATAGCCTTGGCCGCCGAGAATCGAGCGGCCGGAGCGGCCCTTCGGCGGACGCAGCGGATAGTCCGGATCATCATTCTGGGCGACCAGATAGAACTCGATCTCGGGTGCTACGACCGGCTTCCATCCCTTCTGGCGATAGAGGTCGACCACGCGCTTCAAGACGTTGCGCGGCGTGTAATTGATCTGCTCGCCTTGCGAGCCGACGATGTCGCAGATCACCTGCGCCGTCGGGTCGGTCTCCCAGGGAACGATCGAAAGGGTCGAAAGATCGGGCAGCAGCTTGATGTCGCTGTCGCGCGAGTCATAGCGGAACTGGTCGGTTTCGTCGGGATATTCGCCGGAAATCGTGTGACGGTAGATCGCCGAAGGAAGGGCAAGCGAGGTGTTCGATGTGAACTTGGAGGTCGGCATCATCTTGCCGCGCGGTACGCCGGCAAGGTCAGGCGTGATGCATTCGATATCTTCGATACCGCGAATCTTGAGCCAGTCGACTGCCTCCTTCCAAGTCTTCACGCCTCGGGACGAGTGCAGGGCGGCGGGAATTTTCGAACTCTTGCTGATCTTTGCTGCTTGCTGGGCGACACTTCTCTTGGAGGGCATAAATCACCGGGTTTGGCTTCGGATAGCGCATCATAGCCGGAGTTTGGCGATTGGCTAGAGCGGCTTCAGCGGATCGCGATTGACTTTTGGTTCGGCCATCGGAAAGGAAGGCTGAAACGTGAAAAAGGGTCTTCCGTGGCAGAAAAACACGATGTGGTGATCATTGGTGCAGGTGCGGCCGGCATGATGTGCGCGATCGAGGCGGGAAAACGCGGACGCCGCGTGCTCGTGCTCGACCACGCCAAGGCACCGGGCGAAAAGATCCGCATCTCCGGCGGCGGCCGCTGTAACTTCACCAATATTCATGCCGGCCCGAAGAACTTCCTCTCCGAGAATCCGCATTTCTGCAAGTCGGCGCTGGCACGCTACCGGCCGCAGGACTTCGTCGCGCTCGTCGAGCGGCACGGCATCACATGGCACGAGAAGACGCTTGGCCAGCTCTTCTGCGATCATTCGGCGAAGGACATCATCCGCATGCTGCTCGCCGAGATGCAGCAGGCGGGCGTCGTGCTCCGGCTCGCAACGGCGATCTCGGCGATCGAGAAAGCCGCATCCGGATTCCGTGTGACGACCGATGATGGTCCTGTCGAGGCTGCGTCACTGGTGGTTGCGAGCGGTGGCAAGTCGACCCCGAAAATGGGCGCGACGGGCTTTGCCTACAGGATCGCGGAACAGTTTGGTCTGCCGATCGTCGAAACGCGGCCGGCGCTCGTGCCGTTGACCCTCGATCCGGCACAACTTGAAAAGATAGGGCAACTGGCAGGCGTTGCGGCCGATGTCGAAGCGCGCTGCGGCAAGGCCGCCTTCCGCGAAGCGCTGTTACTCACTCATCGCGGCCTGAGCGGCCCCGCCATTCTGCAGATTTCCTCCTATTGGCGGGAAGGCGCGGAGGTCGTCCTGCGGCTCATGCCCGATATCGATATCGCATCCATTCTCAAGGGGATGCGCCGGACAAACGGCCGGCAGGCTGCGCACACGGCCCTGGCCGACATCCTGCCGCGACGGCTGGCGCAGTTCTTTACCGACGAAGCAAAACTGGCCGGGCGGATGCTCGCCGACCTCTCCGACAAGGCCATCGATGCGCTGTCGGCTTCCATCCAGAACTGGACGCTGAAGCCCGCCGGGTCGGAGGGTTACAGGACCGCAGAGGTTACGCTCGGCGGCGTCGACACCCGTGCGCTCGATTCCCGCACGATGCAGGCGAGGCAAAATCCAGGGCTTTATTTCATCGGTGAATGTATCGATGTCACCGGCTGGCTCGGCGGCTATAATTTTCAATGGGCCTGGGCTTCCGGCTTCGCCGCCGGTCAAGAGGTGTGACCATGCGGAAGAATTGGTGATTTGCCTTTTCAGCCATTGTTAATGGAAATGGCTCAACCTGAACTTATGGCTGCACGGCCTGCACAGGACTGGGGGCGGTCCCTAAACGGAAACCACACTGTTTCCATTTCATGGACTTTCCTCGGCCGCAGGATGAAGGCACCATGATGGGCATGGTAGCGAGGTTGGCTGCCAGCGATTCAAGGTTACAGCGTCCTGTGCGCGTCGGAAAAACGCGCGGCGCTGTAGGACAAGGATAGGATGCCATGATTCACTCACGCCGCCGTCCCCGCGCTGTTGCGATTGCCCGCACTGAGCAGAGCCGCTCGCACCATGAGCTGATTGCTTTCGGTGCGGTTATCGCTCTCTTTCTCGTTGTGACCGTCGCGACGTTCGCCACTTTCTGAATCTGAGTGCAAGTCAGGAAGGCGGAAGCGCCTTCCAGGTGAAGCCAAGCTCACCTGATCTACATTTGCGGTGCCTGTGATACGGCCGAAACCGCGTGGCCGTTGTCACAAAGTCATCCGGGCCGCTATCGCCGCCTTAAAAACCGCCGGCCGCTTATACAAATCTTAATC
This sequence comes from Sinorhizobium terangae, assembly GCF_029714365.1. Lineage (NCBI taxonomy): Bacteria > Pseudomonadati > Pseudomonadota > Alphaproteobacteria > Hyphomicrobiales > Rhizobiaceae > Sinorhizobium > Sinorhizobium terangae. The sequence goes on from NZ_CP121659.1 coordinate 337,156, forward strand.
GTTCAAATCGACTATTGCGCCCAAGTGAGTTCCGTCAGGGCCTCGCTGCCTTGCAGCGCCGCGCGTCCTACCCGACGCGCAAGGGACGCTGTAGCACTTTGAATTGCTGCATGTTTTTGTCCTTAAGTCGGCTGCGATTTAAGAAACCAGGCAGTAAGAGGCAGCTTGGCCCCGCAATGATTGCCGGCGAACTGGCGGCGTGCGCCGCATGATCTCCCGAAAAACATCAGCCTGTTTGCGCATCGGGTGGCCTGTTTCTCCCCCAGCAATTGCTTGGGGCGTGAGGGCCATCGGGGGAAGCGAAACGCGAGCTGCGAGCCAAGGTGTTTTCAATGTTCATCGATAGAATTCTTGCCCGTTTCAAGATTCAGACGAAGGTTCTTTTCTTCATCCTGCCGTTTGTCGTCAGCATCTCGGCTGTCGGCATCACTGGCCTCTACGCATCGGGTCTGCTGCAGGGGCGCATGGAGATTTCAAATAGCGTCCTGCAAACGCTGAGCGGCTTCAAGGACGTCTATGCGGGCATGAACAACTTCCTCTACAAGACGACCGAGGAAAGCCGCGATGCCGTTCGCTCTACGATCGCCGCCCAGAAGGACATCCTCGCTGAAACCGCCGAACAGGTTGCCGGCCAGAATGGACAGGAAGAGCTGACCGCTGCGATCGCTGCGACCAGCGATATCGAGGCGCGTATCGAGGGACTTTGGACGCTGCATGTCGGCGAGCAGGAACTGCGTGCGGCCACGACGGCCAATCTGGAACGTCTGGTGGCCGAGCAGTCGAAGATCAATGAAGAGACGAACCGGCTGCAATATGCCGTGCGCAAGGACGAGAACGCGGCCAAGACGATGCTCCGGAACGCCGAAAAGCTCCTGCGCGCCAGCCGCTTCTTCGCTGAGTTCGGCACCGAGGTCGCCAAGGCGACCACTGTCGAGGAGAAGCTGAAGCAGGTCAGGGACCGCTTCCCGATGATCGGCCGCACGCAGCGCGAGATCTTTACCTTGTTGCCGAAGGGCGAAAAGTCCCTTGCCGACACCGTGAATTCAGCCTCGAGCGAGATCGGCTCGCTGATCAAGGCACCGGTCGGACCCGAAACACTCGGCAGCATTTCGAAGTATGTCGATAGCTTCCGCACGGCGAGCTTCCGCCTCGAAGCCGCCTCCGTTGGCAAGATGCGCGAAGCCACGCAGATCTTCAGTGAACTCGATGAAAAGATCGCGAGCACCGAATCGGTGCTGACGGCGACGCGCCGGCTATCCACGTCGATCACCGACATCCAGATCGCCGCAGCCGCCTTCCTTGGCAGCACGACCGAGGAAAATCGCAAAAAGCTCCTGGATAAGTTCCTTGCCGTTCAGGCAAATTTGACGACGCTGCGCGGAGTCGCGAACGGGATGAGCTTCTTCGGCACCACGTCGGACACGCTCCTTCCGATCATCGACGTCATGAAGAAGGATGGTGTTGCGCTGGTCGCGAGTTCCGATAAGCGCAATTCCGAGTTCAATGCGGCGGGTGAATCGATCAATCAGATCTGGGGCGATCTGACCGAGTTCGCCGAGCAGCAGAAAGTCGCCGCCGGTACCGAACGCGACGAAGCGAACCAGATCTCCGTTGCTGCGACCGTCGCCGGCGTCATCATCGCGTTGCTCGCCGGAATCGCGCTGACGCTGACGCTGAAGAAACCGATCGGGCAGATTACCGCCGCGATGCGCCGCCTTGCCGACGGTGCGCTCGATACGGCGATCGACGGCGACGCACGGCGCGACGAAATCGGCGACATGGCGCGTGCCCTCGGCGTGTTCAAGGAAAACGCCCTTTCCAAGGTGCGCATCGAGGCAGAAAGCGAAGAGCAGCGGTCTCGTGCCGAAGCGGAGCGCAGCCGCAACGACGCCGAGAAGCGTGAACTCGACCGGCAGATCGATCTTGCCGTCAGCGAACTCGCCGCTGGCCTAGGACGTCTGGCGCAAGGCGACCTATCGCGCCAGATCGAGGTGCCCTTCCACGGCCGGCTCGAGCAGTTGCGGACGGATTTCAATGGGTCGCTCATCCGGCTTCAGGATACGCTCGCTCAGATCCGAACGAACGCCCAGGCAATCCAGCAGAGCGGTGCGGACATGCATCATTCGGCCGACTCGCTCTCCAAGCGCACCGAAGCCCAGGCGGCTTCGCTCGAGGAGACCGCGGCCGCGGTCGACCAGATCACGGTGACCGTGCGTTCCTCGGCCGAGCGTGCGCACGAGGCGAACCTCGCCGTTTCGCAGACCAAGAAGAGCGCCGACAGCTCTGCGACCGTCGTTACCAATGCCATCGCCGCGATGGGACGCATCGAAGAGGCTTCACGCCAGATCGAGCAGATCATCGAGGTCATCGACGACATCGCCTTCCAGACCAATCTGCTGGCCTTGAACGCCGGCATTGAGGCTGCACGAGCCGGTGAGGCGGGCAAGGGCTTTGCCGTCGTCGCGCAGGAGGTCCGGGAACTGGCGCAGCGTTCCGCCGAGGCGGCTCGGGAAATCAAGGGGCTCATCAACAAGTCGACCGAGGAGGTCAATTCCGGCTCGCATCTCGTCAAGGAGACCGGCGCGGTGCTCGCTTCGATCAGCGCTCAGATCGTTTCCGTCAGCCAGCATGTGGACATGATCGCGACGGCCAGCCGCGACCAGGCGGCGGCGCTGAACGAGGTCAACGGCTCCGTCAACCAGATGGATCAGATGACCCAGCAGAATGCCTCGATGGTCGAGGAAGCGACGGCCACCAGCCGCGCACTCGCAAGCCAGGCAGATACGCTGATGATGCTCGTCGAGCAATTCCGGCTGGAGCCGGAGACCGGTTCCGGTCAGGTCTATCGCGCAGCGTAGCGGACGCCAACGTTAAAGGTCCTGCGGGCACGCCGCGTGGCGCCGAAGAACTGAACGCCGCGCATCAGGGATGCGCGGCGTTCTCATTTCATGCTGCTTGCGCAAAGGGCCGGACAGGTGTCGGCCGTGTCCTCGTGCGTCTCGGCGGGCCGTCGCCTGCGGAAGAACGCCGCAAATAGCTCCTTCGTGAAGTCCTTCGTGCGGCTTGGCCGTCGGGGCTCGAACGGTTCGTCCCAGCGGCGATTTCTTGAGGCCATATCGAATAGAACGGCCATTGCCATCATGTCCATGGTGATGCTCCTCGTTTTTGGGCATCTCCTTTTTATGCATTCAAAACTGTTTTACATACATCCCATTTCCCCATATGTCTTTCACCCATGAAAAACATGGACTGGGACATCTACCGCTGTTTCATGACCGTGGCGCGCGCCGGCGGCCTGACTGGTGCGGCGCAGGTAACTGGCCTTAGTCCGGCAACCATCGGCCGCCGGATGCTGGAGATCGAGGAGCGTACCGGGCGCTCGCTCTTCGTGCGCAGCCAGACCGGATACGTGCTCACCGCCGACGGACGTCTCCTGTTCGAGCAATTGCAGGAAATGGAGGCGGCGGCTCGCAAGGTTGAGAACTGGCAAAAGGAAGGCGAGGGGATGCCGGTCGTGCGCATCGCGGCCGGAACGTGGAACGCATGGCTGATCGCGGAAAATTTTCCGGCGATCTGCACCGAGCGCGATGCCTTTGCCATATCGCTTTCGATCGGGGAGGCGCGGGCGAATCTTGCCTATCGGGAGAGCGATATCGGCATCCGCGCCTTCGAGCCGGAAGAGGCCTATCTGGCCTCGCGGTTGATCGGCGAAGTGGCCTATGCCGCCTACCGGCGGAAAAATGCGCCGGACGGTGGGCCGGATCGCTGGGTTGCGGTTGCCGAGGAAGAGGCGATCTCGGCCTATCTGCGCTGGCCGCACGAGCAGGCGGCCGGCCGCATTGTTGCGACGGTTGGTCGCCCGCGCTCCTTGCTCGATCTCGCGCGCGCCGGGGCGGGAAGGGCGGTATTGCCCTGCTTCGTCGGCGACCTCGATCCGCTGCTCGAGCGCGCCGGCGAGGAAATCGAACCGCTTCGACATCGGCAATGGATCGTCATGAACAACGATGACCGCCACAGGCGGGAAATCCGCACCGTCGTTGACCGAATGACACGGCTGCTGCGCAGCCACGTGGATGTATTTGCCGGCAAGCGCCCGCGGCGGACCTCCTCTGCATAGGACCGAAACGGTCACCGGCCGATTTGCGGTCGGCCGATGACCTCCTCTGGATGGAAGGCTATCTTTCAGCCCCTGTCGCGAGTGACGGCCACGGGAATCCGACGCTTGCGTGACAGGGTGTCGCGCCAGTACATGCCAGAGAGCGTTAGGACGAGCACGACAGCCGCGAGACCGAACATCACGACCGCCCTTGTGTGACGATGACCGGAATGAGCAGGTCGCCCCAGTTGCCTTCGCCGCCATGATGGCGCGCCGAGCGCACGAGCTCGACCGAAACGCCGGCGTCGACGGCCTTCATGACCGACTGGTTGAGGCGATGCAGGTCGTTCGCGACCATGCGGATCGCTGCCTGCTGTTCCGGGGTCATGGCCGACGACTGTTCCTCGGCCCGTTCCTTGACGCGTGTCTGTACTGTCATTGGTGTTGCTCCTTCAAAGGTAAGAGCCGGATGCGGGATATTGGTTCCGCTTTCCGTTCGAGGTTCTGTTGTTTTCCGAGGCGCGCGACGGGCAGGGATGCCGCGCGCCCCGGCCTTTCGTTCATTCTGCCGCCGGGCGGAACTGGTCGTGCTCGGTCGATTCCTTCATGGCGGTGGTAGACGACTGGCCGCCGGTGATTGCCAGCGACACCGCATCGAAATAGCCGGTGCCGACTTCGCGCTGGTGCTTGGTCGCGGTGTAGCCGTTGGCCTCGGCTGCGAATTCCGCTTCCTGCAGTTCCGAATAGGCGGCCATCTGCCGATCCTTGTAGCCGCGCGCCAGCTCGAACATGCCATAGTTCAGCTGATGGAAGCCGGCGAGCGTGATGAACTGGAACTTGTAGCCCATCGCGCCCAACTCGCGCTGGAACTTGGCGACCGTCGCGTCGTCGAGGTTCTTCTTCCAGTTGAACGACGGCGAGCAATTATAGGCGAGCAGCTTGCCCGGATGAACCTTGTGCACGCCTTCGGCAAATTTGCGCGCCTGCTCCAGGTCCGGCTTCGAGGTTTCGCACCAGATAAGGTCGCAATGCGGCGCATAGGCGACCGCGCGGGCGATGCAGGGCTCGATGCCGTTCCTTACCTGATAGAAACCCTCCACGGTGCGGCCGGCATCGTAGTCGACAAAGGGCCGGTCGCGCTCATCGATGTCCGAGGTGAGCAGCTTCGCCGCTTCCGCATCGGTGCGGGCGATGACGAGCGTCGGCGTTCCCATGACGTCGGCGGCGAGCCGCGCGGCGTTCAGGTTACGGATGTGCGCCGCGGTCGGGATCAGCACCTTGCCGCCGAGATGGCCGCATTTCTTTTCCGACGCGAGCTGATCCTCATAGTGGACACCGGCGGCGCCCGCCTCAATGAAGGCCTTCATGATCTCGAAGGCGTTCAATGGCCCGCCGAAACCCGCTTCCGCGTCGGCAACGATCGGCGCAAACCAGGTCTCGACGGAAAGCCCTTTGCCCTCCGCGGTTTCGATCTGATCGGCACGCTGCAGCGTGCGGTTGATGCGCTTCGCCAGTTCCGGCGCCGCATTGGCCGGATAGAGCGACTGGTCCGGATACATCGCCGAAGCCGTGTTGGCGTCCGCGGCAACCTGCCAGCCGGAGAGATAGATCGCCTTCAGGCCGGCGCGGACCATCTGCATGGCCTGGTTGCCCGAGAGCGCGCCGAGCGCGTTGACGAAATCTTCGTCGTGGATGAGCTTCCACAGACGATTGGCACCCATCTCGGCAAGAGAATAACGGATTTCCACCGATCCCCGCAGCCGCTTCACGTCTTCGGCGGTATAGGGTCGCTGGACACCGTCGAAACGTCCCTGCGGCGCGCTGGGAACGAGGTTGTAAAAATCAGTCATTCTTGCCTCCTTGTAAAAACCGATAGCTCTTTGACTTTGGTCTTACGCCCATTCTTGGCCGCAAGCTCATGTGACATTTTTTACATTGCAGTGCACGTGAGCGCCATGGAAATCGCAGGAATAGCCGATTCAAAAGGGTTATCTTGTCTTGTGTTTGACAGTGGGAATCTGTAAATCTGTAAAAGATGTCAAAGCTGCCGCGGCGCCGATTTTGTAAAGGGAGTTACAAATGGCTGAAAACAAGATCTTCGCCGGGCCGCGCGTCAGACGCATCCGCAACGGCCTTCAGTTGACGCAGACGGCGATGGCGGAGGCGCTCGGCATCTCCCCCTCCTACCTGAACCTTATCGAGCGCAATCAGCGGCCGCTGACGGTGCAGCTTCTCCTCAAGCTTTCCTCGGTCTACAAGGTGGACCTCGACGAGTTGCAGGGAGAAACCGGCGGCGGTCTGGCGCAGCTGCGCGAGGTTTTCGCGGACCCGCTTCTAGCCGGGGAACTCCCGGGCGACCAGGAACTGATCGAAATCGCCGAAGCGGCGCCCAATGCCTCCGGCGGCATCGTCAAGCTTTATCGCGCCTATCGCGAGCAGGCGTCACGCCTCAAGGATCTTGCCGATCTCCTTGCGGGACAGGGGCACATGGCGGCGCTTTCGGGCACGCGGCTGCCGATCGACGAGGTGCGCGAGGCGTTCGAGGCGCGGCCCAATCATTTCGCGCGGATCGAGGAGGCCATGGAGGCGTTCCATGCGGCGCTTTCCCCCGGCGACGATCTCTCCGGAGCGCTGAAGGCCTGGCTCAAGAAGGAGCATGGCCTCGTCGTCAGAACGCTGCCGGTGCACGCCATGCCGAACCTGCGCCGGCGTTTCGACCGGCACTCGATGCGGCTCTTTATTTCCGAACGCCTGTCACCCTTCGACCAGACGCGGGAAATCGCCATGGAAGTGGCGTCGATCGCCTGTCACGAGGCGATCGACGCAGAGCTGGAGCAAATCCGCTTCTCGACTGCCGAGGCGCGCCGCATCGGTCGCTTCGAACTCGCACGATATGCCGCTCACGCCTTGATGATGCCCTATCAAACGTTTCTCGCCGCCGCACAGCGCGCGAAATACGACATCGATCTATTGCGATCCCGCTTTCAGGTGTCCTTCGAACAGGCAGCCAATCGACTGACGATGCTGCAGCGTCCCGGTGCAACGGGCATCCCGTTTTTCCTCATGGAGATCGATAATGCCGGCCACCGGCTGCGCCGTGCAGGCGCGCTTGGCTTTCCTGCTGCGCGCTTCGGCGGCGCCTGTCCCAAGCTCAATATCCATGCCGCCTTCGCCGTGCCGGGCCAGGTTCTCGTCGACCGCGTCGAAATGCCGGAAGGTAGTGAATTCCTTGTCGTTTCGCGGACACTCGACGGACCGCAAGCGGGCTTTGAGGAAAGGGTGAGACGTACGGCGCTGCTCATCGGCTGTGACGCCGGATTCGCGGAGGAAGTCGTCTATGGTGCTTCGAAGATGGTGGCAGTACCCGTCGGTGCGGCCTGCCGCCTCTGCGAGCGGCAAGGCTGTCTGGCGCGCGCCGAACCGCCCGTCACCCGCCCGCTCGGCCTTGATGAGATGGCGACGGGCCTCAGTGTTTTCGATTTTCAGTAGTCAGGTTTCAGTAGCTGGCCGGGTGCTGATTGGGCAACAGCGGCGCCTCGGGCGCAAAGCACTCCGCAGTGAGACCGGTGGTATAGCCGCGGGTGATGTGGGCCTTCTCCGCATAGGCCTTGTTTCGCATCAGGATCGCGTGCAGTTCCGGCAGGTTATAGTAGGGCACACCGGGATAGAGGTGGTGCTCGAGGTGGTAGTTGATGTTGTGGGGCGCGAAGAAAAGCTTCTCCCAGGCATGAGGATAGACAGTGCGTGAGCTCGTCAGCTCGTCGCTGTAATCCATGCTGCCGAAATGTTCGGCGACGCTGCGCACGTAAAGAAACAGGCAGAAGAAGGTGAAAAAGGGCACGAGCCAGTAGAGAACGAATTCGCGCCAGATGCCGAGGACCGTGAAAAGGACTGCTGCCGATAGGTAGAAGCCAAGCCGCAGCGCCTTGTAGGCCGAAGTCGAGCGATCGGTCTTCGAGATCCTCTTGGCCATGTGGATGAGGTCGCGGATCGAATTCACCGCAACGAGATAGCCGAGCAGTTGCGTTATGCCGCGCGCCAGTTTCTGCGGGAAGGTAAACTGTGCCAGGCCACGCTTTGCGATCCAGTCCGGGTCGTCATCGGTATTGGCGTGCTGGTGATGGGCAAGATGGTTCTGGCGATAGCCGTCGACGGTTGCCAGCACGGGCCAGGCTAGCAGAATGTCGCTCATCCAGTCGCTGAGCTTGCGGTCGCGGATGATGCGGTAATGGGCAGCCTCATGCACCATGCAGCCGAAGGCGTGCATTCGCCCGGCGATCACGGCGATGGCGATCACGTAGACCAGGATATTGTCGGCATATTCACTGACGGCGATCGCTGCCGCTATGGTTGCCCAGTCCGTGGCGATTGCCGTTAGTGATTTTCTCGGCTGCAGAACCGAGAGGCGTTTCAGTTCCCTCGGATCGATCCTGCGGTTTCGCTCGCTCATGACGTGGTCCGGACGCTTCTACACAACCGCCGGCAAACTCGCATTTCCACTAAGGTTAATCAATCGTAAACGCGGCCCGTTAGTCGGCATGTTTGCGCCATGGTTAACAAGGGTGGCTGTTTCCGCTTGATACAGGGGCCCTGATCAACGCGCCATAAGTACCGGTTTTTGCTTACGCTTGCCAAAATGCGATCGGACACGGGATCGTGCCTGAAACCCGAGCGAAAGCGCTTGAGGTTGGTGAGAAAGATGCCTAACCTCGCCGTCGGGTCGACTGGGATCGGGCTTGACCGCACGGGTTAGCGGCTCCGGCCGAAACCGATAATAATGAGGGAACTGATGTCCAAAATCATAATCGCAACACTTGCAGCCGCGACACTTGCGGGATCGACCATGCTCGCCTCCGCGCAGGAGCGCGTCGTCAACGTCTACAACTGGTCCGACTATATCGACAGCAGCATCCTCGAGGACTTCACCAAAGAGACCGGCATCAAGGTGGTCTACGACGTCTTCGATTCCAACGAAATCCTGGAGACCAAACTGCTTGCCGGCGGCTCCGGCTACGACGTCGTGGTGCCGACGGCTTATTTCCTGCAGCGCCAGATCGCGGCTGGGGTCTTCCAGAAGCTCGACAAGTCGAAGCTCCCGAACCTGTCGAACATGTGGAACGTCATCATGGAGCGTACGGCGCAGTACGATCCCGGCAACGAATATGCCGTCGACTACATGTGGGGTACGACCGGCATCGGCTACAATGTCGACAAGATGAAGGAGATCCTGGGCACCGACGAGAAGCCGAACTGGGACGTCATCTTCAAGCCCGAACTGGCCGCGAAGTTTAAGGATTGCGGCATCCATATCCTCGATTCTCCGACCGACATCGTTCCTTCCGCACTTGCTTATCTGGGCCTCAATCCCGACAGCCACGACACGGCCGACCTTGAAAAGGCGGGCGAACTGCTGACGACCATCCGCCCCTATGTCCGCAAGTTCCATTCGTCGGAATACATCAACGCGCTCGCAAACGGCGACATCTGCCTGGCCGTCGGCTTCTCCGGCGATATCTTCCAGGCGCGGGACCGGGCTGCGGAGGCGAAAGCCGGTGTCACGGTCGATTATTCGATCCCGGCGCAAGGCGCGCAGATGTGGTTCGACATGCTCGCAATTCCCGCCGACGCGCCGCATGTCGCCGAAGCGCATGAGTTCATCAACTACATGATGAAGCCGGAGGTCATTGCCAAGGCCTCGAACTATGTCTTCTACGCCAATGGCAACAAAGCTTCCCAGCAGTTCCTGGACAAGGAAGTCTTGGAAGACACGGCTATCTATCCGTCAGACGAGGTGATGCAGAAGCTGTTCACCGTCACGCCGTTCGAGCCCAAGGAGCAGCGGGCCTTGACCCGGCTCTGGACCAAGGTCGTGACCGGCCAGTAAGAGCGGAAGCGAATTGCCCGGCCCCGAAATCCGGGCAATTTTTTTGGAGCGGGACGAGGAAAGACGCGACGTTATTTTTCGCCTGTCTTTCCGGTCACCGTAAGATTGCAATGGGCGCTTTAAGGATAAGACATGCAGCAATCCGAAGAGCTACAGCGTCCTTTGCGCGTCTGACAGGACGCGCGGCGCTGCAGCGTCAGGATGGGGCGCCCATCGGCTGTGTCATTTGGGGATAGATAATGAAGTCTTTCGGCAGTATCCGGCGGTCCTTCGCGCCATGGGCGGACCCGGCCTCCAAACCATTCATTTCCTTCAAGAACGTCACCAAGAAGTTCGGAGACTTCACCGCCGTCGACGACCTTTCGTTAAACATCTACACCCGGGAGTTCTTCGCCCTCCTGGGTGCCTCCGGCTGTGGGAAATCGACCTTGCTGCGCATGCTTGCCGGCTTCGAGCAGCCGACGTCGGGCGAGATCATTCTCGATGGCCAGAATCTCGCCGGCATCCCGCCGTATCGGCGACCCGTCAACATGATGTTTCAGTCCTACGCGCTGTTTCCGCATATGACCGTCGAGAGCAACGTTGCCTTCGGGCTGAAGCAGGACGGCATGCCGAAGCAGGACATTGCCGAGCGCGTCGCGCAGATGCTGAAGCTCGTCAAGCTCGAGAAATTCGCCAAGCGCAAGCCGCACCAGCTTTCCGGCGGTCAACGCCAGCGCGTGGCGCTTGCCCGTTCGCTCGCCAAGCGCCCCAAGGTGCTGTTGCTCGACGAGCCGCTCGGCGCGCTCGACAAGAAGCTGCGCGAGGAAACCCAGTTCGAGCTGATGGACCTGCAGCAGCAATTGGGCCTGACCTTCGTCGTCGTCACCCATGACCAGGAAGAAGCCATGACCATGGCCGACCGCATCGCCGTCATGAGCCATGGCAAGGTCATTCAGGTGGCGACGCCGGCGGAAATCTACGAGGCGCCGAATTCGCGCTTCGTCGCGGACTTCATCGGCGACGTGAACATTTTCGACGGCACGGTCGCCGCTGCGGACGACGGCCGCGTCCGTGTCGAGACAGCGGGCGGCGTTCCGATCCGGATGGCCTCGCCCGACAAGCTGCCGACGGGGGCTAGGGCCGCCGTTGCCATTCGGCCGGAAAAGATCCGGGTCACCCGGCGGGCGCCGCAACACGCGCCGCTCAACGCAGCCGAAGGCGAGATCTGGGACATCGGCTATCTGGGTGACATGACGGTCTTCCACATTCGCCTGAAGGACGGCAAGGTCATCAAGGCATCGTCGCTGAATGCCGTGCGCGCCGTCGAGGATCCGCTTGGCTATGACCAGCAGGTCTGGGTCTCGTTCAGCGAAGACGCGGGCGTGGTGTTGAAGGATTGAAGTCATGGCAAGAATTGCGTCAGCCTTCGTCAGCCGCCTGGTCATCATCATTCCCTATGCCTGGCTGCTCTTCTTCTTTCTCATTCCCTTTTTCATCGTCTTCCGCATCTCGCTTTCGCAGACAGCGATTGCCATGCCGCCCTACACGCCGGTCTTCGATCTGGTCGGCGGCCTTTCGGGCATCCTCGAGGGAGTGCGCGAGTTTTCCCTCGACAACTATGTCTGGCTGACCGAGGACGTGCTCTATTTCAACGCCTATGTTTCGAGCTTGGTTATCGCGGCCGTTTCCACCTTCCTGACGCTCTTGATCGGCTATCCGATCGCCTACGGAATGGCGCAGGCGCCGCGTTCCATCCGTCCGACACTGTTGATGCTGGTGATCCTGCCCTTCTGGACGAGCTTCCTCATCCGCGTCTACGCCTGGATCGCGATCCTGAAGCCGGAAGGCCTGCTCAATCAGTTCCTGATTGCCATCGGCGTCATCGATCAGCCACTCATCATCCTCAACACAAACTGGGCGATCTACATAGGCATCGTCTATTCCTATCTGCCCTTCATGGTATTGCCGATCTATTCGGCACTCGAGAAGATGGATCACACGCTGACCGAGGCGGCCCAGGACCTCGGCTGCACGCCGATCACCGCGTTCTGGCGCGTGACGTTCCCGCTGTCGTTCGCCGGTGTCGTGGCCGGCTGCCTGCTGGTCTTCATTCCGGCGGTTGGCGAGTTCGTCATCCCGGACCTGCTCGGCGGATCGGAAACCCTCATGATCGGCAAGACGCTGTGGAACGAATTCAATTCCAACCGCGACTGGCCCGTCTCTTCGGCGGTCGCCACGGTCCTCCTGCTCATCCTGGTGCTCCCGATCGTCTATTTCCAGAATATGCAGGCGAAAGCCGACAGCGAGGGGAGATAGACTATGGCAAAATGGTCCCGCTTTAACATCGTCTCCGTCGTCCTCGGCTTCGGCTTCCTCTACCTGCCGATCGTGCTTCTGGTGATCTTTTCGTTCAACGAGTCGAAACTCGTGACCGTCTGGGCCGGCTTTTCGACGCGATGGTATGGCCAGCTCTGGCACAACCAGGCCCTGCTCGATGCGGCCTGGGTCACCATTCGCGTCGGGCTTCTGTCGGCGACCTGCGCGACGGTGCTTGGGACTCTGGCGGCGCTGGCACTCGTGCGCTACACGCGGTTTCGCGGCCGGGTGCTGTTCTCCGGCATGGTCTACGCGCCGCTAGTCATGCCTGAGGTGATCACCGGCCTGTCGCTGCTGTTGCTCTTCGTCGCCGTTGGACTCGATCGCGGCTTCTGGACGATCACGCTCGCCCACATCACCTTCACGATGTGCTTCGTCGCGGTCGTGGTTCAGTCGCGCCTCCTGAGCTTCGACCAGTCGATCGAGGAGGCGGCGCTTGATCTCGGCGCGACGCCGGTCAGAACGTTCTTTGCAATTACGCTGCCGGTGATTTCGCCCGCAGTGTTTTCCGGCTGGGTGCTTGCCTTCACCCTGTCGCTCGACGATCTGGTGATTTCGAGCTTCACGACGGGGCCCGGTGCAACCACCCTGCCGATGAAGATCTATAGCCAGGTGCGCCTCGGCGTGACTCCGGAAATCAACGCGATCTGCACGATCCTGATCGGCGTCGTCGCGCTCGGCGTGCTCATCGCCTCGATCGTGACGAAGCGTCGGGAGGTGCAGCGCGAGAGGGACGAGCGCGCTGCATTTGCCGCGATAGGCTGACCGCCGAGGGAAGCGGTCTGAACGCTACTGCATGTGTTTATCCTCAAATCGTCGCCGATTTGAGGATAAACACATGCAGCAACTCAAAGTGCTGCAGCGTCCTTTACGCGTCTGATAAGACGCGCGACGCTGTAGGGGCTTATTGCGGCTCGACGAGGACGGAGAGCGGCGAGATGACCGCATTCGGCCAGGACCCGCCGACGAAGAAACGCAGCGGTTGGTTGATCGTCTCCGTGTTTTCCAGCATGCCGGCAAGCGCAAGGCTTCCCGTGCGGTTGGGGATGACGCCGGTAACCGACAGGCTGCCCGATGGTCCGGCAAAATTCGCCCGGTTCAGCCGGGCTACGCCGCCGCCGAAGATGGCGTCGATCTCTGCCGTCTGGAAGTCGAATGACCCGGCACTCGCCTGCGAGAGAGAAAAGAATTCCCCTCTTTGGATGAGGTCGACGAAGGCGTTCGCATCGAATCCGGAAAGGCGGCCGTTTGCCAGCGAGAAGGTCAGGCCGCCCGAAAGATCGGCGGCGCTGGTCGCCCAGACGGCACGGTCCGTCGCAAGATCGAGATTGAGCGTGCCCTTGCCGCTCGGCGTCGGCCCATTCAAGCCAAAACTGTTGAGTACGGCGGCAAAGTCAGCATCCTTCAGGCTCATCTGCAGCCTGCCGCCATGTTCCAGCCCCTTGTCCGAGAGCACGACGCGGCCGCTGAGAACACCGTTTGCATAGGTACTGTCGCCGATATCGAGCGATGCCCGGTTGCCATTGACCATGACACCGGCCGCGACGTCGGTGAGGTGCAGCGGACCGACGAACACCTCCTGCGAAGAAAGCCGCACATCTGCCCGCCAGGCGCCGGTCAGGTTTTCCACCATCCGCCATAAAGGATCGCTTGCTTCCGCTGGCTTCACTGTCGGGAAGTTGAGGCCGTTGAGATCGATACTGTCGAAGGCAAGTGTTCCTTCGACACGCGGCGTGTCGCTGGTGGGAAACGCGACGTCCAGGACACCGGTTGCGGTGGCGCCGCCCACCGCAAGTTGCAGTTCATCGAGTTTGAGCGTCTTTTCGCCAGTCGCCACCATGGCATCGATGCTGAAAGCGCCTGCAGGTAGCATTCCCGACGAGCCGCCCCGATACCAGGCAAGAAGCGCTGACAGCGAAGGGGCGGATGCCTGCAGATGGCCGGAGGCAAAGGGATACATTGAGAAATTACCGATGCCTTCGAAGGAGAAGGTCAACGGGGTAGATGTCAGTGACGTCCGAAGCGACGCATTGCCGCCGGCAAAGAGGGCCAGCGGTTGGTCGCAGATCAACGCCCAGTCGATCGCCTCGCCGCCGATCGTCGTCGAAAGCTGTGCGCTGATGCGCTCGGCGAAGGACGGCCATTTGACGGTTCCGGAAATGGCCGGAATGTCGAGGTCCAGGCCGCCGCCCGCCGTTCGGTCGAGGATCCGAAGCCGCCCGTTTTCGATCGTTATGTCGCCGAAGGGTGTATCCCCCTCGGTCGTCGTTTCGGCGAGGCTCAGCCAGTGCGGCCGTTTCCAGTTGACCGTTCCGTCGGCGGCGCGCTCGATGGTGACGACCGGATCGACGAAGCGGATATCGTCCAGCGCCGGCTCGCCGCGAAGGGCGGCAAGCAAACTGAAGGATGCGGTAATACGGCCAACATGCGCAAGCGGGCGCGGGTTTGCCTCGCTCGTCTCGATCGTTGCCGAGGGCAGAATCAGTTCCGGCTCCGGCCAGAACCGGACTTGGGGTTCGCCGTCAATCCTGCTCTTGCCGCCTGACCAGGCATCGAGCATTCGTTCCATCGTTGCGCGGGCATCGCTCGTCGAAATGACCAGCGGCAACGCGGCGTTGTAGGCGACGGCGAGGCCGACGCCGATTGCGGCGGACCAGACGAGGTGGCGGCGGCCGATCCGCGACCGGAGGCCGGAACTGCGCAATATCTGCAGGAATTGTCTCGTCATTTCGGTCGGATTGCGGTTGCCTCTCGGGTCAAGCCGTCTGGATAGGCCTTCGGGTTGGAGAAAGCAAATGCGACTGGCATGGAAATGTCGTCATCGCGATGCCGAACCAGGCTGCATGCTGTTTATTTTGCGTTGCAGCATGGTATAGAAACTCGCAGAGGAGTGGGAGGAGAGCATGCAAGCAGATCGACCTTTGTGGGTTCCTGGTTCCGAGATTCTCGAGCGAAGCCCGATGGCGCAATTCATGGCGTGGTGCGGGCAACGTTTCGACCGGGATTTTGCCGACTACGACGCTTTCCATGATTGGTCCGTGGCCGAGCGGGGCGATTTCTGGACCGCGGTCTGGGAGTATTGCGGTGTCGTCGGCGACCGTGGGGAGCGGGCGCTCATCAATGGAGAGCGGATGCTTGACGCCCGCTTCTTTCCTGATGCAACGCTGAATTTCGCCGAGAACCTGCTGCGCAAGAGCGGCGGCGACGACGCGCTGGTCTTTCGCGGTGAGGACAAGGCCGGCTACCGGCTTTCCTGGGACGATTTGCGCGCCCTCGTGTCGCGCCTGCAGCAGGCAATGAGGGCCAAGAGTATCGGCAAGGGTGACCGCGTCGCCGCGATGATGCCGAACATGCCCGAGACGGTAGCGCTGATGCTGGCGACCGCTTCGATCGGGGCCATCTGGTCGTCCTGCTCGCCCGATTTCGGCGAGCAGGGTGTTCTCGACCGCTTCGGCCAGATCGGCCCGAAGCTGTTTATCGTCTGCGACGGCTATTGGTACAACGGCAAGCGGCAGGACGTCGCCGGCAAGGTGCGCACGGTCGCCGCCACGCTGGCTGTGCCGACCGTCATTATTCCTTATGCGGGCGACAGCGGTTCGCTGGCAGCGGCGGTCGACGGCGGCGTCACCCTGGCCGATTTCATTGCCCCCTTCGAGGTGAGACCGCTGGTGTTCGAGCGGCTGCCGTTCAGCCATCCGCTCTACATTCTGTTTTCCTCCGGTACCACCGGCGTGCCGAAATGCATCGTGCATTCGGCAGGCGGGACCTTGCTGCAGCATCTGAAGGAACACCGTTTCCACTGCGGCCTGAAGGAAGGCGAGAAGCTCTTTTACTTCACCACCTGCGGCTGGATGATGTGGAACTGGCTGGCATCGGGTCTTGCCGCAGGTGCCACGCTTTGCCTTTTCGATGGCTCGCCCTTCTATCCGGACGGTAATGTCCTCTTCGACTATGCGGCAGAGGAACGGTTCGCGATTTTCGGCACGTCGGCAAAATATATCGACGCCGTGCGCAAGGGTGGCTTCACGCCGATCAGCACGCATGACCTCTCCACGCTCCGTCTGTTGACGTCGACCGGTTCGCCGCTTTCTCCGGAAGGTTTTTCGTTCGTCTACGAGGGCATCAAATCGGACGTGCAACTCGCCTCGATCTCCGGCGGCACCGACATCGTGTCCTGCTTCGTGCTCGGCAATCCGCTGAAGCCGGTCTGGCGCGGCGAAATCCAGGGGCCCGGCCTCGGGCTTGCCATGGACGTCTGGAACGACGAGGGCCAATCCGTGCACGGTGAGAAAGGCGAGCTCGTTTGCACCAAGGCCTTTCCGTCGATGCCGATCATGTTCTGGAACGATCCCGAGGGTGCCAAATACCGCGCGGCTTATTTCGAGCGTTTCGACAACGTTTGGTGCCATGGCGATTTTGCCGAATGGACGCCGCATGGCGGCATCATCATTCACGGCCGTTCCGACGCGACGCTCAATCCAGGTGGAGTGCGGATCGGCACGGCGGAGATCTATAATCAGGTCGAGCAGATGGAAGAGGTTGCCGAGGCGCTGTGCATCGGCCAGGATTGGGAGGATGACGTCCGGGTAATCCTCTTCGTCCGGCTGGCGCCGGGTGTCGAATTGACCGACGACCTGACGAAAGCCATCAAGAACCGCATCCGCACCGGCGCTTCGCCGCGTCACGTGCCGGCGAAGGTCATTGCCGTTGCCGATATTCCGCGAACCAAATCGGGCAAGATCGTCGAGCTTGCGGTTCGCGACGTCGTGCATGGCCGGCCGGTCAAGAACAAGGAGGCGCTAGCGAACCCGGAAGCGCTCGACCTATTTGCCGGTCTCGATGCATTGAAAAGCTGACTATTCGGGCGGGACGGCTTCCTCGCCATCCCGCCGCCCTCCTTGCTGTTCCAATCCGCCGTCGCGTTAACCAGTTCGGGCGCCGTGAATTAACCAAATCGTCGGAGTTGCGCGCGACTGCGTAAGATTGTTGGATCAAAAAGCAAGATCTTGTTTACATTTGAGGGTGCATGGTCGAGCCAACTTGAGGCCGACCAGTCAAGGGCCGGTGCCGCAGCAGCGATGTTGCCGCAGACATGATGTCACCTTTTCTCGAGCATTTGTTGGTTAGCATTGACTTCAGAGGCGGCTTTCGGCTGCCTCTTTTTTTGTGTTTACTTTTGCTGTGTTTGTGGGCCGCCTTGTTTGGTGAACGTCAGGGACGGCGTTCCAGCGATCTCGACACCAGGATCACCGGAACCATGCCGGCAATGACGATGATCATCGCCGCGACGGAGGCGTCTTCGACCTTGGCGCGCGAGGCGTCCTCGTAGACGAGCGTAGCGAGCGTGTTGAAGTTGAAGGGTCTCAGCATGATGGTTGCCGAGAGTTCCTTCATCGTCTCGATGAAAACGAGCAGTGCCGCCGTCAGCACGGCCGGTCGCATCATCGGCAGCAGGACCGTGCGCAGCGTCTGGCCGCTCGTGCGTCCGAGCGCGCGCGCCGCCATGTCGAGATGCGGCGACAGCTTCTGGAAACCGGCTTCGAGCGTGCCTTCCGCCATCGTCAGGAAGCGGACCGTGCAGGCATAAACGATGGCAAAGCCCGTGCCGCTCATCAGGAGGCCGGTCGAAATTCCGAGCGTATCTCTCATCTGCGCATCGACGGCGTTGTCGAGCGCTGCCAGCGGAAAGAGCACGCCGATCGCAAGGACGGTACCGGGCACGCCATAGCCGAAGGAGGCCAATCGGCCCGCCGCTTCCGTGGTCCGCGAACGTCCGGTGCGCGCCGCATAGGCAAGCACAAATCCCAGGAGCACCGCGACGAGCGCTGTCAGGCCGGAAACCAGGATGCTGTGCAAAAGCGCATTCAGGAGGCGCGGCGCCAGAAATTGATCCAGGCGTTTCAGCGCGTAATTACCGAGAATGAAGAATGGAACGCCGAACCCGGAGAGCACCGGCAGCAGGCAGGCGATCGTTGCCGCCCATTTTTTCCAGCCCGACAGAGTAAGTCTGGCAAGATCGTGGACGGCTGCCGTCGTCTTCTGGCTGGAGAAACGCTGCCTGCGGCGGGCGGCGCGCTCGACCATCATCAGGGCGACGACGAAGAGCAGCATGATACAGGCAATCTGGGCGGCGCCGGCCAGGCTGCCGCGGTTGAGCCAAGTGTCAAAAATCGAGAAGGTCAGAGTCTGGACGCCCAGGAACTCGACCGCACCGATGTCGTTCAGCGTTTCCATGGCGACAAGCGTCAGGCCGATCATGATCGCAGGCCGCGCCATCGGGATCTGGATCCGGAAAAACACCTTGAGGGGGCCGGCGCCGAGCGTGCGCGCCACATCCGCGGCCGCGCGGCCCTGCATCAGGAACATCGAGCGGCAGGCGAGATAGATATAAGGATAAAGCACCGAGCTCAGCACAAGCACCGCGCCGCCGAGCGAGCGTACGTCCGGGAACCAGTAGTCCCGGCTCGTCTGGAATCCGAAGATGAGCCGGATCAGCCCCTGGACCGGCCCGGTAAAGGTGAGGAGTTCGCCGAAGGCATAGGCCGCGAGGTAGGCGGGTATCGCAAGCGGCAGCACGAGTGCGGCAGAAAGAAAACGACGCAACGGAAATTCGCAACTCGCCACCAGCCATGCGGTCAGGATCCCGACAAAAGCTGTTACCGCACCCGTGAGCGCGACGAGCAGCAGCGTTCGTCCCGTAGCGCGCGGGATGACGTTCTCAATGAGATGCGGCCAATCGGCGCTGCCGCCGGAAACGGCAAGCCAGCCGATGGCGAGCATCGGCATAAGCACGATAGCCGAGGCGAGCACAGCCCAGATCGCGAGCAACGGATGAGCAAGGCCCGTCCCGGAACGGACATAGCGTCTTCTGAGGCTTTTGGATGTGGACTGCAAGCGATCGGTTCCGAGGCGAAGCGGCAAGTAACGACTGGCCGGAACCAACAAACTGGTTCCCGCGGGTCAACATTTCCTTACAGCATTCGTCCTCAGTTCGCCAAGACGCGTTGCGACGGGAAGGAGATTTCGACGAGCGTGCCTTCGTTCGGCGTGGAGGTGATCGAGAACTGCGCGCGGTTCGCCTCGGTCATGGCCTTGGTCAGCGGCAGGCCGAGGCCGGTACCGTCGCCTCGCTTGCGCCCGCCGGTCGTGACCTGGCGGAAGGGCTTCATCGCCTGATCGAGCTCGCCGCGTGTCATGCCGATCCCGGTGTCGCGGATCCGCAGGATGACGCCTCCGTTTGCCTCGTAGGACGTCGACACGACGATCTGGCCGCCGGATGGAGTGAAGCGGATGGCGTTCGCGAGAATATTGAGCGCGATCTGCTTGATGGACCGGCCGTCCGCGACGACCGCCGGAACGGATGCCGAGAGCGAGGTGCGGATGATCACGCGCTGGCTGTTGGCCTGCGGCTGCACCAGCGACACCGCCTCGGAAACCGCGTCGTTGATATCGACGGCACTGAAATCGAGGTCCATCTCGCCGGCTTCGATCTTCGAGATGTCGAGCAGATCGTTGACGATGTCGAGCACGTGCCTGCCCGAGCGGCCGATATCCCCGGCATATTCGATATAACGGGGGTGCCCGACCGGACCGAAATGCTCGCTCGCCATCATGTCGGAAAAGCCGATGATGGCGTTCAGCGGCGTGCGGATCTCGTGGCTCACCCTCGCCAGGAACTCCGTCTTGTGGGCGTTGGCGGTTTCCGCGGCGCGCTTGGCATTCCGCAGTTCCTCCTCCGTCCTCTTCCACTGGGTGATGTCGCGGATGACGGCACAGTAGCCGTTGGATGAGGAAAGCCGCCCGATGGTCATGAACAGCGGGATGAAGCCTCCGTTCGCCTCTCGGCCGATCACTTCGCGGCCGTCGTTCAGCACGCTCGCGACGCCATGGCCGGAAAGACCCTGCAGATAGTCGAGCACCGCCCTCTGGCTCTCATGCGCAAAGAGTGCCGCGAAGGGCTTCCCGCGGATCTCGTCCTCGTCGTAGTTGAAGAGCGCGCTTGCCGAGCCGTTCATCGTCCGCACGTCGCCTTCTTGTCCAAGGATGACGACCCCGTCGGTCGCAGTCTCCAGAATGGAGCGAAGTTCTGCGATCTCCATCCGCAGGCGGCTTGCCTCGCCCGCCGTTCCATCGCCGTCACGTGCCGCTTGCGCGCCGTCGTTGCCGCCTACCGGGGCGAGCGCGAGCATGAGCGCGCTTTTTCCCTCCCATCGGATCGAGTGAAGATGCGCGTTTACCGATGCAAGCTGGCCGTTCTGGCGGATCAGCGTCATCGTTCCGTCCGGCCGCTCGTCGACGGTGTCATCGGCATGGGCGAAGAGCGCGTCAAGGCCGCCTTCCCGCGAGAAACTCTCGAGATCGCGATACCCCGTCAGTCGCAGGAATTCCGGATTGGCATGCAGCAGCTCGTCGCCGTAATGGACGAGAAGACCGACAGGCAGGCGGTCGAGGATCTCGCTGCTCATGCCGATGGCCGGGCGCGAGGCAGGCAGCGCTTCATCGTCGCCTGAAGGCGCCGCTTTACCCTGCTCGACGGTTGCCGTCGCTTCGTCGGCCTCTTCGGCATCGGATACCCTCGGGGGTGTCTCCGTGGTCGGTGTGGATGCGGAGGCCGGTTCCTCGATGTCTTCGTCTTCCGCGCGTGTTCCGAAATGTTCGCCGAGTTGTCTCGCAATTTCGCGAAAGGCGGCCTGTTCGCCCCGCGTCAGCGTCCCGGCCGTCCCCGGCCTGCGCTGATCGAGTTCCACAATTTTGCCGGAGGATGGGCGCTCGGCGGTCTCGGCGACGCGCAGTGCCGGACGCTCGCCGTGGAAGACATCCTCTGGCTCGGCCGGCTCCTCTGGCGCCGCGTCAAAGTCCACCCATTCCCTGTCGCGATCGGGCGACTGTTCTGCGGCCGCGACGTCGGAACCAGGTTCTGCTCCGGTCTCCGTCCGCTCTCCGTGAGTGGTGGTCTCGTTCTCGCCCTCGGAGGGGATGGCAGTCGGCCGAGATTCGGCGGTGCGGCCGAGCTGCATTCCGCTGGCCTTCTCGTCGATGACCGCGTCTGCGACCCGAACGATCCCGAAGCCGCGAAAGCCATCGAATTCTCGAGACCGCGAATAGGTGGGAAGCGCGGCGAGATCGACGGGCACCTTCAGGCTCGTCCCCTCGACCGGCCAAAGAATCGTCTTGCCCGACCAGGTGTCGCGCCGACGCAGGAGCTCGCTGATCCGATTGTCGGGGTCGAGACCGTAGCGCTGGGCTAGATCGGCAAATGTCTCGCCGATCACATCGGCAGCCTTGGGACCGACGGCCGCGGCAAACTCCTCCGAAATCTCGCTGAAACGCCCCTCCGCGTCTATTTTCCACACGAAGCGGACGGCACGGCCGCCGGGCATAAAGGCAAAGCCGCGGTCACCGGTCTCACCAGCATCGCTTTGGTTTGCGGCTGTCACAGCTGGCTCGGCTGCTAGGGCAGGCTCATCGGGATTGGTGGCCGCCGCGGGCGTCGATGTCATTTCGTCGGGCTCAAGCGCCAGTTCACCTTGATCATCCGGCGCGCCCGCACCGTCGGTAGCATCCAGCTCTCTATCCGCTGACGCGGTGTCCGGCAGTTCTGAATGAGGGAGTTCTTCCAGCGCGGGCAGGTGGTCGTCGGCAGGTTGGTCGACGTTTTCTGTCGGCGTCGGCAGATCGACGTCTGCCCCTTCCGGTGCAGCTTCGGAATCGACATCCTCAAAGAGGGCTTCCACGGCGAACAGAAGGTGCAGGGCCGGGTGGTCGGATATTTTGCCGATGGCGGCGGGGAGTTCGCCTTTCTGCGTCGCGACCGGGCGCTTGATCAGCCGATCTCTATCGCGCGCGACATCCGAGACGAGAGTGCGGCGAACGTCCTCTGACAGACCCAGTTCATCGAAGCCGGAAGACTGCGCAAGAATCACGCCGTCGCCGTCGAGCACGGCCATATGCGTGTCCGGTCCGTCGAGCCCTGCGATCATCCGGGCGGCCCGCTCCTCGGTCGTCAAAGCCTTCCCGTTATGAGGCGTGGTGAACAGCACCGCGTCCTCGCCCGGGCGGATGCGGATCAGTTCCACGGACGCATTCAAGGGTAAGCGCCGGAAGCCGGAGGCTATACGAACCAGCAATTGCCGGCGGTCGCCGACGGCCGAGAGCTGCGTTGCTGCCGCACGCAACTGGCGAAGCGAGAGATCGTTTGGATCGAGCGCGGCATCGATGAAATCGTAGACGGATGCGATGCCAAACAGGCTCGCGCCCTGGTCGTTGGCCCACAATACGCGCCCGAGATCCCTGGAAAACAGGACAGACGCGTCCCCCTTGGCAAAATGATCGCGCACCCGTGCATGCACGGCAATGTCGATGAAGGGATACTGTCTCTCGGGCATGGGCAGGCCTATTGACGGATCGCTTGCGCGTTAACAGTCTATTAATACCCGGCCGATCTGCGGGGGTCCAGCAAGGGCACGGCATCGGCAACGCCTTTTGCGGCGCAAGGTTAATAGCTCTGGATTTGTGCATTGCACAATTTATATTGCAATGCACAACGAAATCGCTTATATGATGGGCAGCAACCAACCGGCGCCTCTGAAGAGGGCCACACCAAGGAGCGCATATCATGGCTACCAAGAAGACCGACGACGCATTTTCCCTTTCTTCCTTCGATCCGTCCAAGTTTGCCGACAGCTTCCGCGAGTTCGCCGAAAAGGGCGCCGCGCAGTCGAAGGACGCTTATGCCAAGATGAAGACCGCTGCCGAAGAAGCGACCAAGACCGTGGAAGCGACGCTTGAAAGCGCTCAGACCGGCACCGTCGAACTCGGTCTCAAGGCCATCGATGCGCTCCGCACAAATGCCGAAAATTCCCTTTCGCACATGGAAGCTCTGCTCGGCGTGAAGTCGCTTTCGGAGCTGGTCGAGCTCCAGACGACCTTCATCCGCAAGCAGGCCGAGCTTGCCGTCGAGCAGGCGAAGACCATGCAGGAAGCGACGAAGAAGGTCGCCGAAAACGTTGCCAAGCCTGGCAAGGACGCTGCCGAAAAGGCAATGTCGAACTTCAAGAAGGCCTGATCCGGCCGCGCCGTATCCATCGGAATCGATGCAGAGACCGGGTGGCTTGCCATCCGGTCTTTTTGCTGAATAATCTGAAGTTAAGGCTTGCAAATCAGCGGCAGTGCCCGTATGTGAGCCGCCAAGCGACACATGTCGCTTGCCCGAGTGCGGTTGTAGCTCAGTTGGTTAGAGCGCAGGTTTGTGGCACCTGAGGTCGGTGGTTCGAGACCACCCAACCGTACCATTTCTCCTTCCTTGCATTTCGAAGATTATGCGCCCGCCCCGGCCACGCTGCCGGCGAACTTCAATACGGCACCTGGCGTAGAGATCAGATGAAAATCTGATGCTCCGCCGCCACCAGTTCCTGCAGAAACGAGACGACGGTGCGCACGCGCACGAGATCGCGTGCGCTTTCGTGATAGGTCGTCCAATAGGCGCGCCGGATGGTTGTTTCCGGCAGGATGCGTTTGAGCTCGGGGACCTGGCGGGCAATGTAGTTGTGCAGAATGCCGATCCCGGCACTGGAGCGGACCGCTTCCGTCTGTCCCGTGGCGCTCGAAATCTCGAAGGAAGCGTCCCAACTGCGCATGATCTCGGCGGAGAAATTGAGTGAGGGCGTGAAGATCAGGTCCTCGACATAGCCGATCCGGCGATGGTCCTTGAGATCGTCGATCGTTCGAGGTGTACCATAGAGGGCAAGATAATCTGCCGATGCGTAAAGCCCCAGTGTATAATCGGTCAGCTTGGATGAAACGAGACGTCCCTGTTCCGGGCGCTCGATGGTGATCGCGATATCGGCCTCGCGCTGCGACAGCGAGAAGGAGCGCGGAACGGGAACGAGCTGCAGCTTGAGTTCCGGATAGCGCGCCGTAAGCCGCCCGAGGCGTGGCGCCAGGAAGGAGACGCCGAAACCGTCCGGTGCGCCGATGCGCACGGTGCCGGCAATCGCCGTGTCGATCCGGCCGATCTGCGATTGAGCCGCGAGCATTTCGGTTTCCATGCGTTCGGCGGCGGCAAGGAAGACTTCCCCCTCGGCCGTCAGTTCGCAGCCGTTCGGACGCCGGACGAGAAGCCTCGTCTTCAGTGTTTCCTCAAGCGCCGTCACCCGGCGGCTGAGGGTGGCGTGATTGATGCCGAGCCGCTTCGAGGCAGCGAGAATTTGGCCCGTTCGCGCCACCGCGAGAAACACTCTGACATCGTCCCAATCCACGCTGCAGCTCCATGGGCTTTAATTTTTGCACAACGGTTCCTGAATATCGGAAATTGAATTGTTCAAATCGTAGTGCGATCATGGGACCACAATCAAGATCAGGAGGAGCACTCAATGTACGAAATCGGACATTTCATTAACGGCGAGCGTGTTGCCGGCAAAAGCGGTCGCGTAAGCAACATCTTCAACCCCGCGACCGGTGAGGTTCAGGGGACCGTGGCGCTTGCAAGCGACGCGGAGCTTGCCGCGGCGGTCGAAAGCGCGAAGGCCGCGCAGCCGAAGTGGGCTGCCACCAATCCGCAGCGCCGCGCTCGCGTTTTCATGAAGTTCGTCCAGCTCCTCAACGAAAACATGAACGAGCTGGCCGAGACGCTCTCGCGCGAGCATGGCAAGACGATCGAAGATGCCAAGGGCGACATCGTTCGCGGTCTTGAGGTTTGCGAATTCGTCATCGGCGTTCCGCATCTCCAGAAGAGCGAGTTCACCGAGGGCGCCGGCCCGGGCATCGACATGTATTCGATCCGCCAGGCTGTCGGCATCGGTGCCGGCATTACCCCGTTCAACTTCCCGGCGATGATCCCGATGTGGATGTTCGCCCCGGCGATCGCCTGCGGCAACGCCTTCATCCTGAAGCCGTCGGAGCGTGACCCGTCCGTGCCGATCCGCCTTGCCGAACTGATGATCGAGGCTGGTCTGCCTGCCGGTGTGCTCAACGTGGTCAATGGCGACAAGGGCGCGGTCGACGCGATCCTGACGCATCCGGATATTTCCGCCGTTTCCTTCGTCGGCTCGACCCCGATTGCCCGTTATGTCTACGGCACCGCGGCGATGAACGGCAAGCGCGCCCAGTGCTTCGGCGGCGCCAAGAACCACATGGTCATCATGCCGGACGCCGATCTCGACCAGGCTGCCAATGCGCTGATCGGCGCCGGTTACGGCTCCGCCGGCGAGCGCTGCATGGCGATCTCGGTCGCCGTCCCGGTGGGCGAAGAAACCGCAAACCGGCTGATCGACAAGCTGGTGCCGATGGTCGAGAGCCTGCGCATCGGCCCCTATACCGACGAGAAGGCCGATATGGGGCCGGTCGTCACCAAGGAGGCCGAACAGCGTATCAGGAGCCTGATCGACAGCGGCATCGAGCAGGGCGCGAAGCTCGTCGTCGACGGCCGCGACTTCAAGCTGCAGGGCTATGAGAACGGCCATTTCATCGGCGGCTGCCTGTTCGACCACGTGACCCCGGACATGGACATCTACAAGACGGAGATCTTCGGACCGGTTCTCTCGGTCGTGCGTGCAAAGAACTACGAGGAAGCGCTGTCGCTGCCGATGAAGCACGAGTACGGCAACGGTGTCGCTATCTACACTCGAGACGGCGATGCAGCGCGCGACTTCGCCTCTCGTATCAACATCGGCATGGTCGGCGTCAACGTGCCGATCCCGGTTCCGCTCGCCTACCACTCCTTCGGTGGCTGGAAGTCCTCTTCCTTCGGCGATCTCAACCAGCACGGAACGGACTCGTTCAAGTTCTGGACCAAGACGAAAACCATCACGTCCCGTTGGCCGTCCGGTATCAAGGATGGCGCCGAGTTCTCCATCCCGACGATGAGGTGAGGAACACAAAGATCGCCCAATCTCGGGTCCTCCCATCTGGGCCTCCTTCGGGAGGCCCTTTTTTGTTGCATCGGGTGTGGCGGTACAACTAACGTCGCTGCATCGATCGGAGATTCGCGATATCGGGGGATAGCGGCGGTTTCCGCATGGATGCATTTCGAGTGCGCCGGGCGGACATCTCTTCGCCTGGCGTTTGGAACTCAGCGCGAGGGGGAAATCATGGCATTGAGCGAGCCGGCAGCGATGCCGGCATATCTTGATCGTCGCAACAATTTCGGCCGCTCGCCGGCAGGCGGCTTCCAGCGCTTGTCCTTTGCCGGCAGCGCCACTGAATATTTCGGGATCTGGATCGTCAATATCCTGCTGACGATTGTCACGTTCGGCATTTATTCGGCATGGGCGAAGGTTCGCCGCAACCGCTACTTCTACGGCAACACCGTGCTGCTTGGCCGTGGCTTCGAGTATCACGCCAAGGGTGGCCAGATCCTCATCGGCCGGCTGATCGTGTTCGCCTATCTGATCTTCTACAACGTCGTGCTCACCGTCATGCCGCTCGCCGGCTTGGTAATCGGCCTGTTGTTCTTCTTCTTCGTGCCGTGGCTCCTTACCCGTGGCTTGCGTTTCAGCGCCCGGGTCACAAGCTACCGCAACGTGCGCTTCGACTTTGTCGGGCGGACCGGTGGCGCGTTCTTGGCGTTCATCGTCGGTCCGGTGCTTGCAGCGCTGACGCTCGGCATCCTTGCGCCACTGGCCAGTCGCTGGTCGTACCGCTACATCGGCAACAACCTCCGCTACGGGCGCAAGCCCTTCGCAACCGATCCATCCCTTGGCGCGATCTACAAGACCTGGCTGCCGTCAGCGGCGATGATCCTTCTTGGATTGCTGATCATCGGAGTTATCATCGCGATCAATATTACCGCAATGGCGCCATTGATGGACGACCCCGACGCAATTTCGGACGAGCTTCAAGCCTCGATCGGGGTGCTGACGGTGTTCATCTATGTTCTGATCTTCGCCGTCTTCGGGACAGCATCCCTGTTTTACCGTGCGGGGGTGCGGAACGTCGCCTGGTCCGCCACGACCTTCGACGGCAAGCATCGCTTGTTGAGTGATCTCTCCCGGTTTCGCTACACATGGATTGCCGTGTCGAACTTCGTCGTCACACTGGTCACCCTCGGCCTGATGCGGCCATGGGCGGCGGTTCGCATGGCCACTTACGTCAACGAGCACACGGCTGTCCGTTTCGAGGGCGAAGTCGGAGAGATCTTCTCGGCGATCGAGCAGGAGGGGTCTGCTGTCGGGGCGGAGTTCATGGATATTGAAGGTTTCGACTTTGGCTTCTGACAATCCGATCATTGCGCTTGGGGAGTGGCATCCGGCCGGTTCGAGCCGCTCGGTGCCCTCGCGCCTCGCCGAGGCCGGAGAGCGCCTGACGGTACACGACGATGCAGGCGCTGAACTCAGCAACGGCAAGCTGTCGGCTGTCGAGATTTCGCCGCGAGTCGGCGCTGTCCCACGTCGGATCACTTTCCCCGATGGATCGCTTTTCGAGACAAGCGACAACGCCGCGATCGATCGGTTCCTCACGCGAAAAGGCCGGGGCAGGGAAGGGATCATCCACCGGATGGAGCGATTTCATCCGCGCCTTATCGCCTTTGTCGCCGCTGCCATCCTTTTGGGCACTCTGATCTATCGCCTGGCCTTGCCCGCCCTCGTCGAAGTCGCCGTTGCCGTGACCCCGCCCGTCGTGCCGCGGATCATGTCGTCGAGCACGCTCGAGGCCCTGGACCGGACAGTGCTCGGCGACTCCGAGCTCGACGAGGCGCGGCGCGGCAGGGTTCTCGAGGGCTTCCGGGCCATCGCGGCGTTCTCAGGCCGAGGGAAGGAGGACTTTACGCTCAACTTCCGCAAGGGTGGCGCGATCGGTCCCAACGCCTTTGCCCTGCCGGACGGCACCCTGATCCTAACCGATGAGCTGGTCGAACTGGCCGGCAACGATACGGAGATGATCGTCGGCGTGCTCGCCCATGAAATAGGGCATGTCGAACTTAAGCACAGTCTCCGGCAGATCTATCGCGCCGCCGGCGTTGCCGCGCTCATCATGCTGATCGCCGGTGACATCGGCTCCGGCGCTGAGGACGTGCTTGTCCAGGGCGGCGGTCTCCTGTCGCTTTCCTACTCACGCTCGGCAGAGGCGGCGGCTGACCGGCATTCGGTCGAGCTGATGTCGAAAGCCGGCCGAGATCCGACCGCGATCGCGCGCTTCTTCCAACTTATCGAGATGAAGCTCGAGGATCACTCCGAGACAAGCCTATTTTCAACGCATCCCGGTACGCCCGAGCGGCGTAAGGCGATCCTGGATCTGGCAGCCGAACTGCGGGCGCAGCCGTGATCGTCGCGCAAATGAAAACAGCGGGCGTTCGGGCCCGCTGCTTCTATCGTCCATAATTACTCCGCCTAATCCTGCGGGCCGTCGTTGAAACCGACCTTGTCGACCAGTTCCGAAGCCTTCTTGCGGTTGGCCGCGATATCGGCAAGCGGCAGCGTATCCGGCTTGATCGTGCCGAAGGACTTGACGATTTCGGAAGGCTCGGCGCCCGGAAGTACCGGGTATTCGAAAACCTGCTCGGCATAGATCTTCTGCGCTTCGCCTTCGGACAGGAACTCCATCAGCTTGATGGCGTTGTCCTTGTTCGGCGCGTTCTTGGCGAGCGCCATGCCGGAGATGTTGACATGGGTGCCGCGGTCCTTGCTGTTCGGGAAGAGGACCTTGATGGCCGCCGCCCATTCCTTCTGCTCCGGCTCCCTTTCATTGGTCATCATGAGGCCGACGTAATAGGTGTTGCCAAGGGCGAGGTCGCATTCACCGGCAAGAATGGCCTTCGCCTGGTCGCGGTCGCCGCCGTCGGGCTTCTTGGCGAGGTTGTTTCTGAGACCCGTCAGCCACTTCTCCGTTTCGGCTTCGCCATGATGGGCAACCATCGAGGCGAAGAGACCGATATTGTAGGAGTGCTGGCCGTCGCGCGTGCAGATCTTGCCCTTCCACTTCGGGTCAGCGAGCTTTTCATAGGTGATGTCGTTCTCGGCCACGCGCTCCTTCGAGGCGTAGACGACACGGCCGCGCGTGGTCAGGCCGAACCAGTTGCCGTCAGGATCGCGGAAATGCGCCGGGATATCCTTGTTGATCGTCTCGTTGGCGACCGGCTGCGTGACGCCGGCGTCCTTCGCCTCCGTGAGGCGGCTGATATCGACGGTCAGGATGACGTCGGCAGGGGAGTTTGCGCCTTCCGCCTGGATACGCTCGACGAGACCCTTGTCAAGGAAGAGCACATTGGTGGTGATGCCGGTCTTCTTGGTAAAGGCGTCCAGCAGCGGCTGAATCAGATCCGGCTGGCGATAGGAATAGATGTTGACCTCGCCGTCCGCCCAGACCGGTGCCGTCGAAGCAAACAGCGTCGCGGTGATCGACAGCGCCCCGATCATCGTCGTTGACATGCGCATGGTGCCCTCCATTTTCGCTTTGCTTGTAACTTAACAAAATCAGTCATCTTTTGACGCCGCGCGCACGGACAGTCAACTGCGAAATAGGTGGCCATCCATCAGAAGTGATTTTTGCTGTTTTTTGGAATTGTTCCAAACTGCGATCCGTCCTATATGATGAAAACATGAATTTCTCGATTCCGGAGTGAATTATGCGTCTGACGAAGCAAACGAACTACGCGGTTCGCATGCTGATGTACTGTGCAGCGAACGGCGAGAAGCTCAGCCGCATCCCTGAGATCGCCAAGGCCTACGGCGTCTCCGAGTTGTTTCTTTTCAAGATATTGCAGCCGCTGACCAAAGCGGGCCTGGTGGAAACCGTCCGCGGCCGCAATGGCGGTGTACGATTGCCGAAGCCGGCGTCGGAGATCAGCCTCTTCGACGTCGTGAAGGTCACCGAAGACAGTTTTGCCATGGCGGAATGCTTTGAGGCTGGTGAGATCGACTGTCCGCTGGTGGATAGCTGCGGCCTCAACGCGGCCTTGCGGAAGGCGTTGAATGCCTTCTTCGAAGTGCTTCAGGGTTATTCGATCGACGATCTGGTCAAGGCCCGGCCGCAGATCAACTTCCTTCTCGGCCTTGACGGAACGGCACAGGTGCGCACCTCGGCGGCTTGATTGTCCGCCCCTCGTGGCGGCCGTACTGTTTCGGCCGCCGTTACTCCTCCGGCAAATATTCCCTCAGGATGAATTCGATCGCCGTCGGGTCGATTTCCGATTTGTCGATGCGAAAATCGGCGCCGTATGCTTCCAGGTTCTGGAAATAGGGGTCGCCCGGCGAGGACGATATGACGCCGATCGGGCCAATGAAGCCCTGATGCCTCAGTGCGGGAACGGTCTCGCGAAAATCGCCGAGAGGATGTACGAGATTGTCCAGCAGGACCATCGAGACCGGTTTGCCGGAAAGAAGAAAGGCGATCGCGCTGTCCATCGTCCGGCAGTAGTGCAATTCTATGTCGATGCTGTCCACTTTCCTGATCAGCCCGCTGAGGATCAGGTTTTCCGCCGGGTTGTCGTCAACGAGCAAGATGTGGGCTTTCCGTGTCATGACCGTTCACATCCCTGATTGATCGGCGGCCCATGCGGGAAGCATGCCGCTCGCGTGGCTTTGCCGGCCGCTCCGGCAACTTCACTCGATAATCTGTTCTCGTATCGCTTTCGCGACCATTTGCGTCCGGTTGACCACATCGAGCTTCTTGAGGATCGTTGCGGTATGGGAATTCACGGTGTGTTCCGAGACTGAGACGATCAGGGCGATCTCACTGGCTGTCTTTCCGTGCGAAATCCACTTGAGTATTTCGGTTTCCCTCGGCGTCAGCCCCATGCCAGCCTTGTTGGCGAGCATTGCCCGATAGAAATAATCGAAGGCCGATGCCGCGCTGTAGCACAGCTCGTAGTGCTCGCCCTGTTCGATGTCCTCGCCATCGCCGAGAAAGAGCACGGCATAGCGCGCTCCCGTCGTTGCCGCGTTGACTGGCACGCAAAGCAAGAGCTCGAAGCCGAGTTGGGAAACGAGGCTCTGACCTCTCAGCGCCGGATCATTCGCGCGCCATACCGACGAGATGTTCGAGGCATGCAATGCCTTGTAGACGATGGAGTCGCCGAAACGGTGACGCTTGTCGTATTCCTCGGTGAGGCCGGAGGGGAGGTCGTGGAGGACCAGACGACTGGAAAGCATGCAGGCGTCATTCTCGTTGCCGAGTTGCAGGATGCCGAAATGCCCGAAGCCGAAACGCAGCGCCAATGTGTGAAAGATGCGGAAGAAATCCACGCGGTTGAGCGCCTTCTCCAGCTCCTCGTGAAGGTCGTAGCGCCTGTGATTTTCCTGCAAGACTGCCACGCCGCGGCTATCTCCCTATATCCGCGCGGCAGTTTGCCGGCCAACCTGACATGGACACGAGCTCCACGTCGCCGGCCAGATCCTTCACATGGATATCACCCACGCCGAATGTTCCCCCCGAAATCCGTATGCATTCTATTGCACGACAGACGTTGTGTTTCTACTGCACTATTTGGGGGATTTCACGGGATGGCCAAGCGACCCAACTCGCACGATTTGACTCGCCCATGATGCGTCTTTCTGGCGCGTCAGGCGCGAAAGCGCTGTCAATTTCGTTGTCCAGGCGGTAAACGCGCCCTTGAAGACGGACATCCGCCGAAACGGATGTACCGGGTTCCTGTTGGAAATCGTGGATACTCGCGCAAGCTCTACTTAAGGAAGAATTTTTCGCATAGACAAATTTCTGCAGTGACTTATTGCATTGCGACGCCAAATGTCGTTCCATCCGCCCTTGACCGGGTGTAAACGTCATTCCGCGTCAGGAAAAATGCGAGAACAAAAAACAAATCTGGGAAGCAAGCTCATGAAAAAGCTAACTACTCTCTTTGCAGCGACGGCGCTTGCCACGCTGATGGCCGGCTCTGCCTGGTCGAAGACGTTCGTCTACTGCTCTGAAGGTTCGCCGGAGGGCTTTGATCCGGGCCTCTACACGGCCGGTACGACCTTCGACGCTTCCGCGCACACCGTTTACAACCGCCTGCTCGAATTCAAGAAGGGCACGACCGAGACCGAGCCGGGGCTTGCTGAAAGCTGGACGATCTCTGACGATGGCCTCGAATACACCTTCAAGCTCCGTCCGGGTGTCAAATTCCAGACGACCGAGTTCTTCACCCCGACCCGTGAGCTGAACGCCGACGACGTGATCTTCTCGCTCGAGCGGCAGTGGAAGCCCGACCATCCGTGGCATGGTTACGTGACGGGTGGTTCCTGGGAATACTTCGCCGGCATGGGTTTGCCGGATGTGCTCGAGTCGATCGAGAAGGTCGACGACATGACGGTGAAGATCAAGCTGAAGCGCAAGGAAGCACCGTTCCTCGCCAACCTTGCCATGCCCTTCGCATCGATCATGTCGAAAGAATATGCCGATAAGCTGCAGGCAGACGGCAAGATGAACCAGCTCAACCAGATGCCGCTCGGCACCGGTCCGTTCGCCTTTGTCGGCTACCAGCAGGACGCGGTCATTCGTTACAAGGCCAACCCGGACTATTGGGGTGGAAAACAGAAAATCGACGATCTGGTCTTCTCGATCACCACTGACGCCGCCGTCCGTTACCAGAAGCTGCAAGCCGGCGAATGCCACCTGATGCCCTATCCGAATGCGGCCGACGTCGAAGCCATGAAGGCGGATCCGAACCTCAAGGTGATGGAGCAGGCCGGTCTCAATGTTGCCTATCTGGCCTACAATACGACGCAGCCCCCCTTCGACAAGCTCGAAGTTCGCAAGGCGCTGAACAAGGCGATCAACAAGCAGGCAATCGTCGATGCCGTCTTCCAGGGCCAGGCTACCACGGCGTCGAACCCGATTCCGCCGACGATGTGGTCCTATGACGACACCATCGCGGACGATACCTACGAGCCGGAAGTCGCCAAGAAGATGCTCGAGGATGCCGGCGTCAAGGATCTCTCGATGAAGATCTGGGCGATGCCGGTTGCGCGGCCGTACATGCTGAACGCACGTCGCACTGCCGAACTGATGCAGGCCGACTTCGCCAAGATCGGCGTCAAGGTCGAGATCGTCTCCTATGAGTGGGCCGAGTATCTCGAAAAGTCGAAGGCGAAGGATCGCGACGGTGCCGTGATCCTCGGATGGACGGGTGACAACGGTGATCCGGACAACTTCCTCGACACGCTGCTTGGTTGCGATGCTGTCGGCGGCAACAACCGCGCCCAGTGGTGCAACAAGGAGTTCGACGATCTGGTGACCAAGGCCAAGGAGGCGACTGACGTTGCGGAGCGCACAAAGCTCTACCAGCAGGCTCAGGCCGTCTTCAAGAGGGAAGCGCCGTGGGCAACGCTCGACCACTCGCTCTCCATCGTCCCGATGCGCAAGAACGTCGAAGGCTTCGTGCAGAGCCCGCTCGGCGACTTTGCTTTCGACGGCGTTGACATTGTAGAGTAATCTTACCGACTGACCCGAAGGGGGCGTTTGCCGTTGGGCGAGCGCCCCTCTTCCTTTTTGCCAGTGCTGCCGCTCACCAATTCGCGGCGCCGACGGCATGAGGTTTGACTATGTTTCGATTTCTTCTGGGGCGCTTGGCGGTGCTGATCCCGACTTTCATCGGGGTTTCGATCATCGCCTTTTCCTTCATCCGCCTGCTTCCTGGTGACCCTGTCGCGCTGCTTTCCGGCGAACGGGTGATGTCGCCGGAGCGCCACGCGGAAATTTCACACCAGTTGGGCTTCGATCGCCCGATTGTCGTGCAGTACCTCGATTATCTCTGGGGCGTTCTTCACGGTGATTTCGGGCTGTCGATCGTCACCAAGAGGCCCGTGATCGATCAATTCCTGGAGCTCTTCCCGGCGACGGTCGAACTCTCGCTTTGCGCGATCATCTTCGCCGTCGTTGTCGGCATCCCCGCGGGTGTCGTTGCGGCAATCAAGCGCGGCTCCATCTTCGACCAGATCATCATGGGCACAGCGCTCGTCGGCTTCTCGATGCCGATTTTCTGGTGGGGCCTGCTTTTGATCATCGTCGTCTCCGGCATGTTGCAGTGGACGCCGGTGTCCGGACGTATCTCGCTGATGTTCTTCTTTCCGTCCGTCACCGGCTTCATGCTGGTCGATTCGCTGTTGTCGGGGCAGGAGGGGGCGTTCCAGTCCGCGTTCAGTCATCTCATTCTGCCGACGATCGTG
Source organism: Sinorhizobium terangae (assembly GCF_029714365.1). Taxonomy (NCBI): domain Bacteria; kingdom Pseudomonadati; phylum Pseudomonadota; class Alphaproteobacteria; order Hyphomicrobiales; family Rhizobiaceae; genus Sinorhizobium; species Sinorhizobium terangae. The sequence continues at coordinate 371,594 of NZ_CP121659.1, forward strand.
CTCGGCACCATTCCGCTTGCCGTCATCGCGCGGCAGACCCGCTCGGCGATGCTCGAGGTGCTGTCGGAGGATTATGTGCGCACGGCCCGTGCAAAGGGGCTTCCGACGTTCCGCGTTGTCGGTATCCACGCCTTGCGCAACGCGATGATTCCGGTCGTGACCACCATCGGTCTCCAGATCGGTGTCATGCTGGCGGGCGCCATTCTGACAGAGACAATCTTCTCCTGGCCGGGCATCGGCAAATGGATGGTCGATTCGGTTTTCCGCCGGGACTACGCCGTTATTCAGGGCGGACTCCTCATCATCGCCGGCGTCATCATGCTGGTGAACCTCGCCGTAGACTTGCTCTACGGATTGATCAACCCCCGTATCCGGCATTGAGGAGGGCGATATGACCGAAGTTACCGCAACAAGCCCCATATCGACCGATCCGTCCCGCCGGGCGAGGCTCGCCGAATTCTGGTACTATTTTTCGGAGAACCGTGGCGCCGTCATCGGTTTGGTCTTCTTCCTGTTCCTGGTACTGCTTGCCGTATGCGCTCCGCTTATTGCGCCGCATGACCCGACCATTCAGTACCGCGAAGCCGTCCTGCTTCCGCCGTTCTGGGAGGAGGGCGGTCGCGCGGCATTCCTTCTCGGAACCGATGCCGTCGGCCGCGACATGCTCTCCCGCCTGATCTACGGTACGCGGTTTTCGCTGTTCGTCGGCGTCATCGTGACCACATTGTCGCTGATCGGCGGCATCCTCATCGGCGTCATTGCCGGCTATTTCCGGGGATGGGTCGATACTGTCATCATGCGGATCATGGACATTATCCTGGCGTTTCCGTCGCTGCTGTTGGCGCTGGTTCTGGTCGCCGTGCTCGGTCCCGGTCTTACCAATGCGATGATCGCGATCGCGCTGGTGTTCCAGCCGCATTTCGTGCGGCTGACCAGGGCAGCGGTGATGACGGAGAAGACCCGGGACTATGTCGTGGCGGCCAAGGTCGCTGGCGCGGGCCACCTGAGGCTGATGTTCAAGACCATCCTGCCGAACTGCATGGCGCCCCTTATCGTTCAGGCGACGCTCTCCTTTTCGAGTGCGATCCTCGATGCGGCGGCGCTCGGCTTTCTCGGCATGGGTGCGCAGCCGCCAACGCCGGAATGGGGAACGATGCTTGCTGAAGCGCGCGAATTCATTCTGCGTGCCTGGTGGGTCGTGACGCTTCCCGGCCTTGCGATTCTCGCGACCGTTCTCGCAATCAATCTCATGGGCGATGGCCTGCGTGATGCTCTCGACCCCAAGCTGAAGAGGTCCTGACATGGCGCTTCTCGAAATTGAAAATCTCGTCGTTGAATTCCAGACGTCCTCCGGGCCTTTTCGGGCCGTCGACGGCGTTTCGCTCAAGGTGCATGAGGGCGAGGTCCTGGCGATCGTCGGGGAATCGGGCTCAGGCAAGTCGGTGTCGATGCTTGCCGCGATGGGGCTTTTGCCTTGGACCGCGAAGGTGACGGCGAACAAGCTTGCCTTCAATGGACGGGACCTTCTGAAGATGTCCGCGGCTGACCGTCGCAAGATTGTCGGCAAGGACATCGCCATGATCTTCCAGGAGCCGATCGCCAGCCTCAATCCGTGCTTCACGGTCGGCTTCCAGATCGAGGAAGTGCTGCGCATCCATATGGGGCTCGACCGCAAGGCGCGACGCAAGCGCGCGATCGAACTTTTCGAGGCCGTCGGTATTCCTGAACCGGCCGAGCGCCTCGGCCATTTTCCGCATCAGATGTCGGGCGGACAGTGCCAGCGCGTCATGATCGCGATTGCACTTGCCTGCAACCCGAAGCTCCTCATCGCGGATGAGCCGACGACCGCTCTCGACGTGACGATCCAGAAGCAGATCCTCGATCTTCTGATGAGACTGCAGCAGGAATACCGCATGGGCCTCATCATGATCACCCACAACATGGGCGTGGTGGCGGAAACGGCGGATCGTGTCGTCGTTCAATACAAGGGTCGCAAGATCGAGGAGGCAGATGTGCTGTCGCTGTTCGAGTCGCCGAAGAGCAACTACACGCGCGCGCTTCTTGCTGCCCTGCCGGAGAACGCGACGGGCGACCGCCTGCCGACGATCTCCGAACTCTTCAACGACCAGCAGATGCTGGAGGGAGCCACTCGATGACCCATGTTCTCGAAGCCCGCAACCTGGTGCGCGACTATCACATTCCCGGCAACCTGCTGCGTAAGGCGCGCACTGTCCATGCGCTCAAAGGCGTAAGCTTCACCGTGGACGAGGGAAAGACGCTGGCGATCGTTGGCGAAAGCGGCTGCGGAAAGTCAACGCTTGGCCGCATCATCACGCTGATCGATCCCGCGACATCGGGCGAGTTGCTGATCGACGGAAAGAAGGTCGACATCGCGAGAGACGGCCTGACATCGGAAATGCGCCGCAAGGTGCAGATCGTTTTCCAGAATCCTTATGGCTCGCTCAATCCTCGCCAGAAGATCGGCGACATCCTGGCGGAGCCGCTCGTCATCAACACCAAGGCGCCGGCCGACGAGCGCCGTGACCGTGCCATGACGATGCTGAAAAAAGTGGGTCTCGACGAGAAACACTATAATCGCTATCCGCACATGTTCTCGGGCGGCCAGCGCCAGCGCATCGCCATTGCGCGCGCCTTGATGCTCAATCCCAGCCTGCTCGTGTTGGATGAGCCGGTCTCCGCGCTCGATCTGTCGGTTCAGGCGCAGGTGCTCAACCTGCTCGCGGACCTGCAGGACGAGTTCCACTTAACCTATGTCTTCATCAGCCATGATCTCTCGGTGGTGCGCTACATCGCCGACGACGTGATGGTGATGTATTACGGCGAAGCGGTGGAATACGGCGGCCGCGACGAGGTCTTCGCGGATCCCAAGCACAGCTATACCAAGACCCTGTTTGCCGCCACACCGCGCGCAGACATTGCCAGCATCAAGGCGCGTCTTGCAAAGAAAGCGGCTTGAAGCCTGCTCGGGTCAGGACGGAATCTGCCGTTCGATCAGGGATATTCGATGTGGGGGACAAGGGCGGCTCCTTGGCCTCGATCTGCCTTTGGTGTAGAGCTTCTGCGCCGCCACCGACTCGCCTTCAGGCGGCGGGCGGACGCTATCGGCCGGCCGGAAGAGCGCCGGCCCAAACTTCAGGATGATGACAATGGAAATCAAGCGCTTTGAAACCGGCCCGCGTATGAGCCAGGCCGTGGTCTATAACAACACGGTTTACCTGGCCGGCCAGGTCGGCAACGCCGGTGACGACGTCGTCACCCAGACGAAGCAGGCGCTCGCCGAAGTCGATCGTCTTCTCGCCCTCGCAGGCACGGACAAGACGCGCATCCTGTCGGCAACGATCTGGCTCGCGGACATGGCCGACTTCGCCAAGATGAATTCCGTTTGGGACGCCTGGGTGCCGCAGGGCCATACGCCCGCCCGTGCGACAGGCGAAGCCAAGCTCGCAACACCGGAATACCTCGTCGAAGTCATTGTCACTGCTGCCGCGTAAGTCCTTCCTTTTTCGGCTGAATGAATGCGCGCCGTCGTGCCTTGTGCACGGCGGCGTTTCGCTTCGGCCGGGCGGACTTACCGCCTTACGGGGGCGCGCGTCCTATCGGGCGCAAAGGACACTGTAGCACTTTGAATTTTTACATGTTTTATCCCTGAATCGGCGACGATTTAAGGGAACCTGTAGTAGGAACCAAGCACTCGCTCGGGCGTTTATCGGTCATTCCTAACGGAAGGAAATGACCAATGCTCTACTGGCTGCCCCGCTTTTTCGTGCTGGCGCTCGCAGGGATCGTAATCGGTTTCGGCCTCCTCCCGCAGACAACGGATGAAGTGGCGCGCATGCTGCTGATAATCGTTCTGGGGTTGGGCCTGCTCTCCCTGACGCTCCATCTATTCCCACCCGGACAACGCTGAGCGACGCCTTTGTGAAATGCGAATGTGTCGGGTGCGGGAGCGGGGGCGGAATGTTCCGGATTGCAGTCTGAAAAGAAGGATGCGATGCAAATTACGACTGACCGCAAACCGGAACGCAGCGTGGGCAAGAATATCGCCCTGGCCGAATCGCCGACGGTCGTCGTGCGAAAGCGCAACGGGATTGAGGCTTTGGTCGCGCTAAGCACGGTGGGCCTCTTCGTCATCGCCTGCTCGGCGGCCGTCTATTCCATGGAAGCAATCCTCATGCCGATCACGCTGGCGATTATCGTTGGCATCGTGCTTGGCAGGGCGGCCGACGAATTGGAGAGATTCGGCCTGCCGCCGATCTTCGGCGGCCTTTTGCTGGCGCTTGTCTTCGTGCTCGGGCTGTCTTCGCTGGTGAATGCACTTCTCGGCCCCATCACCGACATCGCGCGTGAGGCACCCCGGCTGGCCGAGGGCGTCGTGGATCGGATATTGCCGTTCATCGAGCGGTTCACCTGGTTGAGAATGGCACTGATACGCAATGCCGACCCGAATGCACTTGCCGACGCGCTCGTAAAGAACGCCGGCCCCATGCTTGGAACCGTTGCAGCAGGCTTGACGCCGGCACTCATCCAGACACTGATCTTTCTGGCAGCCCTTGTGCTTTTCCTTCTCGGCCGCCTACAACTGCGCAACAGCATTATCCTTGCCTTTGCCAGCAGGGATCGTCGCTTGAACGCGATCCGGATCATGAACGCAACCGAGGATGCCCTCGCCCAGTATTTTTCGACTGCGAGCCTCATCTATCTGGTGCTCGGCGTGATGACGATGGTGATCGCGTTTGTCGGCGGGTTGACCATGGCGCCGCTGTGGGGGTTGTTTGCCTTCGTCTCGAGTTTCATCCCCTATCTGGGTGTGACTTTCATGACGCTGTCGCTTCTCGTCGGCGGATTGATGACGCACGACGCGCTGCTGCTCGGGATTGCGCCCGCTGTTGCCTTCTTCGTCGTGCATCTGCTCATGGAAAATCTCGTCGTCCCAGCGGTCGTGGGGCACCGCTTCGCGGTCAATCCATTCCTGATTTTCATCGCGATCATTTTCTGGACCTGGATGTGGGGCGCCGTTGGCGCGCTTCTGGCGCTACCCCTGTCACTTATCGCCATGACCGTTTTCGAGCAGGTGCGCGAACCGCCTGCCGAGCGGCAGTTGCCGGAGTGAGGTCGGATCCGATACCGGGTAGCTGGCGGCGCGGGCCGCTACGGCACCGCGCGTCTTTCAGACGCGCAAAGCTCGCTGTGGCACTTTGAATTGCCGCATGCCTTTACCCTTGAATCGGCTGCGATTTAAGCAAGCATGCAGTGGCTTAGGGGCGCCCGGTGCGCGCCTGCTCGTCGAAGAACAGGGCTTGGCTGATCAGCGCCTTCACCATTTCCGGATTGAAGGGCTTCGTTACCAGAAAAGCCGGCTCAGGCTTCTTGCCTGTCAGGAGCCGCTCGGGGAAGGCCGTAATGAAGATCACCGGCACGGTGGTTTCCGCCAGGATATCGTTGACGGCGTCGATACCCGAACTGCCGTCGGCGAGCTGGATATCGGCAAGAACCATTTTCGGCGAAGTCGTCCGATAGAGTTCGAGCGCCTCGCGATACGTTCGAGCAATCCCGGTGACGCGATGTCCGAGGCTTGTCACCATGTCCTCGATATCCATGGCGATCAGCGGTTCGTCTTCGATAATCATGACCTCGGTCGCCACCTGACGGGAAATGTCCTGTGACGCCCCGGCGAGCAGAGTGGTCAAGGCGCCCGGGTCAAGGTTCATGATTTCGGCCGCCTCGCTCGTGGAAAAGCCTTCGACCGCGATCAGCAGGAATGCCTGGCGCGGTGCCGGTGCGATCAGCGACAGATTGGCTGCGGCCTGGCGCTCCCAGGCGAAGGGTGATGTCAATTGCGTGCGATCGATTTCGAGCCTGTCGAACAGGCTGCAGAACAGCTTGTAGAGAGCGATTCGGTCGTCGGAGGCGGTCGGAAACAGGCTGACGTCCTCGATCAGCGCCTCGAGCACGGCGGCAACATAGGCGTCTCCTGCGGCTTGCGAGCCCGTGACGGCGCGGGCATAGCGTCGCAGATAGGGAAGATGTGGCGCAATCCTGGTCGAAAGTGACATTTAGGGTTTCCTAAACTATTGTGCCGGTATGGTCCCGGTCTTGCGGACAATGGGCGTGCAGCAGGATACGTCAATGTTTTGAGCACGTCTTTCGGATAATGGAAAGCCTAGAGTAGACAGATGACGGGCATATGGGACAGGAATGGCCGGAACAGGGGGATACGGCCTTCGGCGCGCGGAAGCGGAAAATGAACGGGCCTTCCGGACGGCGCAAGGCGCCGGGCGCTGCCTCGATGAACGATCCGAGCGCACAGATCGCATCGAAATTGAAGGCGCTTTACCAAGCCTTGGAAAACGAACCAATTCCGCGGCAGTTTATTGATTTGCTTGAGCGGCTTGACGCGGCCGAGAGCGCGCAGTCACGGCGCTGATCCCGCCGTTCGATTGAGGGCTTCGCACGGGAACGTCAGATAGGCGCGAGCTTGCAGGGAGCGTGCGTGCCAATTGCGTGCCAACTCGGCGGCATAACTCCAGCGCTGCGCGTCCAATCGGACGCGCAAGGTCGCTGTAGCACTCCGAATTGCTGCATGATCTTACCTTGAATCGATTCCGATTTAACGGATCATGCGGCAGCCGGCCGGGTTTCGCGCTGGCTACCCCGATCAGCAACGCGCAGTGTAGCGGCGGCCGTATTGGTCGCGATAGTAACAATAGCCGGGCTCGTTCGCACGACCGATAAGGGCGCCGGCCACACCACCGATGCCGGCGCCAACGGCTGCTCCGCGAACATTTCCAGTGGCTGCCCCGCCGATGATCGCGCCAGATGCGGCACCGATGCCGGCGCCCCTTTCCGTTGCCGTGCAGGCTGCAAGGGGAAGGATCAGGCTGGCGACGAGAAGTATCTTCTTCATGATGCGTTCCTATCCGAGGTTTGGTTGCTGAACTGCGGGATGAAGCAAGCCGTGTCGTGCGACCGGACACAGCCTTTAAGATGTCATGAGAAGGGCTCTCGTCCCAACCTCTCGGGATGCCGGCGATCACCGGGCGTTTCGGCCGTCTTGGGGCTGGTCACACCAATCACTGTCGGCCCTCTCATTCGTATCTCCTAAAATATCGCCACTGCCACGACGCTCGTTAGTTGTTGCGCAAACGCTGATTGCCGCCTTTTTGTTCCGCCTATGCACCGCCAACGCGCGTGATGGTTGCTCTGCGCTCAAGATTGATGCCGGTCGGCGGAAGGCGATGGCCCAGCCATGGAACCGCCTAGGGGCCTCCGCCGTTTGTTCTGCGTGTCGAAGGAGCGCGGAAAATGGAACATGTTGCCGCCATCATGGTTCTTGTCGGTTGCATGCAGAATACGACAGCGTGCCGGGAGGTGCCGTCGCCGGTCGTTGCCTTCGAAACCATGGAGGAATGCCAGGCCTTGCTTCCTCCCGCGATGGGGGAAGTGGGCAAGGTTTTCAAGTCGGCATACGGCAAGTGCGCCGAGGTTGATCCTGCGCTCATCGTCGAAAGTGCGGTGATCGAATGGGCGATCACACCAGCGGGCAAGCTTGAAGTGAGCGTGACGCCCGATGAAGAACCTTATGCGGTTGCAGGCCGTGCCCGTCCTTCGGCTGGCGATGAGTGACTTTCCGCATCAAGAATTGAAAGGAGCGCATTCATGAACTGGGACATCATCGAAGGCCGGTGGAAAGAATTCAAGGGCAAGGCCCAGGTGCAGTGGGGAAAGCTTACCAAGGATGATCTCGACATCATCAACGGCAATCGGAAGGAGCTCGCCGGGCGCATTCAGGCGCGCTACGGAATTGCCAAGGACGAGGCGGAGCGCCAGATCGACGAATGGGCATCACGCCATTAGAGCGGGATGCGTTTACGTGCGTTCGCGCCGCTGCTCTATCTGTTTGTTTTTGCCGCATTTGTGCGGCGTCAGGTGATTCCACCTGACTGCAGAATGCTCTACCGGGCTGGCGAAACGCGTCTAACGCGACGCACGTGCGTCTGGTGACGACGGACGTCGCCCGTCATCAGTGGATATCGCGTTCGGCTTTTTCCAGAGCCTCGAGAAGAGCCTGGAGACGTTGGTTGCGCTTCTCTTCCGTGTGGATGTGAAGATCGCGGATCGTCCTGCCAATATGCAGATTATGGCTGCGCACGGCTGCGTTGTGCCGGGCGACCTCCGTTACCGATTTCCATATATGTCGAGACGGAATCTTCATCGCGTTCCCAAGAGCGTTCGTTACCGGAACAACGCCAAGCCCTATCGAAGGTTCCTGGCGAATTTTGTCCCCTCGTGCCGATCCTGGTGCGTTTGCCGTTTCTTGGTTAACGAAAGGTTTTCTTTCGCCTCACAGGTCTTTCGCGGTCTCGGCGTGAGCAATATGGAGCCCGGAACAAAGGCGACGAGCCGCGCGTTACAATTTCACCAACGCAGACATTGGAGATATCCATGCTCTACTATGCACTCGTCTTTCTGATCGTTGCCATCATCGCCGGCATTCTCGGCTTTGGTGGTATTGCCGGAGCTTCGGCGGGCATTGCCCAGGTCTTGTTCTTCCTGTTCCTCGTATTCTTGGTGATTTCTCTTATTGCCGGACTCATGCGCAGGACCTGACGCGACAAGTCCGTGGGCTCATGAACGAAAAAGGGGCGAAGCGCGATGCTTCGCCCCTTTCCGTTGTAAGCCGTGTTCAGTTCCCTTGCTCTGGCCAATGCGCTTGGCTATTCATGCGGGTACCCGCCACTGGTCAGGAACAGAACAAACTCATGAAGTCCCTGGAACTCATCGTCGAGCGCATCATCCTGTCGAGCCGTTGGCTATTGGTTCTCTTTTATCTCGGGCTGGTTGCGGCGCTTGCTCTCTACGGCATTTCCTTCATCTACAAGTTCCTGAAGGTTGCGGGCTTGGTCTTCGTTTACGACGATGCCCAGATGATCTTGGCAATGCTCGGGCTGATCGACGCCGCGCTCGTCGCAAGCCTGATCGTCATGGTGATGATTTCCGGATACGAAAATTTCGTCAGCCGCTTCGACGAGGGGGAAGGCGAGGTCTCATTCCTGGGCAAGCTTGATTCCGGCAGCCTGAAGATCAAGGTCGCCTCCTCCATCGTGGCGATCTCGTCGATCCATCTTCTGCAGATCTTCCTTAATGCCCAGCAGTTCACCAGCGAGAAGCTGATGTGGGCGACGATCATGCATCTGGCTTTTGTCGTTTCCGCCGTGCTCCTCGGTTCGCTGGAGCAGATCATGAGCAAGTTGAAAAAGTAAAGGCGCAACTGCTGCAGCGAGCCTCCGGCACCTGCGGCGGATTTGTGAGCGAGTAGGGGCAGTGGCACATGAAGACTGACGTAGTGGTTCTGGGCGCCGGCATTGTCGGCATTTCCGCCGCCATCCACCTGGCGCGGCGCGGGAAGTCGGTGGTGCTTCTCGATCGGCGCGGTCCCGGGGAAGAGACCTCCTACGGCAACGCCGGCCTTATCCAGCGCGAAGGCGTCTTTCCCTACGGCTTTCCGCATGATTTCGGCGCGCTCTTCCGCTACGCGCTGAACAACACCATCGACGCCAGCTATCACTTTCGCGCGCTGCCGGGGCTGGTGCCGTTTTTGGCGCGCTATTGGTGGCACTCCGGCTTCACCCAGCACCAGAGGATCGCGCATCTCTATGCGCCGCTGATCGAAAACTCGATCGCCGAGCACCAGGACCTGATCGAGGCCTCCGGTGCCGGGGACCTCATCCGCAAGGACGGCTGGATGAAGGTGTTTCGCACGGAAAAGGAGCGCGACTCCGCCTACAAGGATGCGGAAAAACTCTCCGCCGGTTTTGGCGTCAACCACCAGAAGCTTTCGACGAGCGAACTCAAGACCATCGAACCATCCATCCGCGTCGAACTCGCCGGCGGGCTGCGCTGGACCGACCCCTGGTCGATCCGCGATCCGCACAGCCTCAACAAGGCCTATCTTACCTATTTCCAATCGCTGGGCGGCCGGCTCGTCTCGGGCGATGCCGCGACATTGGAGCACATTCTGGAGGGCGCCGGCTGGCGGGTCGCGACACCGGAAGGTCCGCTCGAAACCCGCGAGGTGGTGGTGGCGCTCGGCCCCTGGGCGGATACGGTGACGCGCAAGCTCGGCTATCATTTTCCGCTCGCGGTCAAGCGCGGCTACCATATGCATTATGGCGCCCAGGAAGGGGCAATGCTCAACAACTGGGTGCTCGACGCCGAAAAGGGCTATTTCCTGGCGCCGATGCTGCGTGGGATCCGCTTGACGACAGGCGCAGAATTCGCACTGCGCGATGCGCCGAAAACGCCGGTACAGTTGACCCGGGCCGAAAGGGTCGCGCGCGAGTTCTTCCCGCTGGCTGAACGGCGCGACGAGGAGCCCTGGATGGGGGCGCGGCCCTGCACGCCCGATATGATGCCGATCATCGGCAAGGCACCGCGGCACGAGGGCCTCTGGTTCGCCTTCGGCCATGCGCATCACGGCATGACCCTCGGCCCGGTCACCGGCCGGGCGCTGGCCGAGGCGATGACCGGCGAAAAGACCGTAATCGACATCGCTCCCTATCGGCCTGAGCGCTTCCTCGCCTAAAGCGGGGCGCGTTCAATCGCACTCATGCGACGCGCTTCAGGTCCTTGCCTTTTTGCATGTCGTTGTCCCAAACCGCTGCACACTTTTGGGCGACATGCATGAGGCAATTCCAGGGGAAGCGCGCCTCCCTGCCGCCGACGATAATTTTCCTCGCCGATGGCGGCATCGTCGTGCCGATTTATTCTCGCGATGTGGAACCAAACGGCCGCTCAGGTGTTTCATCGGTGGCTGAAGGCGAGGGTTCGGTTCGTTGGCGCCTGCCCAGCGAAAATTTACCCGTCGCTCCACGAGCCGCCGGGAGGGAGTTTCACACCTATGAGTAAGCAGACGATAGAATTCGCTGGCGAGGCGGTCGGCGCACTGATGCCTGACAACGGACAATTGCGTTTTGTCGCTGTCAAATACAGTGTGTGGCCGCTGGACGGCCAGGTATTCCAAACGCCCGAAGATGCCCGCCGGGCGGTCGCCATGCTGCAGGCACACCGACAGAGAGGGCCGGCCGTGCGGAGGAATCCGCGCGCAGGCCCAGCACCCGTTGCCGGCCGTCCCGAGCCGGAAGTTCCATATGCCTTTCCCGGCGCTGTAGGCCAAACGCCATGAGTAGCGCGCAACGGCTTTTCGGGGGAAGAGCTGGAGCAGCATGAGGTGTGTGCGGTTTTCCGCCCGCGTTCTGGGTCACGTTGAGGTCGATTAGACCTGGAGTCATCGTGATCTAGTTCTGCTTCGAAACGCGCTGTCCGCCTTCGGACGGCTCCGGCGACTTCCAGTGGAGAGCGACCTCCAACCGCCAGAGGATGAAAAGCACGGCGAGGCTGGCGCAGGAAGCAAATGCGGCGATAGGCCAGAATCCGAAGCCGACGGCTAGGCCTGCCGCGCCCGCGAGCCACATCCCGGCCCCCGTGGTCAGCCCTTTGACCTCGCCCTTGGAAAACACGATCAAGCCGGCCGCGAGAAAGGCCACGCCCGCGGTGACGGCTTCGACGACGCGTATCGGGTCGATCCGCACTTCAGGTCCCGAGAGGCTCGCCATATGCACGCTTTCAACTGCGATCACGGCGAAGATCGCGGAGGCGAGGCTGACCAGAATGTGCGTCCTCAGGCCGGCTGGCCTCTGCCGCCTTTCCCGCTCGACGCCGATCAGCGCACCAAACAGGATGGCGCCGCAGAGCCGCGCAAATATCACCGGATAGGGAACCTGCGTCGGAGCAAGCATATCGGCGAGGATCTGTTCCATGAGCAGCGATTCAGTGCTCCAGTGTCCCTTGCGCGTCTGATTAGACGCACGGCGCTGCAGTCAATATTTGCCCCTCTCCTAACCCGGTCCCCGCGACGAGGAGAACCGGTCCTCCTCGTTTATGATAATCCTTAGCCAGATCTTATTGTGCCGGTTGTGCCGGTTGCGCCGGCGTGGTCTGCGGCTGTGGTGCCGTTGGCGGCGTCGTTTGTCCGGCCGGAGGCGTTGCCTGGCCCGTTGCCGGTGGCGGCGTCGCCTCTTCCGTGTCCCTGGTCAATTCTGCGGGCAGCCAGGCGATCAGCGCCAGCACCAGCCCCGCGAGCAGAATGATCAGCAAGGGCCAACTGCTGCGGCCTGACGTTTTGCCGCGCATCTCGGGTTCCCGGGGCGTCGGCTGGCCGGTCACGGGATCGATGAGTGGCTTGTCCTTCAGTTCTTCATGCTGATTCATCGCATTCACATCCTTTCTGGACGTCATTCATTGCCGGCGCCAAGCAAAGCAGTTGCAGGCATGTGCTCCCTAAATCTGCAGAGACCTAAGGAGTGACTCCGTACCATCGCAAGTATAATCGCGACTTCGCCTCGGCCGGTCAGAGCCACGGTAAAATATTAAAACGTTCCAGATCTTGCTAAGTTCCGATACCGGCGGCCAGAGCTACAATTTGCCTCGCAAAGGTGCTTTACCGATACGTGGTGTAACTGCGAAAGGCTCGTTTGAATGCCGCGAAAACGCTGCATGCATCGGGAGCTGGGAAGTGGCTGCTGCATATCAATCGAATGCCCGCCATGGCATTCCACACAACGGCGCTGATCAGCAATCTGTCGAAACGCAGATTGCTGGAGGCACGGAAAACATTCGCTGTTTGCGAAGATGCCGGGCGGCTTGCGTGAGCGCCCGGTTACGCGCAATCTTGCGCGTGCCGAATGATCGGTTCGTTCGAAGTGGGGTTGGGATCGCAATGAAAGTCGCTGCCGTGTGGATTCTGGCGAGCTTATTCCTCGTCACCGCGAGGGGTCCGTCCTGGGCGGAGCCGCTGCAGACCGTCGAGGATGTGGGCAACGCGCTTGGCAAATGCTGGACCCCGCCATCCGGCATCAAGGATTCCTTCGTCACCTTGAAGTTCGGCTTCAAGGGCAACGGAACGCTGATGGGCCCCCCGCAACCGACCGCGATCCGCGTCACCGGAGATGAAACGCAACGCAAAGCCTTCGTGGCAGCAGCGACCGAGGCGCTGCAGGGCTGCATGCCGCTGGAGTTTTCAAAGGCACTCGCCGACGAGATCGCCGGGAACGTGTTCACGCTGCAGTTCAGGTCGGCGGAGTAGCGGGGCTGTCACGCAATGCCGCAAACTGCGTTGTGAGTTGCAGATTGTCGTCAAACGGTGATCTTGGAGATTGGCTGGGGAACCTGGATTCGAACCAGGACTAACGGAGTCAGAGTCCGCTGGTCTACCGTTAACCTATTCCCCAAGGCTCGCTGGCGGAGCGTGGCCGCCGCGTCGGTGTGGCGGGCTTATAAACAAAAGAACGGCCGATGCAAATACCTTTTGGCAAAAAAATGCGACTGGCCTGTGGCCAGCCACTCTTTTCGACGCGCCGACGACGGGCAGGAGGCGAAAAAGGGAACCGGCGGTGAGCTGTCCGCCGGTAAGCCTGGTAGTGGCTCGGCTCGCCGGCCCACAGCGCCGTGCTTCTCATCAGTCGCGCAAAGGACGCCGTAGCACTTGAAATCGCTGCATGTTTTTATCCTTAAGGCGATTTCGATTGAACGAGCCATGCAGCAGCCGCGACGTCAAAAAAAGTTTGGCGAAAAGGGGCGGCGCTGGTACAGTCGCGCCAACGCAAAATCGAGAGAGCGCCTTGAGCGGCCGTCAGGCTTCGCGCGGCGCCATGGTTGAGACAAGTGAGAGACCCCGATCACGGCGAAAAGCCGTCTGAATCCGGGGCGTCGGCAGCAGGTCGTGGCGAGGCGCGCAAGGTCGTGCCGCGCGGCGGAAAGGGCAAGCGGAGGCGGCGCAGACCGTCCGGCTCGCCGTCTGCAGTTGCCAGCCAATTCGGCCAGGCCGGAGAAGCAGGGCGTCCCGCAGGAGTAGATGTGGCGGAGCCAGCGCGCAAGCGCAAACGGCGCCGGCGCACGAAAGTAGCCAAACCGCAGGGCCAGGTCGTAGCCGCCGTTTCCGGCGGAAACGTCGAGCTTTTCGAAGCGGCGATCACCGACAAGAAGGGCCACAAACGCAGCAAGAAGGCGCGCCATCGGCGCGGGCTTCAGGGACGGCCGCTTGCGTCGAACGGCAAATCGCATGCTGCCGACCGGCCGGGCGATCCACGCGGGGCCGAAGCCGCCGCGGCTGCGCAGCCGGCACAGGCACCTCGGCCGCAAAATCTGCGCGCACCCTTTGTTGCGGCGAGCGAGGCACCGGCACCGCTTTATGCGGCGCTCGACCTCGGCACCAACAATTGCCGCCTCTTGGTTGCGCAGCCGACCCGGCCAGGCCAGTTTCGCGTGGTCGACGCGTTCTCGCGCATCGTTCGGCTCGGCGAGGGGCTCGGCGCGAGCGGGCGCCTGTCCGACGACGCGATGGAGCGGTCCGTCGAGGCACTCAAGATTTGTGCCGCGAAACTCAATGCCCGTTCGATCCGCCGCCGCCGGCTGATCGCGACGGAGGCGGCGCGTTCGGCCGCCAACGGCGAAACCTTTCTGAAGCGCGTGGCGGAGGAAACCGGGCTGGAGCTCGAGATCATCGATCGCGAGACCGAGGCGCGGCTGGCGGTTTCCGGCTGCTCGTCGCTGGTCGATCGCGAGACGAGATCCGTCGTCCTCTTCGATATAGGCGGCGGCTCGTCCGAGATCGCCATCATCCGCATCGGCGACAACCGGTCGAGCCGGCTTGCCAACCACATCACCCATTGGACGTCGCTCCCCGTCGGGGTCGTCACCCTTTCGGAACGCCATGGCGGCGAGCACGTGACGCCACAGAGCTTCGAGGCGATGGTGCGCGAGGTCGAGGGCATGCTTGCCCGCTTCGACAGCCCTCCGGTCGAAGCCCTTGCGAATGGCGGCGACGGCTTTCACCTGATCGGAACCTCGGGAACGGTGACGACGCTTGCCGGCGTCCATCTCGATCTGCCGCGTTACGACCGGCGCAAGGTCGATGGGTTGTGGCTGTCCGACGACGAAGTTTCGGCGATGCAATCTCGCCTGCTTTCCTGGGATTTCGCGGCTCGCGCCGCAAATCCCTGCATCGGTCCGGACCGCGCCGATCTGGTGCTCGCCGGCTGCGCGATCCTCGAGGCGATCCGCCGTCGCTGGCCGTCGACGCGCATGCGCGTGGCCGACCGCGGCCTGCGCGAGGGCCTGTTGACCGATATGATGGCTGACGACGGCGCCTGGCGCCGTGCGCGCCCGCGCCGGCACCAGCGCAGCTTCAATGGCGGATCGGCGAACCTGGAAGGAAACAAGGCCCACGAAGGGAACAGGACCCACGAGGGGAACAAGGCCCACGAGGGGAACAAGATATGACGAAATCGCCGATCGGCGGCAACCGCAGCGGCCGTAAGCTCGGCCAGAAGGTGAAGAAGGGCAAGCTCAAGGCTTCTTCGCGCCGCTGGCTGGAGCGCCACATCAACGATCCCTACGTCCAGCGGGCTCAGCTTGAGGGCTATCGCGCCCGCGCGGCCTTCAAACTTCTCGAAATCGACGAAAAGCACAAGATCCTTGCCGGTGCCCGGCGCATCATCGACCTTGGCGCCGCGCCCGGAAGCTGGTCGCAGATCGCCGCCAAGGTGACGAATTCGACCGATGCCGACCCGCGTGTGGCCGCAATCGACTTTCTTGAGATGGACCCGATCCCCGGCGTCCGCTTCCTGCAGATGGATTTTCTCGATCCTGAGGCGCCCGACAGGCTGAAGGAAGCGATCGGTGGAACGCCCGATCTCGTGATCTCCGACATGGCGGCGCCGACGACCGGCCATCGCCAGACCGACCATCTGCGCACGATGCATCTTTGCGAGGTCGCGGCTCACTTTGCCGTCGATGTGCTCGCCGAGGGCGGCCATTTCCTGGCAAAGACGTTCCAGGGCGGCACGGAACGTGAGCTCCTCAACATGCTGAAGCAGAATTTCCGCCAGGTGATCCATGTCAAGCCGGCCTCGTCTCGCGCCGAATCGGTCGAGATGTTCCTGCTCGCCAAGGGCTTCAAGGGACGGCGGGCGACAGAGCCAGGAGCGCCGGCGGAAGACGCCGCAACGGAGTAGAACATGCTGCTTTACGTGACGCTCGGCACGAACGACCTCGATCGCGCAGGCATCTTTTATGACAGGACGCTCGCGACGCTTGGGCTGAAGCGCCGCAAGCAGGACGAAGTCGAGATCGGCTACGGCGCCGAAAGCGATGTCCGCTGCCGCCTCTGGGTGGTTACGCCCTTCAACCGCAAGGCGGCGACGATCGGTAACGGTTCGATGGTCGCGCTCGAGGCCGAAAACCGTGCTGCCGTCGACGCCTTCTACGCTGCCGCTCTCGCCAATGGCGGCACGGACGAGGGCGCACCCGGCCTAAGGCCGTTCCATCCGAATTTCTATGCGGCTTACGTCCGCGATCCGGACGGCAACAAGCTGTCGGCCGTCTGCGAGCGGCCGGAATAAACGGGCTCTACTGCATGTTTCCTTAAATCGTATCCGATCTAAGGATAAAAACATGCAGCAATTCAAAGTACTACAGCGTCCTTTGCGCGTCTGATAAGACGCGCGGCGCTGCAGGGCCCTCCTTACTTGCCAGCCGTCGTTTCGACTTCGCGCATCTGCAGGCGGTGACCGGAAACGGAAGCGCCGGCATTCTTCGCCATCGTCAGGAAGGGGATCGCTGCCAGCAGGTTGGCGCCGGCAATGATCATGAAGGCGATGTGGAAGTCTTCCAGATTCAGCGGGCCGCCGCTGATCGACGTTTGGATTTCGAGGATAGCGCCGGCGACGGCAACCCCAAGCGCGAGGCTGATCTGCTGCAGCACGGCGCTCATCGAGGTCGCCTTGCTGGCGTCCGCATCGTCGATCTCGGCGAAGGAAAGAGCGTTGATGCTGGTGAAGAAGAAAGACCGGGCGAAGCCTGCAATCAGCAGGATGGAGATCATCAACAGGTAGGGGGTCGCTGGCGTGAAGAAGCTATTGGCGAAGGTCATCACCCCGCCGACGACGGCCGCTGCGATCAGCGTAGTGCGAAAGCCGGCAAAGGCGAGAACGCGGCGCGCGAGGAATTTCGTGGTGATCGCCCCAATCGCGCCGACGAAGGTGATGAGGCCGGACTCGAACGGATTGAGGCCGAACCCGATCTGCAGCATCAGCGGCATCAGGAAGGGGATCGCGCCGACCGAGATGCGGAAGATCGTGCCGCCGATCGTGGCCGCGCGGAAGGCGCTATTTCTGAATAGCTTCAGATCGAGCACCGGTGCCGGATGCCGCCGGGCATGGACGATATAGAGGAACGTCGCGGCGATGCCGGCTGAAACGGATGCAATGCCGACCGACGTCGGCAGCGCTGGCAGGCTGATGACCGACAGGCCGAAGACGATGCCCGAGGCGGCGATGCCGCCAAGCAGGAAGCCGAGAATGTCGACCGGCGGCGGGTTTCGCCGCTCCATCTCGGGCAGGTAGATGCCGGAAAGCACGTAACCGGCAATGCCGACCGGCACGTTGATCAGGAAGATCCAGTGCCAGGAGAAATAGGTGGTGATGAAGCCGCCGAGCGGCGGGCCGGCGAGCGGTCCGACGAGCGCCGGAATGGTCAGCAACGCCATGGCCGAGACGAGCTCGCTGCGCGGCGCGCCGCGGACGAGAACGAGGCGCGCGACCGGCGTCATCATTGCGCCGCCCATACCCTGCAGGAAGCGCGAGAGGACGAAGGCAATGAGGCTGTTCGAGATGGCGCAGAGCACCGAGCCGACGATGAAGACGAGGATCGCCGCGCGAAAAATGCGCTTTGCGCCGAAGCGGTCGGCCATCCAGCCGCTCAGCGGTATGAAGATCGCGAGCGCCACCATATAGGACGTCAGCGCCAGTTTCAGGGTGATCGGCCCGACACCGATGTCGTGGGCGATTGCTGGCAGTGAAGTCGAAATAACCGTGGAATCCATCTGCTCCATGAAGAGAGCTATGGCAAGGATCAACGGGACGATACGATTCATGCTGAAATGCCCTGGGCGTGAGTGGCGCGGGCGGCGCGACGGTGATGGCCTATAGCATAGTTCGCGTAAAAGCGGACTCGATTTCAGGAATCACGAGTCGGCTAAGTGCTACCGCAAACTTTTGGGCGTCTAAAAACACGAAAGTCGTCGAAGCGCAAACCAAACCAGCGATTGCAGATCAAAAGCCTGTGATCCCGCCTGTCCTTTCCCTTCGGAGCCCTAACTCCTGCCTCTCATCGCTTGCGGTGACGCCGGCTTGCTTGCAGTGGAGGAGGGACGGAAATGGCATTTTCGCTGACGCGCCGAACTCTGTTCGGAACGGGAGCAGCGGGCGCCTTGGCGGCTCCGGCTTTGTTGACGGACTTCGCCAGCGCTCAAGACGCGACGGAACCACATGGAATGACGAACGGCACGACTTTCAAAACGCTCAAACTCGGCGCAGCCAAGATCACGGTGATCAGCGACGGCACGCGCATGATGGGAAACCCGCACGAGATCTACGGGCTCAATCAGCCGGCCGATGCGGTTTCGAAGCTGCTGACGGATAACTTCCTGCCCGCCGGCGGCTTCGTCAACGGCTTCTCACCGGCCCTGGTCGACACCGGAAACGATGTCGTACTTTTCGATACCGGCTTTGGCGAGGCCGGCCGGGAAATGGGAACCGGCAAGCTTGTCGATGGGCTGCAAGCCGCCGGCTACACGCCCGATCAGGTCTCGGTGGTGGTGATCACCCACATGCATGGCGACCATATCGGCGGTCTCATGACCGCCGGAAAGCCGACCTTTTCGAATGCGCGCTATGTTGCCGGCCAGGTCGAGTACGACTTCTGGAAGGACGAGGCGAGAGTCGGCACGCCGGCCGAAAACGGCCACAAGGCCGTGCTCGAAAAGGTCGTTCCACTTGCCGAAAAGACCACTTTCATCGCCGATGGCGCCGAAGTTGTGCCGGGGATCACGGCGCTCGCGGCCTTCGGCCATTCTCCGGGACACATGGTGTTCCGGCTTGATTCCGGCAACAAGGCGCTGATGCTGACGGCCGACACGGCCAATCATTATGTCCTGTCGCTGCAACGGCCAGATTGGGAGGTTCGCTTCGACATGGACAAGGTGGCTGCGATCGCCACGCGCCGCAAGGTCTTCGACATGATCGCCACGGATCGCCTGCCGTTCATCGGTTATCACATGCCGTTCCCGGCGGTCGGTTTCGTCGAACGCAGCGATCTCGGCTACCGCTTCGTGCCGGCGACCTACCAGTTCGATATTTGAGCGCAGAGAAATGTTGCTGTGCAACAACAATTTCCTGGGTCCGGGAGATTTCCGGGCCCTGACTATTCCCATTCCGACATATCCGTGTTACGAGCCCTCGCCAACTTCCAAGACAAGCTTTGAAGTCACCCGGTGGACAAATCGCTGACCGTCCCCGGGGATTTTCGTTTATTGAAGAGGAACTGGCCATGGCGCGTATCATCGAAACGGCAACCGGTCTGGAGGCTTTGACCTTCGACGACGTTCTGCTTCAGCCGGGACATTCCGAGGTCATGCCGGGCCAGACCAACATCTCGACCCGCATCGCGCAGGATATCGATCTCAACCTTCCCATTTTGTCTTCCGCAATGGATACCGTCACCGAAGGCCGCCTGGCGATCGCCATGGCTCAGGCCGGCGGCATCGGCGTCATTCACCGCAACCTGACCCCGGCCGAACAGGCCGAAGAGGTTCGCCAGGTCAAGAAGTTCGAGAGCGGCATGGTCGTCAACCCGGTCACGATCGGTCCGGATGCGACGCTCGCCGATGCGCTGAGCCTGATGAAGGTGCATGGCATTTCCGGTATCCCGGTCGTTGAAAACGGTGGCGCCGGCGGGCAGAAGCAGGGACGCCTTGTCGGCATCCTCACCAATCGCGACGTACGCTTTGCCTCCGACCCGGCTCAAAAGATCTACGAACTGATGACCCGGGAAAACCTGATCACGGTCAAGGAAAACGTCGACCAGCAGGAAGCCAAGCGTCTCCTCCATAAGCACCGGATCGAGAAGCTCCTGGTGGTGGACCCGGACGGCCGCTGCGTCGGCCTGATTACGGTCAAGGACATCGAGAAGTCGCAGCTCAATCCCAACGCGTCGAAGGACGCGCAGGGCCGGCTTCGCGCCGCCGCCGCCGTCAGCGTCGGTGACGACGGTTTCGAGCGCGCCGAGCGGCTGATCGACGCCGGCGTCGACCTGATCGTCGTCGACACCGCGCACGGCCATTCGCAGCGCGTGCTTGATGCGGTCGGGCGGATCAAGAAACTGACGAACTCCGTTCGCATCATGGCGGGCAACGTGGCTACTGCCGATGGCACCAAGGCGCTGATCGATGCTGGCGCCGATGCCGTCAAGGTCGGCATCGGTCCCGGCTCGATCTGCACGACACGTATCGTCGCCGGCGTCGGCGTGCCGCAGCTTGCGGCGATCATGGCGGCTGTCGAGGCGGCCCAGGCGTCAGGGATCCCGGTGATCGCCGACGGCGGCATCAAATTTTCCGGTGACATGGCGAAGGCCATCGCGGCCGGCGCCTCCGCTGTCATGATCGGCTCGCTGCTGGCCGGTACCGACGAGAGCCCGGGTGAAGTGTTCCTTTATCAAGGCCGTTCCTTCAAGGCCTATCGCGGCATGGGGTCCGTCGGCGCCATGGCGCGCGGCTCGGCTGATCGCTACTTCCAGGCGGAAGTGCGCGACACGCTGAAACTCGTTCCGGAAGGCATCGAGGGTCAGGTCCCCTACAAGGGGCCGGTCGCGGGCGTGCTGCATCAGCTCGCCGGTGGCCTCAAGGCCTCCATGGGCTATGTCGGCGGCGCGACGATCAAGGAGTATCAGGAACGCGCGACCTTCGTGCGCATCTCTGGTGCCGGCCTGCGCGAGAGCCACGCGCACGACGTGACGATCACCCGCGAGAGCCCGAACTATCCAGGCGCCGTCTGACGGCCTCGCCTGCGTCATCGATCTCAACGGCTAGACTAGGCAGTGAAACGGGGCGGGGCGGTTCTTCGCTCCGCGCCGCCCGATCCAGTTCTGCCGGTAACGCAGTTTTGTACGCATGCGCGCGCCGGTTGACCTATCTTGTCTCCGGGCGGCTTTCCTTCCGGTACCGCCTACGGAGAGGACAGCCGAAGGAGGGCGCCATGAACGAACCCGTCATCACCCAAGCGATGATCGATGCCTATGACGAGTATACGCATCTGACCCTGGATCGCCGCCGTTTCATGGAGACGCTGACGACGCTGGCCGGTTCCGCCGCGGCCGCTGCGGCAATCGCCCCGATGCTGGCCGCAAACAGCGCCAAGGCGGAGATGATTGCCGATACCGATTCGCGCATCAAGGGCGAGGACATCACCTATCCGGGCGCCGACGGCGACATGAAAGGATATCTCGTCAGGCCTGCCAATGCCTCCGGCAAGCTGCCTGCGGTGATTGTCATCCATGAAAACCGCGGTCTCAATCCGCATATTCGCGACGTCGCGCGCCGTATGGCGCTGGAGGGTTTTGTCGCCCTTGCGCCCGATTTCCTTTCTCCCGACGGCGGAACGCCGAGCGACGAGGACAAGGCCCGCGAGATGATCGGTGCGCTTGATGCCGGCGCGACCGCTGACAACGCGGTTGCGACCGTCACCTTCCTGAAGGGTCACGAAGAAAGCACTGGCAACGTCGGTGCCATCGGATTTTGCTGGGGCGGCGGGCTCGTCAATCGCCTCGCCGTTAACTCTCCGGACCTCAAGGCAGGGGTCGCCTATTACGGTGCTCAACCGAAGGCCGAGGACGTTCCGAAGATCAAGGCCGCAATGTTGCTGCACTATGCCGGCCTCGACGAGCGTATCAATGCCGGCATCGAAGACTATCGCAAGGCGCTGACCGCCAACGGCAAGGACTTCACGATCTACGTCTACGACGGCGTCAACCACGCCTTCAACAATGACACGTCTGCCGCCCGCTACGACAAGGCGGCCGCCGATCTCGCCTGGGGTCGGACGGTCGAGTTCCTGAAGGCGAAGCTCGCCTGACAACCGCATCAATCGAGAAGGCCACGCCTCCGTCTGGAAGCGTGGCCTTCTCTTCGATGAATTGACCCGTGTTTTACCAGCCGGGCAGCATGTGGCTCTGCCTCAGCCGCGGGTAACGCGGATACCCCTTCAAGTCTCCGTCGAGGTCGTCGTTGACCGTGATCGGCGTGATGTTGTCGAGGCAGGCCGTGATATGGTTGGTGATCGCGTTCGAGAGCGACGGCGAAAGGCCGGGGCGCTTCATGATGCCGATCTGCACCGGCGCCAGCGCCGGGAAGCCGTCGGCCAGCGTCAGCACCGTCATGCCAGGTCTCAGCGCCGATTCCGGCAGCACTGAAACCGCCATGCCGGCGAGCACGGCGGCGGCAACGACGGTCGACGACCAGCTTGTGAACAGGATCTGATATTCCTTGCCCGTCGCATCGAGCGCCGCGCAGGCGGCCTGCCGCCACTGACAATCCCGCCGGCCGACGGCAAGCGGAATCGGCGCGTTTTCCGGCAGCGGATGGTTGATCGAGCTCACCCAGCAAAGCGGCTCCGTCCGCACAACGTCGGAGGCCCGCGCCCTTGGATTGTGCGTGACGAGCGCGATGTCCAGGTCGCCCTTTGCCATCTTCTCGGCAAGGTCGACCGAGGGTTCGCAGACGATGTAGAGCTCGACGTTCGGGTGGGTCTTGGCGAAACGGACGATGATTTCCGGCATGTAGCGATCGGCGTAATCGTCCGGCGTGCCGATCCTGAGCGTGCCCTCAAGGCGGTTGTCGTCGAAGGATGCAATCGCCTCATTGTTGAGGCGGATCATCCGGCGGGCGAAATTCAGAAGCCTGTCGCCTTCGACCGTCAGCCGGTTGCCGCGCCCGTCTTTCATGAAAAGCGGCTTGCCGATGCGCTCTTCCAGACGCCGCATCTGCATCGAGACAGCGGACTGGGTCTTGAATACACGATCGGCGGCCTTGGTGAAGCTGCCCGTGTCTGCGATGGCAACGAATGTTTGCAACTGGTCAATATCGAGCGGTGCTGACATGGCCGTAATACCCATAAGATTGTTTGATGAATATCATTAAAAACATTCGTTGGACTGATCAATAAGCATTTGCGACTAATAGCCTGCAATTCACATCAAGTCCTGTCCGCGAAATTCGTCGCTGACCTCGAAAAATTACTGCCTGCCCCTGCGTATGACCTCCCCGCAGGGTGTGGGCTTCTTCGTGCCTGAAAAAGGAGTAACGCCATGCGCACGACCCAACAGGCCTTCGATATCGACCTCGTTGCGGGAAAGCAGACGGTTGCATCCCGTACCGCAGGCGTGACCGGCGTGCTGACGGCTGTCTGGCGCCTGTTCCGCAACCGCTGCCAGATCGCGCGCCTGCAAGATCTTGATGATCGGCAATTGCTCGACATGGGATTGAAACGCGAAGACCTGCACGAGGCTTTGACCTCCTCGTTCTTCGACAATCCGGGCAGCTATCTGACGCGCGCGTCCAGAAACCGGGCGAACCTCTTCTACCGGGGGATTCGCCACGACTAAGCCCTTGGCGCATCCCGCCGCCTTGGATGCGCCATACGGCATGATCCGCGATCGGTTGCCGCCTTCGCGGATCATGCCGTCGAAATCCGGTTCACGGTGCGCCGACCCGCACTGAAACGTTCCCCGCAGGGTATGAGCCAATAGACCCTGCCGCTTGCCCGGTGCATGACCAAGACATGCACCGGGCTTTTTTATGTGCAGTTTCTGCAAGGTGCTGTCGTCGGATGAATCCGTTTGAAAGCGATGGTTAGGCCTTGTCGCCCGAACTTTTCTTGTAGCTGTCGAACAGGGCGTCGATGTTCTTCTGGTATTCCTTCTGCATCTCGAGCCCGCTGTCGAACATCGTGTTCATCATTTCGGTAAATTGCTTGAAGGCCCGGTTCGCTGCGGGCGCCTTTTCGGGTGTGCTCGCACCTCGCTGCATCATGTCCTGAAACGCCTTGAAGAAGGGATTGTCGGCGAAGATATCCGGCGTCTTCGGCGTCTCTTCCGTCTTTGTCATGCCGAAGAATCCCTGCATCGCCTGAACGAAGGGATTGTCGAAGGTGGTCGGGGCGGGTTCGGGCCTTTTGGCGAGCCCCGTCGCCTCCATCCATTGCTGCATCATCGCCATCATGGGATTGTTGGCGAAGGCATCTCCGGACGGGCCGGTCGTTTGTTTGAAGAGACCCCCCATCAGCGTGCTCGCCATGACCGGCAGCATTTGCTTGTAGATCTCCTGGCCAATGCCCGTCATCTGCGCGGCCTGTGCGGCGATTGCGCGCGACATCTCCTTGGAGCCGAAGAGCTGACCGAGGATACCGTTGCCATCGGCCATGCCCTGCGGCGTGAAGGCCTGGCTCATGTCCTCGAAATACTTTGCGTAGTTGCCGGTCGAAAGCGCTCCCAGCAACGCACCGAAATCATAGGGATTGGCGGTGTTGCGTTTGAAGGCCGTTGAGAAGGCGGGCAAAAGCGCCGCCGTCGCCTTCGTCATCTGTTCCTGGGCGAGGCCGAATTGCTTTGCCATCAACTCGATGGCCTTGCCGTTCTGCGCCTGCGCGAACATATCAAAAAGCGGTGCCATCCCCATTTCCTTCCCGGACGAACGACGCATCTCGCTGCACTATAACGGGAATTGGGGGACTGCAAACCGCCTTTTTAAGCGAGCGAATGTCTCGCCGCTTAATACTGGTATTCGGCGAAGACCGGCTCGACAGAACCGTTCCAGCGGCCGTTGTAGAGCGCCAGCAGGTCCTCGGCGAGCGTCGCCTTCTTCGCCAGCACTTCGTCGAGCGGTGCCAGGAACTGGCTTTCGTCCACGCCATCGCCGTTCAGTCGATCGCGCCGCTTCAGGCCTGCGCGTGAAATAGTCAGAACTTCGCGCGCGATGTCAAAGAGCGACGTCGTGCCGAGCTTTGCGGAAAGTGCCTGGGCGGGCACCGCATCGCGCAGCGCCTGCACGGCCTCGTAGCTCCAGTCGCGGGTCAGCGCCTCGGCTGCCGCGAGCGCCTCGTCATCGTAGAGCAGGCCGACCCAGAAGGCCGGCAGTGCGCAGATCCGGCGCCAGGGGCCGCCATCGGCGCCGCGCATCTCGAGGAAACGCTTCAGCCGGACATCGGGAAAGAGCGTCGACAGGTGATTGGCCCAGTCGCCCATGTTGGGCTGCCATTCGGCGATCTCGCCCTTGAGCGCACCGGCCATGAATTGCCGGAATGTGACATGCGTACAGTCATGGTAATGCCCATCGCGCACGACGAAATACATCGGCACATCGAGCGCCCATTCGACATAATCGGCAAAGCCGAATTCCGGCTTGAACGCAGCCGGCAGCAGACCGGCGCGCTGATTATCGGTATCGCGCCAGATGTCGCCCCGCCAGGAAAGCAGTCCATTGGGCTTGCCATCGGTAAAGGGAGAGCTTGCGAAGAGAGCGGTGGCGAGCGGCTGCAATTTCATCGACACCTGCATCTTGCGCCGCATATCCTCTTCGGAGGAAAAGTCGAGATTCACCTGGATGGTGCAGGTGCGATACATCATGTCGAGGCCTTGGGTGCCAACCTTCGGCATGTAGCGCGTCATGATGCCGTATCGCGACTTCGGCATGCGCGGTGTCTCGGAAAATGTCCATTTCGGACTGCCGCCGATGCCGAGGAAACGAATGCCGAGCGGTTCGGCAATTTCCCGAAGAACGGCCAGGTGCTGGTTGGACTCCTTGCAGGTCTGATGCAGGTTTTCGAGCGGCGCGCCGGAGAGCTCGAACTGTCCGCCCGGCTCCAGTGAAATCGCGCCATTGCCGGAATGCTCGGCGAGCCCGATGATATTGCCCTCGTCGAGAATCGGTTCCCAGCCGCTTTTCTCGGCCATCCCGTTCAGAAGCGCCTGAATGCTGGCTTCGCCGAAATAGGGCACGGGACTGTTGTCCGCCTTAAAGAAGGCGAATTTCTCATGCTCCGTCCCGATACGAAACTTCTCCTTCGGCTTCGATCCCGACTCCAGATAGGCGGTCAGGTCAGCGACAGAGGTAACCGGCGTCTGGTCGGTGGTATCTCGGGCCATATGCGTCTTCTTTGTTTGAGCGGCGCCCGCCGGGCAGCAGGAGCGATGATGGGTGCTTGAACCGTAATTACGTGCGGTGCAAGTGAATTTCTTTCAAGATCTCCTCAAAAAAACTCCGGGCTCCAGGATTCCCTAAATCAGTGCCGACTTAAGGGCGAATCGTGCAGCAATTCAACGCGCTACAGCGATCTTTGAGCGTCAGATACGGCGCGGGACATTCAAGGGCGCTTGCGAGCGCGACGGATCATCGCCAGTCGCCAATTGCCGCCTGGATGACCGCCATCGCCGCGACCGCCGCCGTATCCGCGCGCAGGATCCGGGGTCCGAGCGGGATCGCGGTCACAAAGTCCAGGCCGCGCAGCAGCGTTCGCTCGGCTTCCGAAAAGCCGCCTTCGGGGCCGATCAGCAGGGCGAGCTTGCGCTCGGCAATTGCTTGCAGGATCGGCAGCGGATTCTGGCTTTCGTTGCCCTCGTCGCAGAAGATGATACGGCGGTCCCGCGGCCAGCTCTGAAGAAGGTCTTCGAGTTTTCTCGGGGTGTCTACGGGAGGAATGCCGAGCACGCCGCATTGTTCGGCCGCTTCGATCACATTCGCGCGCACCCGGTCGAGGCTGCCGATCTTGCCCTGAACATGCTGTGTAATTACCGGTTGCAGTCGTCCGGCCCCCATTTCGACGGCCTTCTGGACGAGATAATCGAGGCGGCCCACCTTGAGCGGCGCGAAGAGGTAGACGAGGTCTGACGGTGCAGGTTGCGGACGCGTCCGTTCGACCGCGGTGAGAAGGAGGCGTTTCCTGGACGGAAGCGAGAGTTCCGCCCGCCACTCGCCGTCGCGGCCGTTGAAGACCAGCAGCGACGCACCCTCGTCGAGGCGCAGCACGTTGACGAGATAATTGTAGTGCTCCTTGCTGGCCTCGTGTGTCGACCCAGCATGAAGCGGGCTTTCCAAAAACAGGCGCTGCATACGGAAATTGGCACGCAATTCGGTCACCTTCAGAGGAAAAGGCCGGAAAGGATGAGATAGACGAACGCCGAGAGCAGGGCAGACGCCGGCACGGTGATGACCCAGGCCGCAACGATCGTCAGGAAATGGGAGCGGCGCACCAGCCGGCGTCGACGCACCTCGGCAAAATTGGCTTCCGCCTTGCTCATGAAATCTTCCTGCCCGGTCTTTCGGCGCACATATTCCAGCCGGCGCCTGGAGTGGCGCGTGTACCATTCGCGGAAGAAGCCGACGCCGAAGACCGCACCGACCGCCGTGTGCGTGGAACTGATCGGCAGACCAAGCGCGGAGGCAAGCAGCACGGTGACTGCCGTCGCAAGTGCAACGCAGAAGGCGCGCATGGGATTGAGGCGCGTGATCTCTTCACCGACGACCCGGATCAGGAGCGGCCCGTAAAGCAGCAGGCCGATGGAGATGCCGAGCGCGCCGATCAGCAGCACCCAGAACGGTGCCCTCGCGCTTTCCGTCGATACGGCGCCATTGACTGCGGAAACGATCGCCGACAGTGGACCAATCGCATTGGAAACGTCATTTGCACCGTGGGCAAAGGAAAGCAGCGCCGCTGAGAATATCAGCGGCATGCGGAACAGCTTGCGCAGCGACTGGTTGCGGTTGTCGAGCCCCTCCGACTGGCGGTGGATCCACGGCTTGCTCGCCACATAACAGACGATGCCCATGAACAGGCCGACCAGGAGACCGGTCGAAGGGGAAATGATGGCCACATGAACGAGCGCAAAAACCGCCACATAGGCGGTGAAGGCGCCCGCCGTCACAGCCAGGACGATCGGCATCCAGCGCCGCGCGGCCTCGATCTTGTCCTCGCGATAGATGATGAATTCCTTGAGAACGGCCAGGAAGATCGCTGCGATGGCGCCGCCAAGCAGCGGTGATATCGACCAGCTTGCCGTAATGCCGGCGAGCGCCCACCATTTGACGCTGGAAAGACCGGCGGCGGTCATGCCGGCGCCGACGATGCCGCCGATGATCGAATGGGTGGTGGATACGGGTGCGCGGGAAAAGGTGGCGATGTTGATCCAGGCTGCGGACGAGATCAGCGCGGCCATCATCACCCATACGAGCGTCTGAGGATCGACGAGCCCTCCGTCGACGATGCCGGCCTCGATTGTAAGCGTGACCTTCCGGCCTGCGGTCAACGCGCCGGCGATTTCGAAGACGGCAGCGATCGCCAGGGCCGTCGCCATCGTCATCGCCTTTGCGCCGACGGCGGCGCCGACGTTGTTCGTCACGTCGTTGGCGCCGATGTTCATCGCCATGTAGCCGGCAATCGCCGCTGCGGCGACGACGATTGCAGCACCCGACGAGCCGACAACGTAGATTGCCGCAAACGCCATGCTGAGAATCAGGAAGAGCAGCGCCAGGCCAGGGGCCGCCAGCCTGCGCATGACGTGATGAGAGGCCTCTTCGGCAAGGCTGAGCTTGTCGAGGTCCTTGTCCAGGGTCAGCTTTTCCAGGCGCGGCTTTGCCACGGATCGATCTCCATTGTCATAATCGCCAGTAACGGTACGGGCGAGCGCGTTCAAGCGGAATTGAAAGGAGAATGACAGCTAGATCGATGCCGGCTTTCCAAGCACGGCTGATGTTGTCCGCCGACGTTTTGCGGTTTAGCCGTTCGCGCTCTTGGGCAGGGATGCGGGTGCCGCCGCCATCCGTTCTCCGAACGCCAGGATAAGGCTTTTCAGCGAGGGTTCGGCAACGCGGCTCGCCGCCTCCTTGCAGTCGACCCATTCAAGGCGCCGGGTACCCTTTTCAGGGAAGTTCTTGCAGAAGTCATCGACTTCGAGCGCGTGTACCTGGACCTTGCAGGAGACCTTCAGGCCATGGTTCATGCGCTTCTGATAGACATAGGCGCCGATCGCGGCTTTCTGCGCCTTGCCCTTCACACCTGCCTCCTCATAGGCCTCGCGTTCGGCGACCTCATGGGCCCGCTTGCCCTGCATCGGCCAGCCCTTGGGAATGACCCAGCGGCCGGTATCGCGGCTGGTGATCAGGAGGATCTCCAGCGCACCCGTCTTCTTGCGGATCCGGTAGCAGAGCGCAGCATACTGCATGCGCGCCGGGCGACGCAGCATCAGATGCACATCAGCAGCTAACCGGTTCAGGAAGTTCAATGGGTCGATGCTCCTGCGAATCGATAGACATCAATTACTGCACAAGTATGGCGCGCCTATCTTGTCTGTAAATGACCTCAGACCAGCGATAAACTGGCGAGACCGCGTTGCGGTTCCGACAGTATCGCCCCGTCCAATGCCAAATATATGTACGCGCTTTAATTTCGCCAAAAAGCGAGGCTCGGCCTGGGTCGCATCCGGCGGATTTCATCGAGATCACGGGGGCGGCCGAGCCCGATATTAGGACCCGGCACGATCCCGCTGCTGAAGACGCAGCCGCGCGATGCGCGCCCATTCGCCGGTGCGCTCCGCTTCGTATGCCGCGGCGGCGACGAAGTCGATATGGCTTTGCGCCGCCGCCTTGGCGGCCTCCGGGTCACGAGCCATGATGGCATCGTAGATCGCCTCATGCTGTGCGAGAAGCCGGTCGCGCGCGCCCGGAGCGCCGAACACCGACGTGCGGTGAAAGAATATCCCCTGGGTCAGGAGCCGGTAGCAGGCGCGCAGCGTATGCAGGAGGATGATGTTGTGCGCGCTTTCGCCGATCGCGTTGTGCAGCTCGATGTCGGCTGAGAGCTCCTCGTCGAAATCGCCGTTGCGGTGTGCGGCCCGCATCCGCTCGATGACGCGCGTGAGAATGTCGCGGTCGAAATCGGTGGCGCGGCTTGCTGCAAGCTCCGCAGTCAGGCCCTCGAGCTCCCGCCGGTACTCCAGGTAGTCCTGTGTCGCCTTGTGGTGGCGCCCGATAAGCTCGATCAGCGGCTTGGAGAAGATCTGGCCGACCACGTCGGCGACGAACGTGCCGCCGCCATGCCGGCTTTCCACGAGTCCGCGTGCCTCCAGCTCCTTGAGGGCTTCGCGCAGGATCGGCCTCGACACGTCGAAACGCTTCGACAGCTCCCGCTCACCCGGCAACCGGTCGCCGTCGCGCAACACGCCTTCGAGGATCAGAAGCTCGATCTGCTGCACGACCTCGTCCGCCGTCCGGCTGTGGCTGATGCGTGCATAGAGGTCGAGCTGGTCTTCGGTCACGGCAATGTCTCCCGATGGAGGGAGACGCTTCCCGCT
This sequence comes from Sinorhizobium terangae, assembly GCF_029714365.1. Classification (NCBI taxonomy): domain Bacteria; kingdom Pseudomonadati; phylum Pseudomonadota; class Alphaproteobacteria; order Hyphomicrobiales; family Rhizobiaceae; genus Sinorhizobium; species Sinorhizobium terangae. The sequence goes on from NZ_CP121659.1 coordinate 401,903, forward strand.
TTTCTCCTCCATGTCCGGCCGCAATCTAGCAGGCTCGGGAAAGTGGTCAAATTGATTGTCCACTTCGTCACGGGTAGCGACTGACAAAAGTCAAACTGCGTCAATGCGTCCTGTTCAATTTGCTCGACTGGTTGATAAGAAAGTGGTGATGAACGCGTGAGGGGGATGAAGCGCTTCATGGCAAAGGGCAGTTTTGCATTTCCGTCCGCGCCGCTGCGTGCGCAGGTTCTCGGTGAGGTTCACTCGCGCCCCTATGCGCTGGTGACGACGCCTCGCGTCATTTTTCAGCTTGCCTTCATGACTGAAGGCGGCTCGATCGTGGATCACGCAGTCTTGTCCGAGCTGTCGCGCTCACGCGGCATCGCGCCGCCCGGTCGTGATGCCAATCACCATGCCATGCCTTGGGGGCAGGGCACGCTGCGCTGGGAACGGCACACGGAATTCTCCACCTATTTCTGGGACGCTCCGGCGCCGGACCATTTCGGCGGCGAGGTGCCCATCCACCCGTTCGGTGACGGGTTTTCGCCGCCGGGAACCCTGATTTCCGGTATTCGGCTCGAAATCCGGCCGGACACGCCGGAGACGCGCGAGGCGATCAAGGCCTTCGACCCGACCAGCCTCTGTTACAGCGAAACCAAGAACGGGCAGGCGGTACTCGTGACCGATTTTCGCCAGAACGGCGACGGGCTGACGCAGATTCTCGTCATCGACCGCGGCCTGACGGAAGCGGGTACGGGCGCGCTGGTGCAGCGCCTGCTCGATATCGAGACCTATCGCACGCTCGCCATGCTCGGCCTGCCGCTGGCGCAATCGCTGTCGCCGGAAATCCGCAGGACGGAGGACGGCCTGACCGGAATCACCCAGCGGATGAAGGAAAACGTCCGCGAAGAGGCCGACGAGATGCTCTCCGAAATCACCCGGCTTGCGGCCGACGTCGAGGCCGGTGCCGCCCTCAGCCTCTATCGTTTCGGTGCCAGCCGCGCCTATTACGGCATCGTGCAGGAGCGCATTCGCACACTGGCCGAGACGGCCGTGCCCGGCTACGAAACGATCGGCACCTTTCTCGAACGTCGGTTGGCGCCGGCGATGCGGACCTGTCAATCGGTCGAGGAGCGTCAGGCAAACCTGTCTCGCAAGCTGGCGCGTGCCACGGCGCTTCTCAGAAGCTGGATCGATGTCGAACTCGAAAAACAGAACAGCGCCCTGCTGAACTCGATGGATCGCCGGGCCAAGCTGCAGTTGCGCCTCCAGCAGACCGTAGAAGGCCTGTCGGTTGCCGCCATTTCCTACTATGTGGTCGGGCTGTTCGGCTATCTCGCCAAGGCCGTGAGCCACGAACTGCCGGTCGATCCCAACCTTCTGACCGGCCTTGCCGTCCCATTTGCTGTCCTCGGCGTCTGGCTCGTCGTCCGCCGCATCCGTCGCCACCACGAGGAAAGCGCGCAGAAATAACGCCGCGCGGCTATTGCTCCCAATAGGGCACCGGCCCGTAAAGCGCGGCGAGGTAATCGATAAAGAGACGGACCTTGGCGGGCAGGAATTGCCGGCTTGGATAAACGGCCGAGAGCGCCAGGTTGCGGGAACCTTCCCATTGCGGCAGCACCTGGACCAACTGTCCGGAGCGCAGTTCCTTGCCGATGTCCCAGGTGGAGCGCAGCGCGATTCCGGCCCCGGCGATCACCGCCTCGCGGATGATCTCCGATGAGTTGGTGACGAGCGGCCCCTCCGGGCGATAGGTGAGGCTGCCGCCGGGCCCTTCCAGCTTCCAGTTGTCGTTATTGTGGGCCGGCAGGCAGACATGATTCGCGAGATCGTCGATTTCACGCGGGAGACCGTGGCGGGCGACATAGCTCGGTGCGGCGCAGAGGAGGCGACGGACAGGCGCGAGCTTGCGCGCGACGAGGCTCGAATCCGTGAGTTCGCCGATCCTGACGGCAAGATCGAAACCCTCAGCGACGATATCGGCGAAATCGTCGCTGAGAACGATGTGGAGTTTGAGGTCCGGATGATCCTTCATGAAGCCCGTCAGATGCGGTGCGATATGCATGCGCCCGAAGGACGTCGGCGCGCTGATCCGGAGTGTTCCCTGCGCCTGCGACGAGCGCCCGGAGGCGTAGGCTTCCGCGTCCTCGATACCGGCGAGAATGCCGAGGACGCGGTCGTAAAAACCTTGTCCGGCCTCCGTCAGCGAAATTTGCCGCGTGGTCCGCTGGAGAAGCCGCGTGCCGAGCCTGTCCTCCAGCCGCTTGACGCGCTTCGAGATCACCGCCGGAGATAGACTGAGCAGGCGTCCTGCCGCCGACATGCTGCCGGATGAGACGACCCGCGCAAAGATCTCGAGATCGCCGAGATTTGTCATCAATCTTGACCATTATTGCCGAAAACGAAAAGATCCCTAGCATCTGCCGGGTGTCGATCCTAGTGCATTCCGCTTTCACAAAGCGAATAAGATGCTCTAGATACAAAGTTCTACGGCGTTCTTTACGCGTTCATTTGAACGCGTGGCGCACTAGTGGTAAAGAAAAAATACCACTCGGTGGGCTGTATTGCTTGGGAGGATCCTATGCCGGAGACGATCGGGTTTCTGAAACCGAAACAAGCCGTTCTGGATCGCCGGCAGGAAATTGTTGCCGATCTCAAGGATCTCCTGCCCAAGGGCTGCCTGATCAGCGAGGAGCGCGAGCTGAAGCCCTTCGAGACCGATGCGTTCCTGGCCTATCGGCGGTTGCCGCTTGCCGTCGCCCTGCCGGAGACGACGGAACAGGTTTCTGCCGTGCTCAAATATTGCAGCCGCTACGGCGTTCCGGTCGTGCCGCGCGGCGCCGGCACGTCGCTCTCGGGCGGCGCCATCCCGCAGGAGGATGCCGTCGTCATCGGTCTTTCGAAAATGTCGCGCATTCTCGACATCGACCTCTTCAACAGGACGGCCACGGTTCAGGCGGGCGTCACCAACCTTAACATCTCCGAGGCGGTCTCGGCGGACGGCTTCTTCTATGCGCCCGACCCCAGTTCGCAGCTCGCCTGCACCATCGGCGGCAATATCGGCATGAACTCCGGCGGCGCCCATTGCCTGAAATACGGGGTCACCACCAACAACCTCATGGGCGTGAAGATGGTGCTTTTCGACGGCACCGTGATCGAACTCGGAGGCAAGGCGCTGGACGCGGCCGGATACGACCTGCTCGGACTCGTCTGCGGTTCGGAAGGCCAGCTCGGCATCGTCACGGAAGCAACGGTGCGCTTGATCGCCAAGCCGGAAGGTGCGCGGCCGGTGCTCTTCGGATTCGCCTCGTCCGAGGCGGCCGGCGCCTGCGTTGCCGACGTCATCGGAGCGGGCATCATTCCCGTTGCCATCGAATTCATGGACAAGCCGGCGATCGAGATCTGCGAAGCCTTCGCGCATGCCGGTTACCCGCTCGATGTCGAGGCTCTGCTGATCGTCGAGGTCGAGGGGTCCGAGGCGGAGATGGACGCCATGCTTCAACGCATCATCGAGGTCGCTCGCCGCCACGGCGTCACCACGATCCGGGAATGCCAATCCGCATTGGAGGCGGCGCTGATCTGGAAGGGTCGGAAATCGGCTTTCGGCGCGACGGGCCGCATTGCGGACTATATCTGCATGGATGGCACCGTGCCGCTAAGCCAGCTTTCACATGTGTTGCGCAAGACCGGCGAGATCGTCGCCGGTTATGGCCTGCGCGTGGCAAACGTCTTCCACGCCGGTGACGGCAACATGCATCCGCTGATCCTCTACAACATAAACGATCCGGAGGATGCGGCGCGAGCCGAGGCGGCGGGCAACGACATCCTCAAGCTTTGCGTCGATGCCGGCGGCTGCCTGACGGGCGAGCATGGCGTCGGCATTGAGAAGCGTGATCTGATGCTGCACCAGTACAGCCGGGCCGATCTCGCCCAGCAGATGGCCGCGCGCTCGGCCTTCGATCCCGAGTGGATCCTCAACCCGTCGAAGGTTTTTCCGCTCGAAGGGCGTCCGACAGCATGATCGTCCACTTCGAACCGGCCAGCGCGGAGGGCATCGCCTCCGTCGTGCGCTCCGCAGCAGCAGAACGCGTCACCTTGGCAATCATCGGCGGTGGCACGCGTGCGGGACTCGGCAATCCGGTGCGGACCGATCGGACGCTCTCGACGCGTCGCCTCTCCGGCATCGTCAGCTACAATCCGGCGGAAATGACCATGAGTGCGCTCGCCGGAACGCCGCTTGCCGAGGTCGAAGCCGCGCTGCGAGCCAAGGGTCAGATGCTTTCATTCGAGCCGATGGATCATAGGCCGATCTTCGCCACGTCCGGCGAACCGACGATCGGCGGAGTATTCGCCGCCAATGTTTCCGGTCCGCGGCGCTACGTCGCCGGTGCGGCGCGCGACAGCCTGCTCGGCGTGCGCTTCGTCAATGGCGCCGGTGACCTGATCAAGGCCGGCGGCCGGGTCATGAAGAACGTCACCGGGCTCGACCTCGTCAAGCTCATGGCGGGCTCCTACGGCACACTCGGGATCCTGACGGAAGTCACGTTCAAGGTGCTGCCCATTCCGCCGGCGGCCGCGACGGTGGTGGTTTCGGCCCTCAACGACGCCGAAGCTGCTGCGGCCATGGCCGAGACGATGGCACAGCCGGTGGAGGCTTCCGGCGCGGCACATCTGCCCGAGAGCGTGCGCGGGCGCTTCCTGGATGGCGCACTTCCCGACGGCGCGGCAACCGTGCTGAGGCTCGAAGGCTTGGCGGATTCCGTCGACATGCGTGCCGAGAGACTCAGCGCGGCCCTTTCGCGCTTCGGGCCGGTCTCACGGCTCGACGCTGACGCGACGCGTCTCTTGTGGGGGGAAATTCGCGACGTGAAACCCTACGCCGACGGTACGAGGCGGCCATTGTGGCGGGTGTCGGTCGCGCCGTCCGCCGGGCACCAGCTCGTCGCTGCGCTGCGCCTTCAAACGGGCGTCGATGCCTTTTATGATTGGCAGGGCGGGCTCGTCTGGCTGCGGATGGAGGCGGATGCCGAGGCGGAACTCGTGCGTCGCTATGTCGGCGCGCTCGGTGGGGGACACGCAAGCCTCGTGAGGGCTGGCGACGACGTGCGGGCCCGCATTCCGGCTTTCGAACCGCAGGCACCGGCCGTCGCTCAGCTGACGGAGCGCATCCGCGCTCGGTTCGATCCAGCGCGGATTTTCAATCCGGGGCGCATCGCGGCGCCGTAGGCGCCACCGCGATCCGTTCGAGAGATGCCAAGGGGGAATTCGATGAGCGATACCGGTCCACAGGCACCGCTTTCCGGCCAGACCGATCGCTGGCTGGAACCGGGCAAGGTCAATATTCAGATCATCTACGTGCTTTACCTGATCGCATTTGTCATCGGCATCACGGCGCTCATCGGGATCGTGCTCGCCTATCTCAACCGCGACAAGGCGGAGCCATGGGCGAGGACCCATTATATCTGGGCCATCCGTACCTTCTGGATCGCCTTGCTTTTCTGCATCGTCTCGGCCCTGCTCACGGTTTTGGTCATTGGCGTTCTAGGCTTTGTCGCCACGGCGGTGTGGATCGTCGTCAGATGCGTGATCGGCCTGCAGAAAGCGGCGCGGGAGGAGGCGATCACCAATCCCGAGAGCTGGCTCGTCTAGCTTTGGGGAGGCGAAATGCAGCAGGCGCTGAGATCTTCCCGCATTCCGCCCTAAATTATAGGAATGGTTCGACGGCTACGGATCGGCCGATCCGAATCGTCGCGGTCTACAGCGCCGCGCGTCCTATCAGGCGCGCAAAGGACGCTGTAGCACTTTGAATTGCTGCATGTTTTGTCCTTAAATCGGCTAGGATTTAACGAAACATGCAGTGGGCCCGCAGGGCCTGCCAGTTGGAGTATTCGGTTGCAGACCAATTTCACACCCGCGCAGCTCGCTGATCCGCATGTCGCCGAATCCGAGAAGATCCTGCGCAAATGCGTGCACTGTGGTTTCTGCACGGCCACCTGCCCGACCTATGTCGTCCTCGGCGACGAACTCGACAGTCCCCGCGGGCGGATCTACCTGATCAAGGATATGCTTGAAAACGGCCGGGCGGCAGACCGCGAGACCGTTACCCATATCGACCGCTGTCTTTCCTGTCTTTCGTGTCTCACGACTTGTCCGTCCGGCGTCGACTATATGCATCTGGTCGACCATGCCCGCATCCACATCGAGAAGACCTACAAAAGGCCGTTCAAGGATCGCTTGGCGCGCGCCGCTCTCGCCGCGGTGCTGCCTTATCCCGGACGATTCCGTTTCGCGCTCCGCGCGGCCGGCGTTGCCCGCCCGCTGGCGGGGCTGGCGAAGCGGGTCCCTTGGCTGAAGACTTTTGGCATCATGCTCGACCTTGCTCCGAAGGCGGTGCCGCCGGCGTCCGCAGGGACAAGACCCGCCACTTACGCGACGAAGGGCGAGCGTCGCGGCCGGGTCGCGATCCTGACCGGCTGCGCGCAGCCGGTCTTGAAGCCGGAGATCAACGAAGCGGCGATCCGGCTGCTGACCGGGCAGGGGATCGAGGTTGTCGTCGCCGCTGGCGAGGGCTGCTGCGGTTCACTGGTGCACCACATGGGACGCGAGGAGCGGGCGCTCGAGGCTGCGCGCCGTAACGTCGATATCTGGCTGAAGGTCGCCGAAGAAGACGGTCTCGATGCGATCGTCGTGACCGCCTCGGGCTGCGGCACGACGATCAAGGATTACGGCCATATGCTGCGGCTGGATCCGGGATATGCGGAAAAGGCCGCGAAAGTGTCCGCATTGGCAAAAGACATCACCGAATATCTGGCCGGGCTCGAGCTGCCGCAGCGGGAGCCGCAGAAAATGGCCGTTGCCTATCATTCCGCCTGCTCGATGCAGCATGGCCAGAGGATTACGACGGTGCCGAAGGAGCTGTTGAAGCGAGCGGGATTCACGGTTCGCGAGCCGGCGGAAGGCCATCTCTGCTGCGGCTCGGCCGGCACCTACAACATCCTGCAGCCGGAGATATCGGCGAAGCTCAAGGCGCGCAAAGTCCGCAACATCGAGGCGACGAAACCGGACGTGATTGCGACCGGCAACATCGGTTGCATCACGCAGATCGCGACCGGGACGGCGATTCCGATCGTGCACACCGTTGAGCTGCTGGACTGGGCCTATGGCGGACCTAGGCCGGCCGGGCTGTAATGGGCGAAGCGTGCTCCTTATCCGGCCTGCCGGCCACCTTCTCCCCGCAAGCGGGGCGAAGGCGACTGGCGGCGCCCCCTTAAAACCCCCTCTTCCCGCAAGCGGGGAGGGGGCTGGGGTGAGGGACAAACTGCCCCGCCGATCCGATCAGCCGCCAAAGATCTGACGGAAAATGTCCACGCCGCGATCGTCGTAGGTAACATCGCCGTGCTTGTTGCCTGGGCCTATGACGATCACTTTCGTGCCGACGTCGGCGCGATCGTAAAGGTGCTCGACGTCCTCGTTCATCATCCGGATGCATCCCGACGACATGTTCTGGCCGATCGTCCAGGGCTGGTTCGTTCCATGGATGCGGAAGATGGTGTCGCGGCCACCCTGGTAGAGATAAAGCGCGCGGGCACCGAGCGGATTGTCGATACCGCCTTCCTGGGTGATCGGCAGGACGCGGCCCTTCGCCCGTTCGCGCACGCGCATTTCCGCCGGGGGCGTCCAGGCTGGCCACTCGGCCTTGCGGCCGACCTTGACGACGCCGGACCAGCCGAAGCCTTCGCGGCCGACGCCAATGCCGTAGCGCGTCGCACGGTTCGGGCCGTCGATGTAATAGAGATATTTGTTGTTGGTATCGACAATAATGGTGCCGGGAGCCTCATTCGTCCGGAAACGGACCTTGGTGCGCCAATATTTTTGTGGCGGACGCTTTTGATGGGCGACCAACAGAACGTCGGAACGCTTGGCGGCGGCCTCCGGTGCGTTCGCCGGCGTGAACGCCGATGCATTCGTCACGGCAAACAGCACCGTCGCCGCGGCAGCGAACGCCACCACCTTGCTGGCATGAATTCTCATTAACGATTCCCTCTCAACCCTAATCGCGTGCAGGTTCTCAAATTACCCGCAAGATTTCGCCCACGCCATATCCGATAGAACATCGGCATCGGCGTAACTTGTATCTCCGGGAACAGCTGTTGCGTTTGCACCACTGTTCCCCAGTGCAAACGCAACTTGTGCGCGGGCTATTGAGATAATATGCGATTTTATATCACGATAACCTTGGTGCCGACGTTCACGCGTTCATAGAGATCGACGACATCCTCGTTGCGCATGCGGATGCAGCCGGACGAAACGCCATAGCCGATCGTCCAGGGCGCGTTGGTGCCGTGGATGCGGTAGAGCGTCGAGCCGAGATACATCGCCCGGGCGCCGAGCGGGTTTGCGGGGCCGCCCTCCATGCGGGCCGGCAGATAGTGTCCCTTCGCGGCTTCCCGCGCGATCATTTCCTGTGGCGGGGTCCAGCTCGGCCATTCTGCCTTCCGCGTAATCCGGTGGGCGCCGGCCCACTCGAAGCCCGGCTTGCCGACCCCGACACCATATCGACGGGCTTCGCCCTTGCCGGTGACGAGATAGAGAAAGCGGTTGTTGGTGTCGATCACGATCGTGCCGGGCTTTTCCGGACCTCCATAGGCCACGGTTTGCGGCAGGAACTGCGGATCGAACTTCGTCTTTACCGACTTTTGCGGACGTACTGCCGCAACCGGCTGTACCAATGCCGGACCGGACTTGCGGCTTACCTGGCGTTGTTCGAACTGTTTTCGGGTGGCCGCCGGCATCTGCGGACGGTAAGCGACCGGACGCGCCTGGCCACCGGGCTGCATCACCCCAAGCTGCGTCAACCAAGGGGCCGTCAGGTCCGGGCTGACGATGACCGGCGGCCGGTTGTGATACCGGTCGCGCGCTCCGGCCTCACCGGCAACGACACAGAGGAGGGATACGGCAAGAAAAAGGGATTTCTCCATCATGAGGCGGACTCGCTACATTACGCCAAAAATCTTCAACAACGGCTTCGCGGCCGGGAAAGCGGCGCTTTCACCTGCCGAGATGCCTGGCAATGGCCGGATCGTGGCACCGCGTTGCCACCGAAAGGTAAACGGCCATTCATTAAAAGGCCGGCGCGTAGATAAAGCTCCGGGTAGGGTTATCGGCCACTTTATGAAAGTGGTTTCAGAGTGGTAAACAGAACAAAAGAGCAACTGAAGCGAGAAAGAGACAATGGCCGCGAAAGGCTTGATTACCGGAGATGATGGACTTGATCGTTGCGCCTGGCACGGCAATCTCGAGGACTATCGGCGCTATCACGACGAGGAGTGGGGCCGGCCTGTTACGGACGACCACCGGCTGTTCGAGAAGATCTGCCTGGAGGGTTTTCAGTCCGGGCTATCGTGGTTGACGATCCTGCGGAAGCGCGAAGCGTTTCGCGCGGCATTCGCCGGCTTCGATTTCGACCGGGTTGCCGAATTCGGCGCGGACGATATCGAGCGTTGCCTCGCCGACACCGGCATCGTGCGCCACCGCGGCAAGATCGTCTCGACCATCAACAACGCGCGGCGCGCCAAGGAACTGCGCGCGGAATTCGGATCGCTTGCCTCCTATTTCTGGTCCCATGAGCCGGACCAGAGCGAGCGTCCGAAGATCGTGAGCTACGAGGCCTTGATCGCCAATCCGACGACCGCCACGTCGACGCGCATTTCGAAGGATTTGAAGAAACGCGGCTGGACCTTTGTCGGACCGACGACGATCTATGCCTTCATGCAGGCGATAGGCCTCGTCAACGACCATATCGAAGGCTGCTTTTGCCGCGCGAACATCGAGGATATGCGGCAACAATTCAAAAGGCCGGCGCGCCAGTCCGCGTAAACCGAGGCGCCGGCAACCTCTCCCGTCAGGTACTTGCCTTGTTCAAGAGCAGAGTGTGCCGGCGGGAAACCCCTTTCTTCGTTTAGCCGCCGTTCTTGGCGAGCCATTCCTTCATCACCTTGATCTCGGCTTCCTGGGCTTTGATGATGTTTTCCGCCAGCTTGCGGATTTCTTCATCCTTGCCGTGTTCCAATTCGATCTTTGCCATGTCGATCGCTCCCTGGTGGTGGGCAATCATGCCGCGCACGAAGTCGAGGTCGGTTTTGCCGGTGAAGGCAATGTCCATGTCTTTGTGCATCTTGGCGTTTGCTATGGCGAAGGCCTTGCTGGACGGTGACGTGTCGCCCGTCGTGTTTGGGGCTTCCATTGAGCCATGCACGTGGCCGCTCTCCTGTGCGAACGAAGGAGCGGCGGCAAGTGCCGTCAACATCAAGGCGGCGGTGATGGTTTTCAGGGGCATGATGTTTTCCTTTCGAAATCTTATCCGTTATTCGCGGATGCTCGTCCGCGATTTGCGGGTTTGTCCGTTTCCCGGCGGAGGCGCCGAAAAGCGGAGAGATGTTTCAGACGTCCTCGGGGGGGGGGTCGAACAACCGCGGCGTTCTAGAGCGGGATGAGGAAAAGTGTGGACGGTTTTCCGCCCGCATTCCGCTCTAACTCATTAGAATCGATCACGTTTATGGATTTTAGGTCGATTCGACCTAAAATCATTGTGATCTAGGCTGAAAGGAAGGGCTTGGGCGGCGGGACCGGCGGTCTCGCGTTTACGTCGTCGGGCGCCGCGTAGTGGCGCAAGGAAAAGCGACTGGACGGGGTTTCCGGCGGCGTCACTTTGGACTGTGCGGGGCTGATTGCCAGACACGCCGCGCAAAGCACGGGATGCAGCAGCTTTGTTGGAAGGTTGCAGCGCTCCCCCGCCGCGCAACGCACGTCATGGCCCGAAGCGTGATGGCCGGAAGCGTGATGATCCGCGGCAACGGCCGCCAGATGATGGTGCCCCATGCCCGCGGTAGCGACATCCCGGGCCTGTGTCGCGGCCGACAGGGCGCCGACCAAGGGCGCGGACAGGAACAGCAGAACGAGGGCGAGGCGGCGCAGCATGCCTGTAAGATAGGTTAAGTTGCAGCAAGTGGAAGAGGTGTTGGCGGGCGCCGTCACACCCCCAACGCATCCGCGCGCCGAGGAAAAGCAAATACGCCCTCCAGCGCGCCGTCTCCAACTTCGCTGGCAAGCGTCGAATTTCCGACGCAACAGAGCGGCGCCGACTGGCCAGATGGACCACGCACGAGCGTGGCGAAGCAGAAGGAGGAGGCTGCCCCGGTCGCCTGCTCCAGTATGTTCAGAATTATCGATCTGTCGTCTCCGTCGTGGACGCGCAACAGGTCGACGATGCCGCACGGATTTCGCGACGCGCCGAGAAGCGCGAGCGTTCGCGGTCCCAGAAGGAATGTGCCGCTGGCAAGGTGGCAGCGCCACGGCTCGACGAGATAATCCCCGCGCTCCAGATCGCGCGTCCAGCCTTCATGTGCCTGCAGATGGGCGGGCTTGACGGCCCCGTCACCGGGATTCACAAATTTCAGCATGCCGCCAAAATCTCCACTGAAACCCTTGCGTCGCAGTGCCGGACAACCCGACCGACCAGCGCTTAACCTATAGGAGAACATAGCGACAAGTACAATCACGGATGTGTTATTGGGGAGGCCGTACCATGCGACAGAACGCCGTAGAGCGGGGACACGCGTCGAAGGGGCTCTCAGTGGGCCGGTATGCGCGCGCTTTGTGCCCGCTGCCCTTGCCGCCCTTGACGTGATCCGGTAGGGAATGCACCGACCGAATTTGACAGTCCGGAATACTCTTCATGAACGAAAAGCAGAAGAAACCGCAGAAGCTCAAGGCGCGCCTGCCGCGCGGCTTTGTCGATCGTTCGGCGGCGGATATCCGCGCCGTCGACGAAATGATTGCCAAGATCCAGGAGGTCTACGAGCGCTACGGTTTCGATCCGGTGGAAACGCCGATGTTCGAATATACAGATGCACTGGGAAAATTCCTTCCCGACAGCGATCGGCCGAACGAAGGCGTCTTCTCGCTGACGGACGACGACGACCAGTGGATGAGCCTGCGCTACGACCTGACGGCGCCGCTGGCGCGCCACGTGGCGGAGAACTTCAACGAGATCCAGCTTCCCTATCGGACCTATCGGGCGGGCTACGTCTTCCGCAACGAGAAGCCGGGACCGGGACGCTTCCGCCAGTTCATGCAGTTCGACGCCGACACGGTCGGTGCGGCGGGCGTCCAGGCCGATGCCGAGATGTGCATGATGATGGCCGACACCATGGAAGCGCTCGGCATTCAGCGCGGCGACTATGTGATCCGTGTCAACAACCGCAAGGTTCTCGACGGTGTGCTCGAGGCGATCGGTCTTGGTGGTGACGAGCATGCGAATGCGCGTCTGACGGTTTTGCGTGCAATCGACAAGCTCGACAAGTTCGGCCCCGAAGGTGTGCGACTGCTGCTCGGCGAAGGCCGCAAGGATGAGAGCGGCGATTTCACCAAGGGTGCGGGCCTGAATGACGAGCAGATCCGCAAGATCCTGTTTTTCGTTGGCATCACTGACTATGCGAAGAGCGCCGCCGAGCTCGCCGAACTCGTTGCCGGAACCGCCAAGGGCGGAGAGGGCGTCGACGAACTCAATACGATCCGCAGCCTCGTGCTCAGCGCAGGCTATGAAGCGGACCGCATCAAGATCGACCCCTCGGTCGTGCGTGGCCTCGAATACTATACCGGCCCCGTCTTCGAGGCCGAGTTGCAGTTTGCGGTGACGAACGAGAAGGGCGAGAAGGTCGTCTTCGGCTCCGTTGGCGGCGGCGGCCGCTATGATGGCCTCGTCTCGCGCTTCATGGGGCAGCCGGTGCCGGCAACCGGCTTCTCGATCGGTGTATCGCGACTGATGACGGCGCTGAAAAACCTTGGCAAGCTTGGGACCGAGGACGTGATCGCGCCCGTGGTCGTCTGCGTCATGGATCGTGACATCGAGAGCATGGGCCGCTACCAGCGCTTCGTCCAGGAGCTGCGCCACGCCGGCATCCGGGCCGAGATGTACCAGGGCAACAAGAAGAATTTCGGCGATCAGTTGAAATATGCCGACCGCCGCGGTTCCCCGCTGGCGATCATCCAGGGCGGCGATGAACGCGCTTCGGGGGTCGTGCAGGTCAAGGACCTGATCGAAGGCAAGCGTCTCTCGGGCGAAATCCAGGACAATGTTACCTGGCGCGAGGCGCGTGTTGCCCAGATTTCCGTGCCGGAGAGCGATCTGGTAGAGAAGGTGCGGGAGATGCTGGCGGCGCAGGCTGAGGACCGAACGAAGGCGAACTGAACGCGATGCCTCTGATCAACCTCCCCGCCTTTGCTGGCGACCTGCTTGCCGATTTCGAGCGGATGGAGACCCTGCGCGTCGATACGCCGGTGATCCAGCCGGCCGAACCCTTTCTCGACATGGCAGGCGAAGACCTGCGGCGTCGCATTTTCCTGACCCAGAGCGAGACGGGCGAGAGCCTTTGCCTTCGTCCTGAATTTACGATCCCCGTTTGCCTTCGTCATATCGAGACGGCGACCGGCACGCCGCAGCGCTATGCCTACCTCGGCGAAGTGTTCCGCCAGCGGCGCGAGGGGTCGAGCGAGTTCTATCAGGCGGGCATCGAGGATCTCGGCGAGCCGGACACCGCGCGGGCGGACGCGCGGGCCGTGAGCAACGCGATGCAGGTTCTTGCGAACAGGTTGCCGGGACGGCGCCTTAAGGTGACGCTGGGCGACCAATCGGTGTTCGAAGCGGTTGTCGGAGCCTGCGGGCTGCCTGGCGGCTGGCAGAAGCGGCTGATCCATGCCTTCGGCGAGCCGAAGCAGCTGCAGAAACTTCTGGCGGAACTCGCCGATCCGAAATCCGCAGGTGTCTTCGGTCACGAGGTCGAGCGGCTTGCGATCATGGGCATGCTGGAGGACGAGGATCGGCTCGTTGCCCTTATCGGCGAGACCATGGAGGCAACCGGCTACTCCACCAATGCCAGCCGGTCGCCGCGCGACATCGCTCGCCGCCTGAAGGAAAAAATGGAACTGGCGAACACGCGGCTGGACAAGGTCACGCTCGCCGTCATGCGCGAATTCCTGACGCTGAACCTGCCGCTCGCCGATGCGCCGGCCGCACTTTTCCGCTTCGCTGCAAAGTCGGGGTTGAAGATCGAAGCCGCATTGGCGCTTTTCGACGCGCGCGTCGCTGCACTTTCTCAGGCGGGCGCCGACATCAGTCTCGTCCGCTATCGCGCCGCCTTTGGTCGTCCGCTCGACTATTATACCGGCCTCGTCTTCGAGATCGAGGTCGAAGGCATGGCGGCCGTTCTCGCCGGTGGTGGACGCTTCGACCGCCTGCTGACGCTTCTGGGCGCCCGTGAACATATTCCGGCAGTCGGCTTCTCCCTGTGGCTTGACCGGATCGAGCAGGCGGTTTCTGCCGCAGGGGGCGCGAATTGACGGTGACGATTGCACTGCCTTCGAAGGGGCGGATGAAGGATGATGCTTCGGCGATCTTCGAGCGGGCCGGAATGAAGATTGTCGCGGTCGGCAACGATCGTTCCTACCGGGGCCGGGTCGAAGGCTGGGACGACGTCGAGATTGCCTTTCTTTCGGCCTCGGAAATCTCTCGCGAGATCGGCAGCGGCGCCGTCGATTTCGGCGTCACCGGTGAAGACCTCGTTCGCGAGGGCTTGGCCGACGCGGATGCGCGTGTGGAATTCTGCGCCCGGCTCGGCTTCGGCCATGCCGATGTCGTCGTGGCCGTACCGGAAATCTGGTATGACGTCGATACCATGGCGGACCTCGGCGACGTCGCCGCCGATTTCCGTGCACGTCACGGCCGCAGGCTGGCAATCGCCACCAAATACTGGCGCCTGACCCAGCAGTTTTTCTCCGGAAGCCATGGCATCCAGCTCTATCGTATTGTCGAAAGTCTGGGCGCGACCGAAGGCGCGCCGGCTTCCGGTTCCGCGGACATCATCGTCGACATCACCTCGACCGGTTCGACGCTGAAGGCGAACCATCTCAAGATCCTTTCGGACGGTGTGATCCTGCGGTCGGAAGCCTGCCTCGTCAGGGCGCGGAAGGCGGCCCATGCGGGCGATCCCGTCATTGACCGGATCGTGGCAGCCGTCCGCGCCGCGCTCTGAGAGCCCGCGGCGAGCCTCAGGTGTCACGCAGGAAATTTCACCTCGGGTGCTGACAATTGCAATTGCGACGACCTATGTAGGGGCGGCACATCCCACCTTCGCCATCCCACCTCGAGGCATCCTTATGGCTGATCTTTCCTCTTTCCCGATCACGACCCGCTGGCCGGCAACCAACCCGGATATCATCCAGCTCTATTCGCTGCCGACCCCGAACGGCGTGAAGATTTCCATTGCCCTGGAAGAACTGGGCCTGCCCTACGAGCCGCATCGCATTGCGTTCGATGCCAACGAACAGAAGTCGCCCGAATTCCTGTCGCTCAACCCGAACGGCCGCATCCCGGCGATCATCGATCCGAACGGGCCCGGCGGAAAGCCGATCGGTCTTTTCGAATCCGGTGCGATCCTGGTTTATCTGGCAGAAAAGACGGGAAAGCTTATCCCGGCGGATGCCGCCGGCCGCTACGAGACGCTTTGCTGGGTGATGTTCCAGATGGGCGGTGTTGGTCCGATGCTCGGTCAGTTCGGGCATTTCTTCAAGTTCGCGGCCGAAAGGGTTGCCAACAACTCCTATCCGATGGAGCGGTACCGCGATGAATCGAAGCGCCTGCTCGGCGTGCTCGAGACGCGGCTGAGAGGCCGGCAGTGGCTGATGGGCGACGAATACACGATCGCCGATATTGCCACCTACCCCTGGGTCGAGGGCGCGCGCAGATTCTATGGCGGCGCGGAAGTGCTCGAATACGAGAGTTTCCCGAATGTCATGGCCTGGGTCGATCGCGGCCTCGCGCGGCCGGCCGCGCAGAAGGGGATGGAAATCCCGCGCAAGCCCTGATCCCCTGGCGGTCCTGCCATTCCGCCCGAGTTGACGAAGCTCGGGCGGAAAGGGTACGGCTTGCTAAAGCAGTGTCTACAGCGCCGTGCGTTTCCGAGGCGTGCAAAGATCGCTGTAGCGCTTTGAATCGGCATGATTTTATCCTCACATCGATACCGATTTGAGGAATCATGCAGTAGAGACGGGGAAGCAGGTGTCGGGAAGACTTGTTGTTATCGGCGGCGGTCAGGCCGCCTTCGCGTTGGTTGCCAAACTTCGCGCTTTGAAGGACGAGCGGCCAGTGACGATCGTGTCTTCTGAGGCAAGCCTTCCCTACCAGCGGCCACCCCTTTCCAAGAAATATCTGCTCCGCGAAATGACGCTCGACCGGCTGCTCTATCGGCCGGAGGCCTGGTATTCGGAGCACGACATCGACATTCGCCTTTCGACCACCGTCACACGCATCGACCGCGGGCAAAAGCAGGTGAGTTTGGGCGACGGATCGGTGCTCGGTTACGAGACGCTTGCCTTCGCGACCGGGGCGGCGCCGCGGCGGCTGCCGGCCTCGGTCGGTGGCGATCTTGCCGGCGTCTACGTCGTGCGGGATTTCAAGGATGCCGATCTGCTCGCCGAGGAGATGCGCCCCGGTCGCCGTGCACTGGTGGTGGGCGGGGGCTATATCGGCCTTGAGGCCGCCGCGGTCGCCCGCACCTGCGGCATGGAGGTGACCGTCATCGAAATGGCGGACCGTATCCTGCAACGGGTGGCCTCGGCCGCGACATCCGCGATCGTTCGCGAGATTCATCGCGCCCGCGGCGTCGAAATCCGCGAGGGCATGGGCCTCCACCGCCTGATCGGCGACAATGGGCGCGTGACGGCCGCTGAACTGGCGGACGGCTCAACGATCCCGGTCGACGTGGTGATCGTCGGCATCGGCGTCAGCGCCAACGATGCTCTGGCGCATGACGCGGGCTTGGAGACCTCCAACGGCATCATCGTTGACAGCTACGGCCGAACTTCCGATCCTGCGATCTTTGCCATGGGTGACTGTGCGGTCCTACCGTGGCAAGGCATGCGGATCCGCCTGGAATCGGTTCAGAACGCCGTTGACCAGGCGGAGGCGATTGCCGCCATCCTCGCCGGCAGCTCCGAGCCCTACGATCCGAAGCCCTGGTTCTGGTCGGACCAGTACGACGTGAAGCTCCAGATCGCCGGCTTCGGTCTCGGCCACGACGAAACGCTGGTCCGTCCGGGCCAGCGCGAAGGCAGCGTATCGGTCTGGTATTTCCGCCAGGGCAAGTTCATCGCCGTCGATGCCATAAACGACGCCAAGGCCTATGTGACGGGAAAGAAGCTGCTCGAAAGCGGAACAACACCGGATCGAGCGAAACTCGCCGATCCTGACACTGACCTCAAGTCACTGCTCATTTAGCCGGCGACATCGCCCGGAATTCTCGATCTGTTAACGAAGAAAGCACCGTTCCGTTTCGGAATGGCCCTCTTCGTCGGGTTTTCACGCTTCTTTAAACCGCGAAACGTCAACAGATGGCGAGCCGGAGCAGGTGACCTGCGTCCGTGCAGTGGTTATTTGGGCGATCTGTTATGTTCAAGATCCTGACATGCCTCGTGGTGGAACACGATCCGCGAATGGTCGTGCTGGCGGCGTTGATTTGCTTCCTGTCGAGTTTCGGCGCTGTCACCTTGCTTCAGCGTGCGCGCGCTGCGGTCGGTGGGCCACGGGCGACCTGGATCGCCGCCGCCGGCATCGCCAGCGGCTTCGGGATATGGGCAACCCACTTCATTGCGATGCTTGCCTATGATCCGGGTGTCTTGGTCGGCTATCAGACGAACCTCATGATCCTGTCGCTGGCGGCGGCAATTGTGCTGACGGTATCGGCCCTCGGCATCGCGACCTATGTGGCGGGGCGCGCCGGCTGGCTGTTCGGCGGGCTGGTGCTTGGCGCCGGCGTTGCCTCCATGCATTTTCTCGGCATGGCTGCGCTGGACGTCCCCGGCTTCATTCGCTGGGACGCGACGCTCGTCGTCTCTTCGATCCTTGCCGGATCGCTGTTCGATGTGGCCGCGCTTTTCGCAGTCGCCCGCGGCGACCAGCCGCTGAGGGCCAAGTTGCTTGCGACGTCCGCGATGACGCTTGGGATCGTGACGCTGCATTTTACGGCGATGGCCGCCGTGACGATCGAAGCCGGCCCCGTGGCTGAGGCGGGCATAGGCATGCTGCAGCCGCATCTCTTGGCCTTCGTCATTGCAGGAACGGCATTCTTCCTGCTGTCGATCGTTCTGACTGCGGCCGGTTTCGCCCGTCAGGCGGAGGTCCTGGCGGCCGCGTCGGAGAAGGAGTTTTCCCGCTTCGTCCGGAGCGTCAAGGACTATGCGATCTGCATGCTCGACATCGATGGCCACGTGACCAGTTGGAATGCCGGTGCTGAGGCGAACAAGGGATACACTGCCGCGGAGATCATCGGCAAGAATTTCGCCTGCTTCTACGCACCGGAAGAAAGGCAGGCCAACCTGCCGCAACAGGCGCTGCGTCTCGCCCTTCTCGATGGAAAATACGAGACGGAAGGCTGGCGCTATCGCAAAGATGACACCCGCTACTGGGCGCACGTGGTGATCGAACCGATCATCGATGAAGCCGGACGGCACGGCGGCTTCATCAAGATTGCCAAGGACATTTCCAAGGAAAAGGCGAACGCCGATCGTATCGCCGAAGTCAGCAAGAATCTCGACATCGCGCTGGAGAACATGACGCAGGGCATATGTCTGTTCGACAAGGCCGACCGCCTGCTGATTTCGAACAGGCGTTGCCTCGAGATCTTCAATCTCTCCGAATCGATGGCCGGCAAGGGCGTGACTTTCCGGGAAATTCTCGAGCGGGCATCTGCCAGCGCCTATCCTGACCCGGCGGTGGCCAAGGCCAGAGCCGATGCGGCTTATCAGAAACACCGCATCGACATTGTCGGCACGGGCGGAGCCGACCTTGTCGAGAAGCTGCCGAACGGACGTTCCATCCTGACGAAGCACCGCATGTTGCCGGATGGCGGCTGGGTCTCCACCTATGAGGACATCACCGAGCGACTGGACTCCGAGGAACAGATTTCGTTCCTCGCCCGACACGACAGTCTGACGGGGCTACCCAATCGGCTGCAGTTCAACAGCTACCTCGAGGAGGAGCTCGATGCCGCTGCCTGGTTCTCGCGCAAGGTGGCCGTCATCGGCCTTGACCTGAACAAGTTCAAGGAAGTCAACGATTTGCATGGTCATGCCGCGGGCGACTTCGTGCTGGTCACGATCGCGCAGCGGATGAAGGCGCTACTTCAGGAGGGCGAGTTCGTTGCCCGTTTCGGCGGCGACGAGTTTGCGGCGGTGAAGCGCTTCGAGGAACTCACCGAGCTCCATGATTTCCTGCGGCGCATTGAAAATTGCCTGCACGAGGAAATGCGCTTCGGTGATTTCGAGCTGAAATCCGGCGGTAGCATGGGCGTTGCGATCTATCCGCAGGACGCCGAAACCGCCGACACGCTGATCAACAATGCCGATCTCGCCATGTATCGCGCCAAGGCGGCATTGAACCAGGCGGTCTGCTTCTACGAGGTCTCGATGGACGAGGCTGCCCGCAAGCGCCGGGCTCTTGCAAACGATCTCTGGGACGCGGTCGAGAAGGGCCAGCTGGCGCTTCACTATCAGGTGCAGAAATCGGTGATGACCGGCGACGTCACCGGCTATGAAGTGCTGCTGCGCTGGCATCATCCCGAACGCGGCATGGTCCCGCCGAATGAATTCATCCCGCTGGCCGAAGAATGCGGTGCGATCCTGCCGATCGGTGAATGGGTCCTGCGCGAGGCATGCCGCGAGGCGGCCGGATGGGGTGGCCAACACAAGATTGCCGTCAATATCTCGCCGGTGCAGTTGGCCAATGGTGACATCGTCAGCCTCGTCCAGCAGGTGCTCGCGGAAACCGGGCTCAGCCCGAAGCGGCTCGAACTCGAAATCACCGAGTCCACCATTATCGACGACAAGGAGCGCGCGCTGCTGACGCTCCGCCAGATCAAGGAGCTTGGAGTCACCATCGCCATCGATGACTTCGGCACCGGTTACTCGTCGCTCGAAACATTGCGGTCGTTCCCCTTCGACAAGATCAAGCTCGACAAGAGCTTCATGTGGGAGGTCGAAGGAAGCCCCCAGGCCAAGGCGATCGTCCGGGCCATCCTCGCCCTCGGGCAAAGCCTCTCCGTGCCGGTCCTTGCCGAGGGCGTCGAAACGCAAAAACAGCTCGACATCCTTCAAGCGGAGGGTTGCGACGAGGCTCAGGGCTATCTGCTCGGGCGCCCAGCGCCCATCGCCGCAGCCCCGGGCACGCGAGTACAAGCTGCCGTCGCTTGATGCGACTGCGGCGGCCGGCCGGAGGTCGAAGGAAAGTGCATACCCCAAGGCTTGCGTAGTTTCAGAGAGTTAGGCCATCTGCTGTTTCAATGAAGCAGTGAATGATTATTGCCGCACCATCGCCTGCGGGCCCTCGATCAGAAAGCGCGGGAAAAAGAAGACCCCAAGCATCGAGCCGGAATAGCGCTCTTCAAGTCCAGACGACTCGCCGATGCAGAAGAGCGGCTGCCTTTGCCCGGTTTCGAGGATGATCGTCGTGGAAAAGCAGAAGGTCGAGGAAGACGTTGCCGCCTGCTCGAAAAGTTCGAGCACGTGATTGCGATCGGCCGGATCGTAACAGCGGACGAAATTGAGCAATCCGCACTCGTTCTCTCGCAGACCGTGAATCGCTGCGGCCTTGTCGCCGAGTACGAAGAGACCCGTGGTGAGATCACCGGACCAGCCCTCGGAAACGCAGAACTGCGCAGGTATTTCCTGATGTGGCAAGCCGTGAATGCCGGAGGACAGGGAATTTGTTCTTGCGATCTTAAACACGACTTGCCCCAGATATGCCCTGCAACGCGGCGCGTCCTATCAGACGCGCAAGGCCGCTATAGCACTTTGAATTGCCGGATGTTTTATCCTTGAATCGGCAACGATTTAAGGAAACATGCAGAGCGAACAGCCGGTATCTAAGTCCGGACAGACGCATTCGAAAAAGGACCGCTCGCTGCCGTTGATCCGAGGGCCAAGCCACTCGTGCCATGCTGATCTCTTGGTCGATTGGTTCGACGCGGGAAAGACAGCCCGTCAAGCGAAATCATTTCGCAAGAAGGTCGGCCATGTTGCGAGCAAATATCAAAAAAGCTTTGGCGATGATGTTCTTTACTCGGACCAGGTACACAAGCCAAAAGCGAGCAGATGCTCGTTCAGTTCGTGGCCGCTCTCCACCTTCGCGTGAATCTGGTGTTCACTTGGCGCGTTGTTATAGTTCGTTTTTTTACAACTTCAACGGTTTTTTGCACTGTTTTGGGCTGCCGTTTCTTTTTCGCAGTGCCTTGTTCGAGATGCATCATTTGGTTTGACGAAAAGCAAAAAGGGCGGCTCGAAGCCGCCCTCTCAGTTCCGGTACCGGAAACATCGCTGTGCTAAGGCTTTCGCCTTATCACATCATGTCCATTCCACCCATTCCGCCCATGCCGCCAGGCATTGCCGGAGCGTCCTTCTTCGGCAGCTCGGCAATCATGGCTTCGGTGGTGACGAGAAGGCCAGCAACCGAGGCTGCGTCCTGCAGGGCGGTGCGAACGACCTTGACCGGGTCGATGATACCCATGGCGATCATGTCGCCATATTCACCGGTCTGTGCGTTGTAGCCGAAGTCGTCGGTGTTCTTCTCGAGGATCTTGCCGACAACGATGGAGGCTTCATCACCAGCATTTTCAGCGATCTGGCGGGCCGGAGCCTGCAGAGCGCGGCGAACGATGTTGATGCCGGCTTCCTGGTCGTCGTTTTCACCCTTGACGGTGATCTTGACGGAAGAGCGCAGCAGGGCGACGCCGCCGCCCGGTACGATACCTTCCTGAACGGCAGCGCGCGTCGCGTTGAGAGCGTCGTCGATGCGGTCCTTCTTTTCCTTCACTTCGACTTCCGTCGCACCGCCGACGCGGATAACGGCAACACCGCCAGCGAGCTTTGCCAGGCGCTCCTGCAGCTTCTCGCGATCGTAATCCGAAGTGGTTTCTTCGATCTGGGCCTTGATCTGGGCAACGCGGCCTTCGATATCCGACTTCTGGCCGGCACCATCGACGATCGTCGTGTTTTCCTTGGAGATCGAAACCTTCTTCGCACGGCCGAGCATGTCGAGCGTGACGTTTTCAAGCTTGATACCGAGGTCTTCGGAGATCACCGTGCCGCCCGTCAGGATCGCGATGTCTTCGAGCATGGCCTTGCGGCGGTCGCCGAAGCCCGGAGCCTTGACAGCAGCGATCTTCAGGCCACCGCGCAGCTTGTTGACGACGAGCGTTGCGAGCGCTTCGCCTTCGACGTCTTCAGCGATGATGAGCAGCGGCTTGCCGGTCTGGACGACGGATTCGAGAACCGGGAGCATGGCCTGGAGGTTCGAGAGCTTCTTCTCGTGCAGGAGAACGAAAGCGTCTTCGAGGTCCGCGACCATTTTTTCCGGGTTGGTGACGAAGTAGGGCGACAGGTAGCCGCGGTCGAACTGCATGCCTTCGACGACTTCGAGTTCGGTTTCAGCGGTCTTGGCTTCTTCAACCGTGATGACGCCTTCGTTGCCGACCTTCTGCATTGCTTCTGCAATGTCGAGGCCGATCTGCTTTTCACCGTTTGCGGAGATGGTGCCGACCTGGGCGACTTCTTCCGAGGTGTTGATCTTCTTGGCCTTGGCAAGCAGGTCCTTGACGACTTCGGTGACGGCGAGGTCGATGCCGCGCTTCAGGTCCATCGGGTTCATGCCGGCAGCAACTGCCTTGGCGCCTTCGCGAACGATCGCCTGAGCGAGAACGGTCGCGGTCGTCGTGCCGTCGCCGGCGATGTCGTTGGTCTTCGAAGCGACTTCGCGGACCATCTGGGCGCCCATGTTCTCGAACTTGTCTTCGAGTTCGATTTCCTTGGCGACCGAAACGCCGTCCTTGGTGATGCGCGGAGCGCCGAAGGACTTGTCGATGACGACGTTACGACCCTTCGGGCCGAGCGTTACCTTGACTGCATCGGCGAGGATGTCGACGCCGCGCAGCATCTTTTCGCGCGCGGTACGGCCGAACTTGACTTCTTTAGCTGCCATTTTTGAAAGCTCCTGGTTTCGAAGTTCCGGGACGGGCCCGGTTTCAAATTACGGAAGTTGGAGGGTGCCGGCCGATCAGCCGATGATGCCCATGATGTCGGCTTCCTTCATGATCAGAAGGTCTTCGCCGTTGATCTTGACTTCGGTGCCGGACCACTTGCCGAACAGGACGCGGTCGCCAGCCTTGACATCGAGCGGAACAACCTTGCCGCTTTCGTCACGGGCGCCCGAACCGACAGCCACGATTTCGCCTTCTTGCGGCTTTTCCTTTGCGGTGTCCGGAATGATGATGCCGCCCTTGGTCTTTTCCTCAGACTCGACGCGGCGGACGACAACGCGGTCGTGCAGCGGACGGAAGTTGGTGCTTGCCATTGTCTAATCCCTCGATCAAATGACATTGCGGATCGTTCATCGACCCGGTGGATGAGTGTTAGCACTCATATCTCACGAGTGCTAGCGTCGCCGAAATAGGACCGTGCGCTGAACGAGTCAAGGATCGGTCGAGAGAATTTTTGCCGGTTGTGATCGTTGATGGGCCGCGAGCCCTTTGTTGTTCAATTGCATGGGGAGAGGGACGGCCCACGCGAGGCATCGCGCCAAAATCCGCATCCAATGGCAACCATGCAAAGACGTCAACGGTGGCCTCGTTCAATTCCATTTCCCCAGACAAACGGGTATCGCGACGGCCCGGGTAATCTTCGACGTGTGCAATGACGACGAATTCGCCGCCGACGCGCTCCTCAGGTTTTTCTGAGATCGCTGGCTGCATTGTGCGTCTGAATTCTTGGGAAGCGCCGCGTTTTTCTGAACGCGAGACTTGTATTCTTTGCCCTTCCTTGCGATGTGAGCCGAGAAGCCGAGTTTGCGGGAAGCCGATATGGCCGTAAGGATCAACAGTTTTCGGGAAATCACCAGCCGGTACGACGTGGTGCTCTGCGATGTCTGGGGCGTGCTCCACAATGGCGTCCAGGCCTTCGCTTCGGCTTGCGAGGCTCTCGCAGAGGCGCGCGCAAAAGGCCTGACTGTCGTCCTCATTACCAATTCGCCGCGGCCGCATCCCGGCGTCGTGGTGCAGATCCGCGGCCTTGGCGTTCCCGACGAAGCCTACGATCGCATCGTTACATCAGGGGACGTCACGCGGGCGTTGATCTCGCAAGCCGCGAAACGCATCTTCTTTATCGGAGCCGAGCGCGACCTGCCTCTGCTCGAAGGTCTAGGTACCGAGATCGTTTCGGCGGAGGACGCGGAGACGATCGTCTGCGCCGGCTTTTATGACGATGAGACCGAAACGCCCGAACACTATCGCGCGACATTGACGGGACTCGCCAAGCGCAAGATCCCGTTCATCTGCGCCAATCCCGACCTCGTCGTGGAGCGCGGGCATCGGCTGATCCCCTGTGCCGGTGCGATCGCCAAGCTCTATGAGGATCTGGGCGGCGAGGCGCGCATTGCCGGCAAGCCCTACATCGCGATCTACCGCGCCGCCCTGACTGAGGCAAAGGCCGTGCGCGGTGCGTTCGATCTCTCCCGCGTCATCGCGATCGGTGACGGCATGCCGACCGACGTCAAGGGGGCGCAGGACGCGGGCTTCGACCTGCTCTATATCAGCGCCGGAATTCATGCCCAGGAATACATGCATGAAAGCCGCACCGACGAGGCGAAACTTGCCGCCTTCCTGAAAAGGGAAGGGGCCGCGCCGAAGTGGTGGATGCCGCGGCTTGGCTGACGGGAAGACGGACATGACGGTTTTTCATCGCAACGAAACCCGTGATCCGCTTCCGGAGCGCCTGCGCGGCGGCGTCATCGCGATCGGCAATTTCGATGGCGTTCACCGCGGACATCAGTCGGTGTTGAACCGGGCGCTGGACGAAGCGGCGAAACGCAGCGTTCCCGCGCTCGTCCTGACCTTCGAGCCGCATCCACGCACCGTCTTCAGGCCGGACACGCCGGTCTTCCGCCTGACGCCCGCCCCGCTCAAGGCCCGCATCCTCGAAGGCATGGGCTTCGGCGCCGTCATCGAATACCCCTTCGACCGGACCTTCTCTCAGCTTTCCGCGTCCGATTTCATCCATCGCATCCTGCGCGAATGGCTGCATGCATCCCACGTGGTCACCGGCTTCGACTTCCATTTCGGCAAAGGGCGCGAAGGCGGCCCGGCATTCCTGATGGCGGCCGGCGAGCGGGAGGGTTTTGGCGTCACGCTCGTCGATGCCTTCCGCGATGAAAACGCTTCGGTGATCTCGTCGAGCTTCATCCGTTCCCTGCTCGCCGAAGGGGATGTTGCGCACGCGGCAGGACTGCTCGGTTACCGTCACACGGTCGAGGCGGAAGTGATCGGCGGCAAGAAGCTTGGACGCTCGCTCGGCTTTCCGACCGCCAATATGAGGCTGCCGCCCGAAGCGGAACTCAAGAACGGCATCTACGCCGTGCGGTTCCGCCGCGCCGATGGCTCTCTTTACGACGGCGTCGCAAGCTACGGCCGTCGCCCGACCGTCGACAGCGATGGCGAGCCGCTGCTGGAGACTTTCGTCTTCGACTACTCCGGTGAGCTTTACGGCGAAGTCTGCAGTGTCTCCTTCTTCGGCCATCTCCGCGATGAGCTCAAGTTCGATGGATTGGAGCCGCTGATGGCGCAGATCAAGCGCGACGAGGAGGAGGCGCGCCAGCTCCTTTCCGGCGTCCAGCCCCTGAGCGAGATCGACCGGAGACTCAATTTCGCCTGAGCTCTGCCGGGAGGCGCCCGGCCTTTCGCAGCCAAAGAATTCGGCCATGCGACGTTGGCGGACCTTTTCAAAAGGCTGAAAACGCCTTAAAGAACCGGCCACTATGACCCGGCACCGTCGATTGATCGTCGATCAGCGAATTATTGGCCCGGCCCTCCGC
Source organism: Sinorhizobium terangae (assembly GCF_029714365.1). Taxonomy (NCBI): domain Bacteria; kingdom Pseudomonadati; phylum Pseudomonadota; class Alphaproteobacteria; order Hyphomicrobiales; family Rhizobiaceae; genus Sinorhizobium; species Sinorhizobium terangae. The sequence continues at coordinate 427,851 of NZ_CP121659.1, forward strand.
GCGCGCTAGACCGCCGGCGGGTCCGGGATTTCGGCGTTTCCACGCCCCCCAAAGTCATCTTCGAGACAGAGACCCGTTCCGCATGCGTGACGATACCCGCGCGGAAAAGACGAACGCAAAGACCATGACAGAAACCGCTGAAAAGATCGATTATTCTTCTACCCTCTATCTGCCGCAGACGGAGTTTCCGATGCGCGCCGGTCTGCCGCAGAAGGAACCGGAGACGGTTGCCCGCTGGCAGAAGATGGGCCTCTACAAGAAGCTCCGGGCGTCGGCTGCCGGCCGCGAGAAGTTCGTGCTGCACGACGGTCCGCCCTACGCCAACGGCAACATCCATATCGGCCATGCGCTGAACAAGATCCTCAAGGACGTGATCAACCGATCGTTCCAGATGCGTGGCTTCGACGCCAACTACGTTCCCGGCTGGGACTGCCACGGCCTGCCGATCGAGTGGAAGATCGAGGAAAAGTACCGCGAGAAGGGCAAGAACAAGGACGAGGTTCCGGTCAACGAGTTCCGCAAGGAGTGCCGTGACTTCGCCGGCGGCTGGATCGAGGTCCAGACCGAGGAGTTCAAGCGCCTTGGCATCGAGGGTGATTTCGAGCGGCCCTACACGACGATGAACTTCCATGCGGAAGCCCGCATCGCCGGCGAATTGATGAAGATCGCCAAGGCCGGTCAGCTCTATCGTGGTTCGAAGCCGGTCATGTGGTCGGTGGTCGAGCGCACGGCGCTCGCCGAGGCCGAGGTCGAGTATGCCGATGTCGAGAGCGACATGATCTGGGTAAAATTCCCGATCACCGAGGGCCCGGACGCACTCGCAGGCGCTTTCGTCGTGATCTGGACGACGACGCCCTGGACGATCCCCGGCAACCGCGCGATCGCCTATTCGTCCCGTTACGCTTATGGCCTCTATGAGGTCGCGACCGCCGAAAACGACTATGGTCCGCAGCCCGGCGAAAAGCTGATCTTTGCCAAGCGCCTTGCCGAAGAGTCGGCTGCCAAGGCGAAGGTGACGTTCAGCTTCGTCCGCGACGTCGAAGCGGACGAGCTTGCGGCGATCACGTGCGCCCATCCGCTCCACGGTCTCGGCGGCGGCTATGCCTTCCACGTGCCGCTGCTTGACGGCGATCACGTGACGGATGATGCCGGCACGGGCTTTGTTCACACGGCCCCCGGTCACGGCCGCGAAGACTTTGACGCCTGGATGGACAGCGCCCGCGCACTCGAAGCGCGCGGCATCTCCTCGGCGATCCCGTTCACGGTCGACGATGCCGGCTATTTCACCGCCGATGCGCCCGGCTTCGGTCCGGATGCGGAAGGTGGAGCCGGTCGCGTCATCGACGACAAGGGCAAGAAGGGCGACGCCAATGATCGCGTCATCAAGGCGCTGATCGCCCGCCACACGCTATTTGCTCGTGGCCGCTTGAAGCACTCCTATCCCCATTCCTGGCGGTCGAAGAAGCCGGTCATCTTCCGCAACACGCCGCAATGGTTTGTCTACATGGACAAGGACTTCGGCGACGGCACGACCCTGCGTTCGCGCGCCCTGAAGGCGATCGACGGCACGCGCTTCGTGCCCGGCGCCGGCCAGAACCGCCTGCGTGCGATGATCGAGCAGCGGCCGGACTGGGTGCTTTCGCGCCAGCGTGCCTGGGGCGTGCCGATCGCGATCTTCGCCGACGATCAGGGCGAAATCCTCATCGATGACGCCGTCAACGCCCGGATCCTCGAAGCCTTCGAGAAGGAGGGCGCCGACGCCTGGTTCGCCGAAGGCGCCAAGGAGCGTTTCCTCGGCAACGACCATGACCATGCCAAGTGGCATCAGGTCATGGACATTCTCGACGTCTGGTTCGATTCCGGTTCGACCCATACCTTCACGCTGGAGGATCGCCCCGACCTGAAGTGGCCGGCCGACGTTTATCTCGAGGGCTCGGATCAGCACCGCGGCTGGTTCCACTCGTCGCTGCTCGAAAGCTGCGCGACGCGCGGCCGCGCGCCGTACAACGCCGTTGTCACCCATGGCTTCACCATGGATGAGAAGGGCGAGAAGATGTCGAAGTCGAAGGGCAACACCGTCACCCCGCAGGAGGTGATGAAGGATGCCGGCGCCGACATCCTGCGCCTCTGGGTAATGACGACGGACTATTGGGAGGATCAGCGTCTCGGCAAGACGATCATCCAGACCAACATCGACGCCTACCGCAAGCTCAGGAACACGATCCGCTGGATGCTCGGCACGCTCGCTCATGACAAGGGCGAGGTGATCGCGCTTTCCGACATGCCGGAACTCGAACAGTTGATGTTGCACCGTTTGGCCGAATTGGACCGGCTGGTGCGCGACGGCTACGACGCCTTCGACTTCAAGCGGATCGCCCGTGCGCTTATCGATTTCTCGAATGTCGAGCTGTCGGCGTTCTACTTCGATATCCGCAAGGACGCGCTCTACTGCGACGCACCGTCCTCGATCCGTCGCCGCGCCGCGCTGCACGTCATCCGAACGATTTTCGATTGTCTGGTTACCTGGCTCGCTCCGATGCTGCCTTTCACCACCGAGGAAGCCTGGCTCTCCCGCAACCCGGAAGCCGTCTCGGTGCATCTGGAGCAGTTCCCGACCGTGCCGGCGGAGTGGCGTAACGACGCGCTCGCCGAGAAGTGGCGCAAGATCCGCGAAGTCCGCAAGGTCGTGACCGGTGCACTCGAAATCGAGCGCAAGGAAAAGCGCATCGGCTCGTCGCTGGAAGCGGCGCCCGTCGTCCATGTTGCGGATGCGGATTTGCGCCAGGCGCTCGAAGGCCAGGACTTTGCCGAGATCTGCATCACATCGGCGATCGAGGTCGTCGGCTCCGAGGGACCGGCCGATGCCTTCGCGTTGCCGGACGTCGCCAAGGTCAGTGTCGTGCCGAGGCTGGCCGAGGGGCAGAAATGCGCTCGTTCCTGGCGAATCACCACGGATGTCGGTTCCGACCCGCTCTATCCGGACGTTTCCGCCCGCGATGCTTCGGCTCTGAGGGAGCTTGGATTCAAGCCTTGACGCACCGTTTGGCCGGGTGAATTGCGCTTGTCGCGTTCATCCGGTACAACCTGCCCGAAATTTGGCGGATTTTTCGGCCAAGGGGCGCTGAGTGGCCGCGGCATGTGGGGTGCGGCTGGCTGGAAGGAAATTCATGGAAATGACGCGAGAGTTGCGAGTTGTCGCCAGCATTGCCGCCATCGTGGCGGGCGGTTTGGTGCTTTCGGGCTGCATCGGTGGTCCAACCTACGGTACGGACAAGTCGGCAGGCGAACAACTGCTTGACGACCTCGGCAGCGCCGTGAGCCTTGCCCCGCCGAAGCGCGATCCGGTCAAATATCAACCCCGCCCGGCGCTCGTGCTGCCGCCGCAGGGACAGCAGACAGCTCTGATCGAGCCGCAGCAGTCAATGGCGAACCGCGAAACGAACCCGCAGTGGGTCGAGTCGCCGGAGGAGGTCCGTGAGCGCCTGCGTGACGAGGCGGACGCCAACAAGAACGATCCCAACTATGTCTCGCCTCTGGCGAAGGCGAGCGCCAATGGCCGCCGCCTTTCGGCCAAGGAGCAGCAGGAGGCCTATCGCGAGGCCCGCAAGATCGAGCAGGGCGCGTATTCGGACAAGCGTCGCTTCCTGAGCGATCCGCCGATCGAATATCGTCGTCTCCCGGAAGGTGCCGAAACGGATCTCGGCGAGCCGGAAAAGGTGAAGGAACGCCGCCGCAAGAAGGAGGCGCAGATCGCCAATTCCGGCACCAAGTGGTACTGGCCGTTCTAAGCCATGAAGCCCAGCATTCGCAACGCCGTCCCGGAAGACGCGGAGACGATTCTGCGCTTCATCACGGAGCTCGCGATCTACGAAAAGGCGGGGCATGAGGTCGAAGCGACCATCGAGCTCTTGCAATCTTCGCTCTTCGGTCCGAACGCCGTCGCCCACGCGGTGATTTGCGAGATCGACGGCGTGCCTGCCGGCTTCGCCATCTGGTTCTATAGCTTTTCCACCTGGCAAGCGCGCAAGGGTCTTTATCTCGAAGACCTCTATGTCACACCTGAATACCGCGGTTCGGGTGCCGGCAAGCTGCTTCTGAAACATCTTGCGCGCATCGCCCTTGCGCAAGGTTGCGGCCGCTTCGAATGGAGCGTGCTCGATTGGAACGAGCCGGCCATCCGGGTTTATGAGGCAGTCGGCGCGGAGCCCATGGCGGAATGGAAGCGCTACCGGCTTGCGGGGGCGGCGCTCAAGGCCCTTGCCGACAGTTAACCGCTCGACCGTTCAGCGCTTGCCGGCAAAGAAATCGCGAAGGATATCGGCGGCTTCCCGCTCGGAAAGGCCGGAATAGACATCCGGAACATGGTGGCAGGTGGGCGATGCATAGAACCTGACGCCGCTATCCACCGCGCCGCCCTTCGGATCTTCCGCACCGTAATAGAGGCGGCGTATTCGGGCGAAGGAGATCGCCGCGGCGCACATGGTGCAAGGTTCCAGCGTGACGTAGAGATCCGCACCGGTCAGCCGTTCGCCGCCTACAATCGCGGCGGCCTTCCGGATCGCCTCGATCTCGGCATGGGCGGTGACGTCGTTCAGTTCGCGCGTGCGGTTTCCGGCAGCGGCGACGATCTTGCCGTCGAGCACGACGACAGCGCCGATCGGCACTTCCCCGCGTGCTGCCGCTTGCCGGGCCTCCTTGAGGGCCGCATCCATGAAGCGTGTCGTATCCGTCATCGCTCGATCAATAATTTCTCTTAACCCACGGCGCTTGACCTGATAGGACAGCCGCAAAAGGCAGGCAACACAAATGACATCCAAAGACAAGTCCACGCGGCCCGGCGGCAAGACCAACGGCCGGGAAAAGAAACCTCGTTCCGGTGAGAAGAAGACGGGCGCCACCCCGTCCGCCAACATTCGGCCGGCTGCAAGCGCGCCCGGTGCGGATGAGCCGCAGCGCATCTCGAAGATCCTCTCGCGCGCCGGCGTTGCCTCCCGCCGCGATGTCGAGCGGATGATCATGGAAGGGCGCGTCAAGCTCAACGGCGTCGTGCTCGACACGCCTGTCGTCAACGCAACGCTTGCCGACAGCATCGAGGTCGACGGTCACCCGATCCGCGGCATCGAACGTACGCGCCTCTGGCTTTATCACAAGCCCGCTGGGCTGGTGACGACCAACGCCGATCCGGAAGGCCGGCCGACGGTTTTCGAGAACCTTCCGGAGGGGCTGCCGCGCGTGCTTTCGATCGGCCGCCTCGACATCAACACCGAAGGCCTGCTGCTCTTGACCAATGACGGGGGGCTCGCTCGCGTGCTCGAGCTGCCGTCCACCGGCTGGCTGCGTCGATATCGCGTGCGCGCTCACGGCGAGATCGATCAGGAAGCGCTCGATCGGCTGAAGGACGGCATCGCCGTCGACGGTGTCCTCTACGGAGCCATCGAGGCGACGCTCGACCGGGTTCAGGGATCGAACGTCTGGATCACCATGGGTCTGCGCGAAGGCAAGAACCGCGAGATCAAGAACGTGCTCGGCGCGCTTGGTCTTGATGTGAACCGACTGATCCGCATCTCCTATGGTCCCTTCCAGTTGGGCGACCTGCCGGAAGGCCAAGTTCAGGAAATTCGTGGTCGCACGCTGCGGGACCAGCTCGGCCCTCGCCTGATCGAGGACGCGAAGGCGAATTTCGACGCGCCTCTCTACAATGATCAGCCGGCGGCCGAGAGGGGTGATCGTGACGAGGTTGCCGAGGATGCCGGCAAGGCGGAGCGCGCCGGGCGGCGCGAAAAGCCGGAGGACAAGCGCGAGCGTGCGCTTGCACGCCTCGACACGCGGCGCGACGAAGGCCGTTCGCGCGATCGTGGCGAGCGTTCCGGCGGCCGACCTGCCGACCGCCCGGCTCGGGTGCCGGCAAAGCGCAGCCGCACCGCCAACGTCTGGATGGCGCCGGGCGCACGCCCGATAGCCGAAAAGAAGCCGAAGTCGGCGGATGATCAAGCGGCGACTCCCGTGCGCCGCGAGCGTCCGGAAGGCGCACCGAAGACGAAACGCTATGGCCGCACCAAGGATGGCCTGGCGACGAAGACATCGGGAAAGTTCGATCCCGACCGCAAAGGCGCAGCAGCCAAGGGCGCTGTCCGCCCGGAGCGCGCTCCGCGGTCGGTCGTCAAGCGCGGCGATGAAGATGGAGACTGGATCAGCGCCAGCGAACCTGTGCGCCGCAAGGACGACGCGCGCGAAGGTGGCTTCGGCCGACGCCGGCCTGACCCAGCAGAACGGAAATCGCGGGATCATGGCGATCGCCCGCCGCGGCGCGAAAGCAGTGAACGCACGCGCGCTGAGCGCCCGGCACGCGCCGGGGGCGAAAATCGCGCATTCTCCGGAAAGCCGCGCACAAACCGCAGCGAAGGCGATCGGCCTCAAGGTCGTGAGGGCGGCAACCGCCCTTCCGGCGACCGCCCGCGCGGAAAGCCGGCCGGCAAGCCCAGTCAAGGGAAATCGCCAGGCCAGCGCTCCGGCGGCCCCCGCGGCGGCAAGCCGGGCGGTGGCAAGCCGGGCGGCCGCCCCGGCGGCGGCAAGCCCCGGGGCAAGGGGAAGTAATCGGCCTTGCGGATCGTCGGGGGAGAGTTTCGCGGCCGCGTCCTGGCCACGCCCAAGTCCAACGATATCCGTCCGACGACCGATCGGACGCGTGAAAGCCTGTTCAATATCTTGAGCCACGCCTATCCGGAAGCGCTCGACGGCACCCGCGTGCTCGATCTCTTTGCTGGTACCGGTGCGGTCGGCCTCGAGGCCTTGTCGCGCGGCTGTCGGCAGGCGCTCTTCGTCGAGCAGGGTGTCGAGGGCAGGGGGCTGCTCCGGGTGAATATCGAGACGCTCGGACTTCAGGGGCGCGCCAAGATTTTCCGTCGCGACGCCACCGATCTTGGGCCGGTCGGGACGATGGAGCCGTTTCATCTGGTTTTTGCAGATCCGCCCTATGCCAAGGGGCTCGGCGAGCGTGCACTTGCGGCGGCCGCTGCGGGCAAGTGGCTCGTCCCCGGCGCTCTGGCAATTCTCGAGGAACGGGCCGACATTGAGCCGCGGCTGCCGGCAGAGTTCGAGCTGCTTGATGTGCGCGTTTTTGGCGACACGCGGATGCATTTCTACCGATTCCGCGGCGAGTGACTACTGCATGATTCCCTTAAATCGGAATCGATTTAAGGACAAAATCGTGTAGCAGTTCGACGTGCTAAAGCGGCCGATCGGGTGCCCGTCGGATGAGCGGAGACGAGCGTGATGCGGAAGGATACCTTGTCTGAAGTCGTGCAACCGACCGCGGGGCAGAGCCCCTCGGTTGCCTTGGCGCTCGGAGGCGGAGGCGCGCGGGGACTTGCACATATCCACATCATCGAGGCCCTCGACGAGATGGGCATCCGGCCCGTGGCGATCGCTGGCTCGTCGATCGGTGCGCTCATGGGCGCCGGCATGGCGGCCGGGATGCGCGGGGAGGAGATCCGGCACCATGTGCTGTCGACCGTCGGCCATCGCGGCGAAGTGCTCAACCGGCTGTGGCGACTGAGGCCGACGACCCTTTCCGAGGCGGTGTCGAACGGGCTCCATTTCGGCCGGTTCAACATTGAGCGCGTCCTGAACGCCTTTCTGCCCGAAGCGATTCCCAGCCGCTTTTCCGATCTGTTGATCCCGCTGAAGGTCACGGCGACGGACTACTACGGTCAAACAGAACGCGTTTGTGAAAGCGGTGACCTGCGTAAGGCGCTTGCCGCCTCCGCTGCCCTGCCGGCCGTATTCATGCCGGTGAAGATCGATGGCCGAGTCATGATCGACGGCGGCATCTACAATCCGATCCCATTCGATCACTTACGCGGCCTGGCGAATATTCTGGTCGCTATCGATGTCGTCGGTGGTCCGGATGGCGACGGGCGAACGATACCGAGCCGGATCGACAGCCTGTTCGGCACGAGCCAATTGATGATGCAATCCATCATTGCGATGAAAATGAAAGACGGCGCGCCCGACATATTGATGCGTCCCGATGTCGGGCGCTTCCGGGTTCTCGATTTCCTGCGCGCCCACGAGGTCCTGGCCGCGACGGCAAGTACCAAGGAGCAATTCAAGCGTGCGCTTTCCGAGCGGATCGAGAGCTGGAAGGAGATCGGCTGAGGGGCGAGGCCCCTGTCAGTCGGTCTGCGCCAGCGTCTCGTCCTTCTGCGGCGGGTCCTCGGCCGGAAGGCTCGGCAGGATCCGCTCCTCGGTGTCGGCGGAGTGATTGACTTCGCGCTTCGGCTTGACCAACGGCTCGGGCCTCACCGGCCGCGAGTGCAGCATGTCGCGGCCCGCGGAGATGCCCTCGGCTTCTTGCAGAACGAGGCGCGCTTCGTCGCGACGGCGGATGTCGTCCATGATGGCGATTGCTTCGTCGTCGCCAACGCCCAGTGCTTCCAGCGTCTTGCGACCGAAGAGCAGGCCGGATTCGAAGGTCTCGCGCAGTTCGTAATCGACGCCCCTGGCACGCAGTTCCAGTGTGTGCAGCCGGTCGTAGGAGCGGGCGAAGATGCGGGCGTTCGGGTACTCGGCCTGGACAAGGCTGATGATCCTGTCCGTGGTTTCCTTCTTCTGCGTGCAGACCGCAACGAGCTTCGCGCGCTCGATGCCTGCGGCTCTCAGCACGTCGAGCCGGGTACCGTCGCCGAAATAGATGCGGAAGCCGAAGGTTGCGGCCTGGCGCACGCGCGCGGCGGAGTGATCGATAATGGTCACGTCGCGGCCGCCGGCGAGCAGGATCTGTGAGGCAATCTGGGCGAAACGGGAAAAGCCGATCATCAGCACGTCGGCGCCGGCACCCTCGAAGTCCTCCTCGATCTCATCGGCCAACTCGTCCTGCTCGTGCATCAAACGCTTGGAGAGCATCGCCGCGACGGGGGTGAGCGCCATCGAGAGCGTTACGATGGCGACGAGCAGCGACGAGGTTCCCTGTGAAAAGACCCCCGCAGCGGCCGCCGCGGTGAAAAGCACGAAGCCGAATTCGCCGCCCTGGGGCAGAAGAAGGCCGATGCGCAGCGCGTCGTTGTGGCGGGAGCCGGTGATGCGGCAAAGCCAATAGAGCACGAGGCTCTTCACCAGCATCAGCAACGGCACTGCAACGATGATCAGGAGATAGTTTTCGACGATGACGCCGAGTTCCAGAGACAGGCCGACGGCCATGAAGAACAGCGCCTGGAGGATACCGCGAAAGGGTTCGATGTCGGCTTCGAGTTCATGGCGATAGGACGATTCCGCCAGGAGCACGCCGGCGAGAAAGGCACCCATCGCCATCGAAAGACCGGCAAGCTGCATCAATGTCGCCGCGCCCATGACGACGAGAAGGGCGGCCGCGATCATGACATCGCGCGCTCCGGTGCGGGCGATCACCTGGAAGAGCGGATTGAGCAGATAACGGCCCGCAAAGAAGAGAATGGCGATGGCGCTGACCGCAATCGCGAAGTCCTGAAATGGCGTCGTCGCGTCTTCCGGAGCTTGCGCTGCCAGCAAGGGGATGAGGGCGAGCAGCGGAACGATCGCCAGATCCTGCAGGAGCAGGATGGAGAAGGCGCGCTGGCCGTAGCGCGTATTGGTATCGTTACTCTCGTCGAGGATCTGCATTGCGAAGGCCGTCGACGAGAGCGCAAGCCCGAAACCGGCAATGATGCTTCCCCTCCATTCGAGAAGGCCGGCGAATGCGATCAGGGAGGAGAGAGCGAGGCCGGTCAGGACAACCTGCGCAGCACCCAGTCCGAAGATGTCGCGCCGCATCTGCCACAGGCGCGAAGGCTTCAATTCCAAACCGATGATGAAGAGCAGGAACACGACCCCGAGTTCCGAAACGTGCAGGATCTCCTCTCCCTCGGTAATCCGTTGCGCGACCGGGCCGATCAGGATGCCGGCTGCGAGATAGCCGAGTATCGTGCCGAGCCCCAGGCGCTTGAAGAGCGGTGCCGCGAGCACGGCGCCGCCGAGCAGCATGAGCGCCTGGGTATAGAGAAACGATGTCGTCTGCATGCTCGATGCTCTCGCTGTCACGGCTGCTGCGGGCCCTGCATGCAGGGCTTTTGCCGGATATCATTTGGATGCTGGGGCGGGGAATCACGAAGATACCCTTGATGCATGGTTCAGTGCACAATAAATGGGGCAGGAATGAAAGGCCAAATCATGTCTGAGATGATCGATTCCGCTGCTTTGGAGAAGCAAGCCGCCGAGCTCGTTGAACTCGCGCGCCGGGCCGGCGCGGACTCTGCGGATGCGGTGGTCGTACGGGGCCGCTCCCGCTCGGTTTCTGTGCGGCTCGGCAAGGTCGAAGCGACGGAAGCCTCCGAAAGCGATGACTTTTCGCTGAGAGTCTTCGTCGGGCGCCGGGTCGCAAGTGTCTCGGCAAATCCCGGCTTCGATTTAAAGGTGCTTGCCGAGCGTGCGGTCGCTATGGCCAAGGCCTCGCCCGAGGACCCATACGCATCCCTTGCTGACTCCGGCCGGCTTGCGACATCCTACCCGGACCTCGATCTCTTCGATGGCAGCGAGGTATCGACCGAAGCCTTGACCGAGGCTGCACTTGCCGCCGAGGAGGCGGCCCTTGCCGTCTTCGGCGTCACCAACTCAAGCGGTGCCGGTGCTTCGGCCGGCATGGGCGGACTCGTTCTGGCTACCTCGCATGGCTTCTCGGGCTCCTACATGGCAACTCGCTTCGGCCGCTCCGTCAGCGCCATTGCCGGCGAGGGCACGAAGATGGAACGCGACTACGATTTCGACAGCCGCCTCTATTTCGATGATTTGCGAACGGCCGAGGACATTGGCCGCGTCGCTGGCGAACGGGCGGTCGCGCGCCTCAACCCGCGCCAGGTTCCGACCGCAAAGAACGTCACTGTCGTTTTCGACCCGCGCATTGCGCGCGGTTTCGTCGGTCATCTGGCGGGTGCGATCAACGGCGCATCGGTGGCGCGCAAGACGAGCTTCCTGCGCGACATGATGGGCAAGCAGATCATGAAGGCCGGCATCGAAGTGACCGATGATCCGCTGATCGTCCGCGGCGCCTCGTCGCGCCCCTTCGATGGCGAGGGGGTGAGCGGATCGAAACTGTCGATGGTCGAGGACGGTGTGCTGCGGCATTGGTTCCTGTCGACCTCAGCGGCCATGGAGTTGGGGCTCGAAACCAATGGACGCGGCGTTCGCGGCGGCCCGACGGTTAATCCCGCCTCGACCAATCTCGCCCTGGAGCCCGGAACGATCTCGCGCGACGACCTGATAAAGAGCGTCGGGACGGGTTTCTACGTCACCGAGCTCATCGGCCAGGGCGTCAACATGGTGACGGGCGAATATAGCCGCGGCGCTTCCGGTTTCTGGATCGAGAATGGCGAGATCACCTTTCCCGTATCCGAGGTAACGATTGCTTCCAATCTCAAGCAGATGTTCATGGCTTTGACGCCTGCCGATGATATCGACAGGAAATTCGGCATTGCTGCGCCGACCCTTGCCATCGAAGGCATGACGCTCGCCGGAACCTGATCGCTACTGCATGCCTCCTTAAATCGACCCCGATTTGAGGACAAAGACAGGCAGCAATTCAAAGTGCTACAGCGTTTTTTGCGCGTCTGATGAGACGCGCGGAGCTGTGGCGGGGTGTTCCGCCAACATTGAGGCGCGCGGGAAGGTCTTGCGCGTATGGAGTTGAATGTCAGAAACAGCCCGACCGCTCACGCCTGCCTGGAGCGAGGACCTTGAGCTGATCCTCGCTGCGGCGATCGCCGCAGGCGACACCGCGCTCGGATATTTTCGCAAGACCTTTGACGTGCGCTGGAAGAACGAGGGCCGCTCGCCGGTGAGCGAGGCGGACCTCGCCGCCAACGACATCCTCAAGGGAAGGTTGCTGGGTGCCCGACCCGATTATGGCTGGCTTTCCGAGGAGACCGATGATGACGAGAGCCGCCTTTCCCGGGAGAGCGTGTTCGTGGTCGATCCGATCGATGGAACGCGTGCCTTCATCGCTGGCCGTGAACTTTGGTGTGTGAGCGTCGCCGTCGTCCATCGGGGCCAGCCAGTTGCGGCCGCGCTTTATGCGCCGGCGCTCGGCGAGGTATTTCAGGCCATCCGCGACGGCGAGGCGCTGAAGAACGGAACCGCGATCGCCGTGCGCGTGCCCGAGCGCGAGGAGACGCTGAAGGTTGCGATGGCGGAGGATCTGGTCGGCAAGCTGGCTTCGCCCTACCGCGAAGAAATTGTGCGCGTTCAGCATGTGCCATCGCTTGCCTACCGGCTGGCGATGATCGCGGACGGACGGATCGACGGAACCATCGTCAAGAAGAACTCGCATGACTGGGATCTTGCCGCTGCCGACCTCATTCTTGCGCGGGCAGGCGGTGCGCTTTGCGGGCTGGACGGCCTGCCTCTGTCCTACAATCGCCCCATTGTCACGCACGGCATTCTTGGCGCGGGTTCGAGGCAGGCGCTGCCGGCTTTGCTTGCCGCCTCCCGCCCGTTGGAGCCCCATTGACCTTTGGAGGCGAATGCCGCAATCAACACCCTTCAAGAATAAATGGAATTACGATGGCTCAAGAATCCGCGAAAAAGCAACGTTTGCATCTCGTCTTCGGTGGCGAGCTGACGACGCTTACCGACGTCCACTTCCGGGATTTGGACAAGCTCGACATCGTCGGCATCTTTCCCGACTACGACAGCGCTCATGCCGCTTGGAAGGCCAAGGCGCAGATGACGGTCGACAACGCCCATATGCGTTATTTCATCGTTCATATGCATCGGCTGCTCGATCCGGAAAATGATTGATGTCGATGTCATTCGGACGCGCACGGCGTGCCTGCCCCCGGACTGTGCATGACATCCGTGTCAGGTGGCACATGGGCGAGGGCGCGTATTCATGAGCAGCCTTCGTGCACGGCTAGCGCTTTCCAGCTATCGCTGGATCGGGACGGCGATCTATCCCCTGGCCTGGTCGTATCTCGCCATACGCGCAGCGAAAGGCAAGGAGGACCCGGCGCGCCGCCGCGAGCGCTACGGCCATGCAAGCGCGCCGCGCCCGCAAGGACCGTTGGTCTGGTTCCATGCTGCGAGCGTCGGCGAAACGGTCGCCGTCACACCGCTGATCAAGGAAATCCGCCGCCGTGGCATCTCCGTGGTGCTGACCACCGGTACGACGACGTCGGCCCGGGTTGCCGCTGAGCGATTGGGTTCTGCCGTCGTACACCAATATGTGCCGCTCGATTGCAAGCCCGCAGTGAGCCGCTTCCTCGACTATTGGGAGCCGGATCTGGCGATCATTGCAGAATCGGAAATCTGGCCGATGACCATTGTCGAACTCGGCAGCCGGCACATTCCGCAGGTCCTGGTGAACGGCCGCCTTTCGGACCGGACCTTCGCGCGCTGGAAAAAGCGGCCCTCGCTCGCAGAGGCTCTCTTCGAGAACCTGGCGCTCGTCATCGCGCAATCCGAAGTGGACGCGGAACGCTTTCGCACGCTCGGCGCACTCCCGGTCATGGTGTCCGGCAACCTCAAGGTCGACACCGACGCTCCGCCGCATGATCCGAAGGCGCTCAAGGAGTATCGCCAGCAGATCGGAGCACGCAAGTCCTGGGCGGCGATCTCAACCTTCGACGGCGAGGAGGATGCCGCGGCGACCGTTCACCGCGCCTTGAAGGATAGAAGCGGTCTCCTGACGATCATCGTCCCGCGCCACCCCGAGCGCTGCGATGCAGTGGAGACAGCACTGATCGCCAGGGGACTGAAGGTCGCGCGGCGGACGCGCAACGACCCGCTGACGCCGGACGTCGATATTTTCCTCGGCGACACGATCGGCGAAATGGGTCTCTATCTGCGCCTGACCGAGGTCGCCTTCGTCGGTCGGTCGCTCTTCGCCGAAGGCGGTCAGAATCCGCTGGAACCGGCCATGCTTGGCTGTGCGGTACTTTCCGGCGGCAATGTCCAGAATTTCCGCGAAACCTATCAGATGCTCGCCAAGAACGGCAGCGCCAAGATCGTGCGCGATGTCGAGATGCTGGCCAAGGGCGTCAATTATCTGCTCGGCAACGACGACATGCGTCGCTCGATGATAGACGCCGGTCTCGAAAGCGTGCAACAGATGCGTGGCGCGCTGACGGCGACGATCAAGGGACTTGAGCCCTATATCAACCCGCTGGTCGTGAAGGCACGGCTGGAGCCGCGTATGGAAGGCTGAAGCGCCAATTGCGGATCGGATCATGGTCGCATCGAAAACCATCGTCGGCATCCTGTTCGACAAGGACGGGACGCTTCTCGACTACGTGAAGAGCTGGGTGCCGGTGAACTACGAATTGGCGCGCATCGCCGCGAAAGGCGACGAGGCGCTTGCGAGGGTGCTGCTTCAGGCGGGCGGAATGGACCCGGACAGCGGCTATGTTGCGCCCGACAGCCTGCTTGCCGCCGGCAATACGGTGGAAATTGCCACAGGCATGGTTGGCGCCGGCGCGCCCTTCACGGTCGAGGAATTGACGACGCTCTTCGACAGCCTCTTTGCGCAGTCCGCGGACTATGCCGTCCCGGTGACGGATCTCGGCGCCTTCTTTGCCGGCCTTCACGCGAAGGGCTACCGCCTCGGCGTCGCATCGAGCGACAACGAACGGTCGATCCGGGAAACCGCCAAGCGCTTCGGCTTCGATGGTTACCTGCACTACGTCGCCGGCTATGACAGCGGCCATGGCGTCAAGCCGGAGCCGGGCATGGTGTTGGGTTTCTGTGCGGCGACGGGGCTGGCGCCGCATCAGGTGGCGGTCGTCGGCGACAACAATCACGACATGCATATGGGGCGCAGCGCCGGCGTCGGTCTCACGGTCGCAGTGCTGACCGGCACCGGCTCGCGCCAATCGCTTGCCGCGGCCTCGGACCATTGCCTGGCGGACATAACGGAACTGGAGGCGGTGCTGTAGGTCTCGGCACCGACCGGCTTGCCTTTTTTCCCATTCTGACGTTTTTTGTCGGTCGCGTTGTTCAGCCCAGCGCGGCCGCCGCGCTGTAGAAGTCGCGTTCCTGGCCGGTTTGGGGGCAGGGCAGGTCGTGGAGGCAGATTAGGCAGAATGGTTTCAGAAGCGCCACCGTTCTGGTGGACCAAGGCCGATTGGCGCGCCTATGCGCTTTGGCCGATTTCCTGGGTTTATGGCCGCATCGCCGGAATGCGCATGGATCGCGCCCGCCGCGCCGCGCCGCCGGTGCCGCTGATCTGCGTCGGCAACTTCACCGTCGGCGGAGCCGGAAAGACGCCGACCGCCATCGCGCTTGCGCGCGCCGCCAAGGCGAAGGGGCTGAAGCCGGGCTTCCTGAGCCGCGGCTATGGCGGTTCGCTGGACGTCACGACGATCGTCGACCCGCATCACCACCGTGCCCGGGACGTCGGCGACGAACCGCTGTTGCTCGCCCGCGAAGCCCTGACCGTCGTCTGCCGTCGCCGTGTCGAGGGTGCGCACAGGCTCGCTGCCGAAGGCGCCGACATCATCATCATGGACGACGGCTTCCAGAGCGCGCGGCTTGCGTTCGACTTTGCCTTGCTCGTGGTCGATTCCGGGCGAGGCATCGGCAATGGGCACCTGGTCCCCTCGGGACCGGTTCGCGCGCCGATTGCCGACCAGCTTCGCCACGCAACAGCGCTCCTCAAGATCGGCAGCGGGTCAGCGGCCGACCCTTTGGTCCGCCGGACTGCACGGGCGGGCAAGCCCGTCTATGCCGCGGAAACCATCCGGATCGATGATGGCAAGCTCGCGGGTGTCAAGGTTCTTGCCTGGGCCGGTATCGCCGATCCGGAGAAGTTTTATCGGACCGTGCGTGAGACGGGTGCAATCGTCGAGGAGACGCGAAGCTTTCCCGATCATCACCATTTCTCCGACGATGAAATTGCCGACCTGCTCGATCGCGCCGCGAGCCAGGGCTATACGTTGGTAACCACGTCGAAGGACATGGTCCGTCTCGAACCTGGCCATGGCCGGGCGGGAGAACTGGCGGCCAAGAGCAACGTGATCGAAATCGACGTGCGCTTCGACGATCCGTCGGTGCCCGGCAAAATCATAGATCGGACGCTTGCCGCCGCACGGGCGCGCAAGCTGCGGGAGGCCAAAGCAGTCACTCTGTGAGGAGGGCTCGTACCGAATTCAACGTCGCTGGTTGGGAAGCGCACCGGCGCGTTTTTCCGCTTCGAGGGAGGCGGCGGCGTCGACATAGGGCTCCTGCCGGGCGACGCTCCAATAACGCAATTCGTCCACCGGGATCGCTTTGCCCGTCATGGCACAGACGACATGTGATCCGGCGAGCACGATCTGGAAGTCGCCGTCGAGATAGCGGATCTTCGCCTCGCGCGAGGAACTTCCTTCAAAGCGGTTCATCATTGCCTGCGTCTGCCTTCCGAATTCGATTGCTTTCTTGGTCTATCCCAGCGCCCGGCAAAACACCAGTACCGGCAGTCGATCGCTCGTCAGCTGCGACCAAACAAGCGTTCGATATCCGACAGCTTCAGCTCGATATAGGTTGGCCGGCCATGATTGCACTGACCCGAGCCGGGTGTTGCTTCCATCTGGCGAAGCAGCGCGTTCATCTCCTCCGTCCGCATCCGGCGGCCTGAGCGGACCGAGCCGTGGCAGGCCATTGTCGCGGCGAGATATTCAAGCCGGCCCGCAAGGCCGTTCGCCGTATCCCATTCCGCAAGCTCGTCGGCAAGCTGCCGCACCAGGCCGGCCGCATCCACCTCGCCGAGCATCGCCGGCGTCTCGCGCACGGCGATCGCCCCCGGACCGAAGCGTTCGATTGCGAGGCCGAGCCGGATGAATTCCGCTGCATGCGCCATCAGCCGATCGCAATCATCCTCGGGGAGATCCACGATCTCCGGGATGAGCAGGGTCTGGGCGGGCACCGGGCGGGAATGGAGCGCCGTCCGCATCGTCTCGAAGACGAGGCGTTCGTGTGCGGCGTGCTGGTCGACGATGACGAGGCCATCATCCGTCTGTGCAACGATGTAGTTCTCGTGGAGCTGCGCACGCGCAGCGCCAAGCGGAAAGGACGCGGGGGATGCAGCCGCGACGCGCGTGTCCTCGGCCGGAGCGGCGGAGCGTGCCGACGGCTCCGAGAATTCCGCGAAGGCTCGCTGCGGAGCCTCTGCGAAGCCGTTTGCAGTTTGATCGAAATGCAGCGGCCGGTAGGGAGAGGCCGCAGGCGCCCAGGGTTGCTGTGGCCTCTGCATCTCCGGTCTGAAGGCGCGCATCATCCCGCTTGCGCCGGTTGTCGCAGCGCGGTCTCCGTCGCGTGCGAGCGCCTCGCGGATCGCGCCGATAAGCAGTCCTCGGATAAGCCCCGGATCGCGAAACCGGACGTCCGACTTCGCCGGATGAACATTGACATCGACGAGCGCCGGGTCGAGTTCGATCGCCAGGACGGCGACCGGGTAGCGTCCATGGGGGATGGTTTCGGCGTAGGCGGCGCGGATGGCCGACAGGATGAGCTTGTCTTGCACCGGCCGGCCGTTGACGAAGACATATTGTTGAAGCGAGTTGCCGCGATTGAAGGTCGGCACGCCAGCAAAGCCCGTAAGCCGGGCGTCCTCCCGTTCGGCGTCGATCTCGATCGCATTGTCGCGGAAATCCCTGCCGAGCACCTGCGCCATCCGCGCCAGGCGGTCTTCGCCGGTGGCCGGGAACTCCAGGGTCGTCCGGTCGGAGCCGGAAAGCACGAAGCGCACCTTCGGGAAGGCGATCGCCATGCGGCGGACGACCTCGGAAATTGCGGCGGCTTCCGCCTTCTCCGATTTCATGAATTTGAGCCGCGCGGGGGTCGCAAAGAAGAGATCGCGCACCTCGACGACGGTGCCGACATTGGCCGGTGACGGGCGCACGGCTTCGGTCTTGCCGCCCGCGATCGCGATCGCCGCCCCCTCACTGGCGCCGGCCGTTCGCGTCGTGATCGACAGGCGCGCGACCGATCCGATCGAGGGCAGGGCCTCGCCGCGAAAGCCGAGAGTCCGGATATCCGTCAGGCTGTCGCTGATCTTTGAGGTGCAATGGCGCTGAACCGCCAGAGCGAGATCGGCGGGCGACATGCCGCTGCCGTTGTCGGACACCCTGAGCAGCGTCTTGCCACCGCCGGCGGTTGCAATCTCGATCCTTGTCGCGCCGGCGTCGAGCGCATTCTCGATCAATTCCTTGGCAGCACTGGCGGGCCGCTCGATGACCTCACCGGCGGCAATCTGGTTGATGAGCGTTTCTGAAAGTTGCTTGATGATCATGGCTCATTTTCCCGGATTCGCCGCGCGAGGGAAAGGGGTGTCTGCGCTTGATCTGCCGCGGGGGGACGGTCACACGGGCGGTCGCCACCGATAGTCACAGGAAAAATGAGGCCATGATTTAATTCCCCTTTAACGTTCTGCTGCGATTTTCCAAAGCAACCTGAATGAGCACGGGTTTTGTCTTTGGAGCCCTGCGGCGTTGCTGGACGCCGTCACGCATTCCGCCCGAAGAGACGCCTTCCGAGGCCGGCCAGCATGTCCCGGAATGAAACCGCCGCGCCGGCGCCGCGGGTCTTTTCAGACACGCAAGGGCCGCTGTGAAACTTTAGATTGCTGCATCCGGTGCAACGAACCATGCAGACGGCGAATGAGGACAGCGTAATGACCGATGTGGCGTCGGGCGGCGCAGACATCAACAGGATCATTCTCGAGTCGAGTTGCGACGCGCTTGGCCTCGCTTTGCTTGTCTGCGGTCGAGACGATACGATCCTCTTCGCCACCCCCTCGATCCTGCAGTTCTTTCCGGTTCCCGCCCGCCTGTTGACGCCCGGCACTCGGCTCCGCGACTTCCTGGGCGCCGTCTACGATACCGGTGTGCGTCCCGGCACACTACCCGAAAACAGCCGCCGCCGAGCAAACAGGGAAGACTGGATCGCCGAACACATGGCGCTTCATTGGCGCGAGCGCTACGAGAGCGTCGAGCGGGCCGGTCGCACACGCTGGGTTTCATTGCGCAAGCGCCGGCTGTCGAGCGGTATCGGCATGTTGTCGGTCACCGATGTTTCGGAACAGAAAAAGCGCGACGAACAGCTTCAGACCGACCTCGAGCGCGTGGAACTGACCGAAGAAATCCTCGACGCACAGCCCAATCCAATCTGCGTCAAGGATCGGAACCTCAACTACATCGCCGTCAACAAGGCGTTCTGCACGATCCATGAGGTTTCTCAGGAGGCGATCCTCGGGCGCTCCGCGTGGGACCTTGTCGACGCCGAACTGGCGGAACGGTTCGAACAGTCGGACCGATCAGTGCTCGAAACCGGCAAGCCATACTCGGAGGCGGAACACATCGTTCGCGCCGACGGCAGCGATCTCTGGGTCGTGACACGCAAATATCGCATCGGCATGCCCGGCCGTCATTTTGTGGTGACCTGCATGAACGACGTCACCGATATCGCGGCTTGGTATCACGGTACGGGCGACGGCACGGCCAGCAGCGGCCTTCAGATCCTCGATTACAGCATCTTTACGCCGGCCCAGAACTTCTACGATCCCTTCCGTGCATTGAACGTGCAGCAATTGGTCGAGGCGGGATCGATGATCGAGACCCTGCCGGCGCGCGGACTGCGCGTGCTGCTTGCGACCGGCGACCGAGGCGCGGAGGAACGGCTCGTGGCGCGTTTGCGCGGTTCCGGTCTCGACGCATGTGCGGTGCGCAATATCGACGAGCTCGAAGCTTTCGCGTCCGCTGCCGAACGTTGCGGCGTAAAGCTCGATATCCTGGTGGTCGACGGCGCATTCCCGAGCGTCGAGCACGTCCTTGCCGGCTGGCACGCGAGCGCCGTCCTCAAGATCGCCGCCGACATCGATGCCGGCGCCCTGCTTGCCGAGATCTTTCGTGTTTGCGCCGAGCGTCCGCAATCGCGGACGTCGCCTTCGCAGGCGGACTGGGGGATCTCCTTCGAAGGCGACGTTGCGCCCGAAACGCATGTCCCGGATATCGAAGTGCTGGTCGCCGAGGACAATCAGATCAATCAGTTCGTGTTTGCCCAGATACTGGAGGGGCTCGGGGTCTCCCATCGGATCGCCGCGAATGGCAAGGAGGCAGTGGAGCTCTGGCACGAACTTCAGCCGGCCCTGGTGCTGATGGACATATCGATGCCGGTCATGAACGGCTTCGACGCCGCAGTCGCCATCCGTGATGCCGAAGTGGGGACGGGGCGGCGGACACCGATCATCGCGGTGACGGCGCAGGCGCTCGACATCGACCTTAGGCAATGCGAAGCGTCGGGGATGGATGACCACATCATGAAACCGGTCAGCCCGGACATGATCGAGGCGGTGCTTAGAAAATACATGCCGGCCGGAAACATGCGTGTCGTCGGCTGAGGCGTGAATCCTGTCAACTCACTAGAATTGGGGAGGCCGGCCATAGATTTGATAGCGAGGCGCTATGGGATTGTTAACCGCCGATTGTCATCGTCTGCGTTGAACTGCCAGAAAGTGTAGAGCCTCGCAGCAATGTATGTGCTTCGTCCAGCCGCCCAGCCCCTACCTTCCCCGATGCGAGAGGTCCGTCTCCACCGGCGAGAGCCGTGGCGCCACGGCTGTTTGGCAGTGCTTGCATCGGCCGACAGCGGGAGCTTGCGGCGATGATGTGGAGGCAGGTCGCGGGTCATGAGATCACTGACGTGACGCACGCGTTGGCGCTTCTTGATGAACTGACCGGCCTGGGTAATGGCCGGCATCTGCGCCAAACGGTCTGTGAACTTGCGGCCGAACGCGCGAGTGACCCTGCTCCGTTCACCATTGGCCTTGCCAATCTCGATGGTTTCAAGCCGATCAACGACCTGTTCGGGCCGGAGGCCGGCGATCAGATCCTCCGGCAGGTCGCGCACCGTCTGAAAGCCTGCGTTCCGGAAGGTGCGACCGTGACACGGACCACGGACGACGAGTTCGCCTTCGTGCTGCCGCTGATCTTCGAGCGCAATGGCGCGGAAAAACTCGGCCGGGTGCTGAAGGAAGTCCTGTCTGCTCCCTTCGATCTTGGCGACCGAAACGTCCGGCTCTCTGCGTCCTTCGGCTTCGCGGTCTATCCTTTCGCGGGCGACAGCTTTGAAGACCTGCTGAAGAGCGCCGACACCGCACTCTATCGCTCGAAGCGGCGGGGTCGAGCCCAGATTACCGTCTATTCGCAGGAGATCGCCCAGGAAATGAAGCGCGCCACTCAGATTGAGCAGGCGTTGCGCAACGCGATCATCGCCGACCAGGTCGATGTGCATTTCCAGCCCATCGTCGACCTGCGCAGCGATACGGTCGTCGGCTTCGAAGCACTGGCGAGATGGTGCGACGCGGATCTCGGCTACGTCTCGCCGTCGATCTTCGTACCGCTCGCCGAAGAGCGCGGATTCATCGAGCAGCTGGCCGAAACGTTGCTGCGCAAGGCGGCACAGGCGGCGCTGTCCTGGCCGAAGGAACTCTTCCTTTCCTTCAATCTGTCCTCAGCACAGCTGATGGATCCGGCGACCAGCTCGCGCCTGCTGTCGATCATCAACCAGGTCGGGCTCGACCCCCGCCGCCTGGAGCTCGAGATTACCGAGACAGCGGTGATGGCTGATGCGGATGTGGCGCAAAAGATCGTTTCCGAACTGCGGGCGGCGGGCGTGCGCGTGTCGCTCGACGATTTCGGGACAGGGCAATCGAGCCTCGGCCGCTTGCGCGATTTTTCCTTCGACAAGGTGAAGATCGATCGCGCCTTCGTATCCCGCATCTCCGCCGATCGGGCATCCGAGCACATCATCAAGGCCATCGTTTCGATGTGCGAGGGGCTGGAGCTCGAGGTCGTCGCCGAAGGCATCGAGGATTTCGCCGAGGCGCTGAAGCTGAAGGCGCTTGGCTGCGGGATGGGACAGGGCTATTTCTACGGCAAGCCGGCGGACGCCGTTGCCACGATGCGCTATCTTTCGGATCGCTATCGCGACAGCGCGGCATCCCGGTGACGCTTGATTTCAGCGGTCACGCAAGCCCTCGTCCAGAAGCCAATCTCTGATGCGCCGAGCCTGAGTGTTAAGCTCGCGCGATCGCGGCCAGACGACGTAGAATGCGTGTCCGGTCTTCAGGACGTGCCCGCCCACCGGAACGAGCGCACCGGAGCGAACCTGCCGCTCGATCAGGTGCTCCCAGCCCAGTGCGATCCCTTCACCGGCAAGCACGGCCTGGATGACGAGCACGTAGTCGTTGATCGCCAGCCGTCGTCCCTGGACCGGGTAGGAAAGGCCCGCACTTGCGAACCACTCCGTCCAGTCGCAGGCCCGCCGCACGGGTTCCTCGAGGTGGATGAGATTGTGTCGCAACAGGTCGGCCGGCGTCTCTGGCAGGCCGTGCGCCTCGATATAGGCGGGCGTCGCAACGGCATTGACCACTTCCTCGGCCAGCAGGGCGGCATGATAGCGTGGCCAGTGACCGGGATCACCGCCTCGGATGCCGAGCGGGATCGGCTCCTCGTCGAGGTCGAGATCGCGCACGCTGGTCTGGATGCGAAGGTCGATTTCCGGCAAGTCTTCGCGCAGCCGGTTCAGCCGTGGAAGCATCCACATCGAGGCGAAAGCGGTGGACGCTGCGAGGGTAACATTCGTCTCGCGGCCCTTCGAGCGGATATCTTCGGCTGATTTCTGGATTCGCGACAGGCCGACCGAGACGTCTGCATGGAATTTCTCGCCCGCTTCAGTCAATTCGACCGCCCGGTGCACGCGGTGAAACAGCGGCACGCCAAGTTGGTCCTCGAGACCGCGGATGGCGTAGGATACGGCTGCTTGCGTCATCCCGAGCTCGTTGGCGGCGCGGGTGAAATTCTGATGGCGGCCGGCTGCCTCGAAAACGATGAGACTGGCGGCGGACGGAAGGAGGCGGCGCAGATTTTCCATAAATGCACCTTATAGCATGCGTCGAATTTTTCCACCGTTACAACGGTCTTGATGGTCACTAGCATCATGAAAAATGATGGGAGGTTGCAATGGAATCGACGTCAGCAGCAACGGTTGCGACGCCCCGCAGAACACGCGGTGCACGCGCACAGCGACGGGAAGGGGGCAGCAATCTTGGCGTTCCCTATATCGTCCGCAACATACCGACCTACGACATTCTCGGCGAGGAAAGCCTGCAGCGCATCGAGCGGACCGCGGATCGCATCCTTGCGGAGGTCGGCATCGAGTTCCGCGATGATCCCGCGGTACTCGACCATTGGAAGCGCGCCGGCGCGAAGGTCGATGGGGCTCGGGTCACCTTCGAGCCGGGCATGCTGAAGGAGATCGTCCGTTCCGCACCGTCGCAGTTCACCCAGCATGCCCGCAATCCCGCCCGCAGCGTCGAGATCGGCGGCCGCAACGTCGTCTTTTCCCCGGCCTACGGTTCTCCCTTCGTGATGGACCTGGACAAGGGCAGGCGCTACGGCACGATCGAGGATTTCCGCAATCTGGTGAAGCTCGCCCAATCGAGCCCGTGGCTGCACCATTCCGGCGGAACGATCTGCGAGCCGGTCGACGTGCCGGTCAACAAGCGCCACCTCGATATGGTCTACAGCCATATCAAGTATTCCGACCGCGCCTTCATGGGCTCGATCACGGCCGAGGAACGTGCCGAGGATTCGATCGAGATGGCGCGCATTGTCTTCGGCGCCGATTTCGTCGACAGGAATTGCGTCATCCTCGGCAACGTCAACGTCAATTCGCCGCTCGTCTGGGACGGGACGATGACGAAATCCTTGCGCGCCTATGCGCGCGCCAATCAGGCGGCGGTCATCGTGCCCTTCATCCTGGGCGGGGCTATGGGGCCTGTCACCAATGCCGGCGCCATCGCCCAGTCCTATGCCGAAACGCTCGCAGGCTGTGCGCTGACGCAACTCGAACGAAAAGGGGCGCCGGTGATCTTCGGCAATTTCCTGTCATCGATGTCGCTTCGCTCCGGCTCGCCCACTTTCGGCACGCCCGAGCCGGCGATCGGCAGCATGGTCGTCGGTCAACTCGCCCGCCGGCTGGGCTTGCCGCTGCGTTGCGCCGGCAACTTTTCCAATTCGAAGCGGCCGGATGCGCAGGCGATGCAGGAGGGCGTCATGTCGATGCTGTCTGCGGTCCACTGCGGTGCCAATTTCATCCTGCATTCGGCCGGTTTCGTCGATGGCCTGCTCGCCATGTCCTACGAGAAGTTCGTGATGGATACCGATTTCTGCGGGGCGCTGCATTCCTATCTCGCGGGCGTCGTCGTCGACGACAATGCGCTCGCCATGGATGCCTTCCTCGAGGTCGGACCGGGCAGCCATTTTCTCGGCTGCGACCATACGATGCGCAATTATCAGACCGCTTTTTGGGACAGCGCGCTTTCCGACAACGAACCGTTCGAGAAATGGGTCGAGCAGGGCGAGACGGACATGGCGGCACGCGCCAACCGCAGCTGGAAAAAGACGCTTGACGAATACGAAGCACCGCCTCTGGATGTAGCCATCGACGAAGCTCTGGTGGATTATGTCGCCAGACGAAAGAACAGCATGCCCGACGCCTGGTACTGACGGGCGTGGAAGCCTCAAGGACCGTTGGATGACCGTTTCGAAGGACCCGCTGCTCCAACCCTACCGTCTGAAGCATTTGACACTCAAGAACCGGATCATGTCGACGGCCCATGAGCCGGCCTATTCCGAAGACGGCATGCCGAAGGATCGCTATCGTCTCTACCACCTGGAAAAGGCCAAGGGCGGCATAGCGCTGACGATGACGGCCGGTTCGGCCATCGTCTCCGAGGACTCTCCGCCGGCCTTCGGCAATCTCCATGCCTATGCCGACGAGATCGTGCCGTGGCTCAAGAAACTCGCCGACGACTGTCATGAGTACGGCACCGCCGTGATGATCCAGTTGACTCATCTCGGCCGCCGTACGAACTGGAGCAAGGGCGACTGGCTGCCGGTGTTGAGCGCCTCTCCCATCCGCGAGCCGGCGCACCGGTCGTTTCCGAAGGAAATCGAGGAGTGGGATATCGAGCGGATCGTGGGCGACTATGCAGCGGCCGCCAGCCGCATGCAGGCCGCCGGTCTCGATGGTATCGAAATCGAGGCCTACGGCCACCTGATCGACAGCTTCTGGTCGCCAGCCACCAATCATCGTGACGACGAATATGGCGGGTCGCTCGACAATCGCCTACGCTTCATGAACCTGGTGGTGGACGCCGTGCGCAAGGCGGTTGGTCCGGATTTCATCGTCGGCACGCGTATGGTCGCGGACGAGGACTGGGACAAGGGCCTGTCGAAGGAAGAAGGCGTCGAGATTGCGAGACGGCTCGCGGGCTCCGGCAAGATCGACTTCCTGAACATTATTCGCGGCCATATCGAGCACGACGCACCGCTCACCAAGGTGATCCCGATCCAGGGCATGGCCGCCTCGCCGCATCTCGATTTCGCCGGAGAAGTACGGGCAGCCACGAAATTTCCGGTCTTCCATGCCGCCCGCATTGCCGATGTGGCAACGGCGCGGCATGCGATCGCCGAGGGCAAGCTCGATATGGTCGGCATGACCCGTGCCCATATTGCCGACCCCTATATCGTCAGGAAGATCGAAGAGGGGCGTGAGGCCGAGATCCGCCCCTGCGTCGGCGCGACCTATTGTCTCGACCGCATCTATGAGGGCGGCGGCGCCCTCTGCATTCACAACGCGGCGACCGGACGCGAGGCGATCGTGCCGCACGTCATCTCGAAAAGCGATGGCCCCCGCCGGCGTGCGGTTGTCGTCGGGGCGGGGCCCGCCGGCCTAGAGGCGGCCCGCGTGCTCGCCGAACGCGGTCACTCGGTCGAGCTTCTGGAGGCAACCAGTGAAGCCGGCGGCCAGATCCTGCTGGCAGCGCGGAACCCGCGTCGCAAGGAAATGATCGGCATTGTCGACTGGCGGCTTTCCGAACTCGAGCGGCTCGGCGTTCCGATCCATTACAATGTCTTTGCCGGCGTGGAGGACGTGCTGGCGCGGGAACCGGATCTCGTCGTCGTTGCCACCGGCGGCATCGCCCAGAATCCCGCGCTCGAGACAGGCGACGACCTCGTCGTTTCGAGCTGGGATATTATTGCGGGCGCCGTGAAGCCCGAGGGACCTGTTCTGCTTTATGACGACAACGGCGCGCACAGCGGCATGACCGCGGCCGAACTGATAGCCAGAGCTGGCGTCGAACTTGAGATCGTTTCGCCGGAGCGCATGTTCGCACCCGAGATCGGCGGCATGAACCACGTTCCCTATGCGAAGATCTTTGCCGAGAAGAATGTGCGGGTTACGATCAACACGCGGCTGAAATCGGTAAGACGCGACGGCAATTCACTGGTTGCGACCTTGTGTTCGGATTTTTCGGAGACCGCTTCGATCGAGCGTCGGGTGGCGCAGGTGATCGTCGAGCATGGCACGGTGCCGATGGCCGAACTCTATATCGAGCTCAAGCCGCTGTCCCGCAACCTTGGCGCGGTCGACTACAAGGCTCTCATCCGTCGCGAAAACCCAATTGTCTCGCGCAATCCCGAAGGGACGTTCGATCTGTTTCGGATCGGCGATGCGGTCGCGAGCCGCAATATCCACGCGGGCATCTATGATGCCCTGCGATACTGCGTGCTTTTCTGAGGCCGTTACAGCGCCGCGCTTTCAATTGGAGGTCGCTGTAGCACTTTGAATTGCTGCATGATCTTGTCCTTAAATCGATTCCGGTTAAACAATCATGCAGTAGAAAAGCGGCGCATTGCGCCGCTTTTCAGGTATGGGAGCGGGATGTCCGCTGCCAATTCAGCTTACTGCTGAGGTGACGGCTGCGTCGGCGTTGCCGGTGACGTACCGGTTGACGATGTCGTTGATGTGTCGACCGGCTGTGCTGCATTGCGCTCGGCCATCATCTGCGATTTCGTCTTGAACTCCGGCGCTGCCTTCAGCGTGTCGGCCGTCTCGGTCGTGGTCAGCTTCAGCGCTGCCGTGTCGGCCTGCTCGGAGATCTCGATCCGGTCGAACGGGACCGCGACGTTCTTCTGGCCGATTCCGAGGAAGCCGCCGACGCCGATCACGGCCGCTTGGACGCCGCCGTCCTTCTTGATGATCAGATCGTCGATTTTGCCGATGCTTTCATCGGCCGCATTGTAAACCGATTGGCCTACATAATCGCTCGTCGCGATCTGATCGGCTGCCTGCTCGGTCAAATAGTCCGATTTAGCGGCAGTATCCTTAGGTGCCTCGGTGCCAGCGGGAGGAGGAGTCTGGGCCTGGTCGGCCGGAGGCTCCGTCGCAGGCGGTGTCGTGCCGCCCGGCTGCGTCTGCGTGGGTGCTGCCGGAGGCGGAGTCGTTGTCTGCTGCGCGAAACTTGTCGGGGCGAAGGTAACGCCCACGAGAAGCGCGCCAGCCGCAACGGAAGATACAAGTTTCTTTGTCATATCAGACTGCCTTTCGTTGACGTTGTCGACCACCCCACGGCGTTGGCGAGCGGCCTGCCCACACCGCGCTGGTGATACTCAAGCAACGTCCGGAGGCGAAATCTGTTCCGTAAAAAATGCAAGCAGCCACCGAGGGAAGTGGTGGCGGTTCTACCTTGGCTGCGTTGTTTTGGCAGGATCAAGCCGTTGGCGGTCGTGTCATGCAGGGTCGGCAAACGCAGCCTTTCTTTGTTAAGGTATAGCTAAAACTACGTCCGTCGCCAGAACTTCTCGCATGGCCCCCGGAAAATACTTAGGTGAGTAACGAAATTTCGCGTGAAGATCCCGGACGAGCTCAATCCGAGATCTTCATACTTTACCGCTATCGCGCGCTGTCCGATGACGTCTTAATGGCTCTCGCGTTGCACATCGCTGCCGCTCTTGCCGACGAGGAAGTCGAGGTCGGCACCCTTATCGGCCTGCAGCACGGTCTCATGATAGAGCTTGTAGTAACCGCGCTGCCATTTCTGCTCCGGCGGCTGCCAGGCGGCCATGCGAGCCGCGAACTCCTCCTCGCTGATCAGAAGGTTCAACTCGCCCTTCATGGCATCGAGACGGATACGGTCGCCGGTCTTGACGATCGCAAGCGGGCCGCCGGCATTGGCTTCCGGACTGACGTGCAGGACCACCGTGCCGAAGGCAGTGCCCGACATGCGCGCATCCGAAACGCGCACCATGTCGCGAACGCCCTTTTCGACGAGCCGCCGCGGGATCGGCATGTTGCCGACTTCCGCCATGCCGGGGTAGCCCTTCGGGCCGCACCCCTTGAGGACGAGGATCGTATCCTCGGTTACCG
This sequence comes from Sinorhizobium terangae, assembly GCF_029714365.1. Taxonomy (NCBI): domain Bacteria; kingdom Pseudomonadati; phylum Pseudomonadota; class Alphaproteobacteria; order Hyphomicrobiales; family Rhizobiaceae; genus Sinorhizobium; species Sinorhizobium terangae. The sequence continues at coordinate 456,102 of NZ_CP121659.1, forward strand.
GCAGGTCGGGGTCGTCGATCTCGGCCTTGAGGTCTTCGATTGTCTCGAACACGTAAGCCGGACCTTCGTGCGCGAGCAGATGCTCGCTCGCGGCCGATGGCTTTATGACCGCGCCGTTCGGGGCAAGATTGCCTTTCAGCACGCGAATGCCGGCGGCGGCGCGCAGCGGGTTGTCGAGTGGACGGATGACGTCGTCATTGTAGACCTCGGCACCTTCCCAATACTTGCTGATGGGCACGCCGAAAACCGTCGGCGCGTCGGCGTGGAGCAGGTGCTGGATGCGGTTCATCACTGCCGGCAGGCCGCCCGCATAGGCGAGATCCTCGATGAGATACTTGCCCGACGGCATGCAATTGACGATGCAGGGGACCTGGCCGCCGACGCGATCGAAGTCTTCAAGACAGAGGTCGACGCCGGCGCGTCCGGCGATTGCGAGCATGTGCACGACAGCATTGGTCGACCCGCCGACGGCGGCGTTCGCGATGATGCCGTTCTCGAAGTTCTTCTTCGTCAGGATCTTCGAAAGCCGAAGGTCCTCGTGCACCATCTCGACGATCCGCTTGCCAGTCATGTGTGCGAGCGCCATGCGGCGCGCGTCGACGGCAGGAAGGGCTGCGTTGGTGGGGAGCGAAAGGCCCATCGCTTCCACCACCGAGGCCATCGTGGTTGCGGTGCCCATGGTCATGCAGACGCCGGGCGAACGCGACATGCCGCTTTCCGCAGCCATGAATTCCTGCAGGCTCATTTCGCCAGCCCGTACGGCTTCGGAAAATTTCCAGACATCCGTACCCGAGCCGATGTCCTTGCCCTTCCATTTGCCGTTCAGCATCGGCCCAGAGGAAACGACGATCGTCGGCAGGTCGACGGACGCGGCGCCCATCAACTGGCCCGGGGTCGTCTTGTCACAGCCGCCGAGCAGCACCACGCCGTCGATCCCGTGGGCGCGGATCGCCTCTTCGACGTCCATCGCCAGAAGGTTGCGGAAAAGCATGGCGGTCGGGCGCATCTGCGTCTCCCCGAGCGAGGAAACCGGGAATTCGACCGGAAAACCGCCGGCCTCCCAGACGCCGCGTTTGACGCCTTCGGCCAGGACGCGCAGGTGGCTGTTGCAGGGGGTGAGCTCGGACCAGGTGTTGCAGATGCCGATGATTGGCCGCCCGTCGAAAACATGATCCGGGAACCCCTGGTTCTTCATCCAGGATCGATGAATGAAGCCATCCTTGTGCGTTCCGCCGTACCAATGGCGGCTTCTCAAATCCTTTTTCTTCTCGCTCATTCGAGCCCTCCCGTTCCATGGCGATTCATCGCATGGCTAAATTGTATGACTTTTTGGCAGCCCGATACCAGCACTTGTTATGCGGTTAGAGCAGAAAGGCGGGCTCGAAACGGCCCTTGACTTCGACGCCGAGGTCGAAAGTCTTCCCGGCATTGGGATCGGCCGCCCGGGCGGTCTCGTCCATTCCCTGCCAAGCCGAGGTTATAAGCAGCCGATCGGCTTTCGCTCCGATGAAAGCGGGGCAGCTTGGCTGCGTCGCGGGGACGGCATAGCGGGCGATCTTTTGGCCGTCCGGCCTGTAGACGTCGACGGAACTTGCACCCCAGAGCGCGTTCCAGATCAGCCCGTCGGCATCGCAGACCGCGCCGTCGACGTCTCCGGGAGACGTGCTCTCGTCGGAAAGGACAACGGCATCCCCGGTCGGAAGAGCGGTCGCGGGATCAATATCGACGCGCATCAGATGGTTGACGGCCGAATCGGTGAAATAGGCCGTGGCTCCGTCGGGCGAGAAACAAATGGCGTTTGGAATGCTGATATTGCTGTAAAGCTTGGTCACACGGTCGCCGGCGACATGGTAGATCGCACCCGAATGCCTTTCGGCTTTCCGTCCCATCGTGCCGATCCAGAGAGCGCCGCATGGATGGACGCGACCGTCATTGGAGCGGTTGCCGGGTTTGTCCTCAAGCATGGCGAAACGGGAGAGCTTGTCGCTTCCCGTATCGCGAATGAAAAGCCCCTGGTCCGACGCGACCAACTGCCGGGCCGGGTCGATGACGGCAAGCACGGTGCCGAGAAAGGGCAGCGTGTGAACCGTCTTGCGGCCGCTTTCAACATGCAGTTCGTGCAGTTCCCGGCCCGTGATGTTGAACCACCAGGCAGTGCCGCTGCCGGGATCGAAGGTCGGACCTTCGCCGAGCTCGGAGCAGAGGTCGCAGAGGACGCGGCCGGAAAACGGAACGGGATCGGTCATCGGTGGCCTCCATAAACTGCGTCATAGGCTTGAAGCGTCGCCTTCGCCCGCTGTTCAACGTCTGCGGCGCTCATGCCGGGCTTGTAGAGGCTCGAGCCGAGGCCGAAGCTGCGAATACCGATCTTGGCGTAGTCGGCGAAGTTGCTTTCCGACACGCCGCCGACGGCTGCGATCTCGATATCGGTTGGAAGAACCGTGCGGATCGCCGCAATACCGGCGGGGCCGAGTACGCTCGCGGGAAAGAACTTGAGACCGGACGCTCCCGCGCTGGCGGCGGCGAGCGCCTCGGTCGGCGTGAACGCACCCGGCATCGTGACCATGCCCTTCGCCGCGGCAAGGTTGATCACCGACGGTTCGACATTGGGGCTCACCATCAGCCGCCCGCCGACGACGGCAAGTTGTTCCACCTGCTCGGTCGTCAGCACAGTTCCTGCGCCGATCAGGCAGCCGGCCGGCGCCATCTTCACGGCGATCTCGATGGAACGAAACGGGTCGGGCGAGTTCAGCGGGATTTCAATTGCGGTGAAGCCTGTCTCGATCAGCGCGCCGACGATGCCTTCCGTTTCGGCGGGTTTGAGCCCGCGCAGGATGGCGACCAGCGGATATTTCATCGGTGGCAAGGGGATGCGGTTCATCTTCTTTCTTTCGGTCAGAGGGGCCAGATGGCGCAGGCGGCGGCGGAGAGGCCGGCCCGCACGGCATCATCGGCGTCGACATGTTGAACTTTGAGGCCCTGGCTTTGCAGGGCCGCGCGGTAGAGCGCTCCGAGCGGGCCCGAGGCGACGAGGCAAATTCCGTCGATCGATCCGGCCGTCGCGAGGGCGCCTGCGATCTCGATGCCGATCAGGGTGCCGGAGAGCCGTGCCTTGGCGTCGGTGGCGCTCAGCCCGTGGAGAAGCTGTCCCGCGCGAACTGAAAAAAGCAGGTTCGTGGCAAGAGCCGGATTCCGCGCCGCCTCTGACACGGCTTCGACAAAAGCCGGATCGTTGCCGGCGAAGACGCCTCCATCCGCCACCGCATGACTGAGAATCGAGTGACGCGAGACGACATCGAACAGTTCGCCGGTCATGAAGGTGGAAAAGCCTTCGACCGTGTCGCCGTTGAGGCGGACCCATTTGCTGTGCGTACCCGGCATGCACACGAGGTGCCGCCCGGTGCCGAGCGTACCGGCGGCGCCGAGAAGCTGCGTTTCTTCGCCGCGCATTACGTCCGGATGGCGCATGTCGCGCTGGGCGAGGCCAGGCAGTATCCGGATATCGCGGTCGACGTCCGGGACGGAGATAGCGTTGCCGGCAATCGCGGTGAGGGCGGCCGGTGTATCGAGGTAACCGGCCTCCCTCCAGCCCTGGCGGGCACCGGCCATGCCGCAAATGATGATCGGGAGATGGCCGGGAGCATCCGTCGCGGCGAGATGGGTGTCGAGTACTGCGTGGAAACCAACCTTCGCCGCCGTCGTCATGCCTTCAGCACTGCGGCGTTCCGCAAGGACGGCTCCGTCCTCCCCGACGAGCCACAGCCGGAAACTCGTGGTTCCCCAATCGACCGCGGCATAATAGCCTGCCGTCATCAAAATACGCCTCCATCGATGATCATGGTCTGAGCCGTCATCGCCGCCGAGCAATCCGAAGCCAGGTAGAGGCACGGCCCCACCAGGTCGTCGGCGATCAGCATGCGTTTCAGGCACTGTCTCTCTTGCATCCGCGCAATCGCGTCGTCGTCCAGCCACAACCGCTTCTGCCGTTCGGTGACGATCATGCCGGGCAGGATCGCGTTGACGCGAATATTCTCCGGCCCGAGTTTCCCGGCCAGCGACTTTGTGAGGCCGACAATGCCGGCCTTCGCGGTGGCATAGGCGGGGACATCCGGCATGTTGAGCATGAAGGCGATCGACGAGAAGTTGATGATCGACCCGCCGCCGGCGCGCTGCATGTGGGGTGCCGCTGACTGGCACATGAAGAACAGGTGCCTGAGATTGACGGACAGGCTTTCGTCCCAGCTCTCTTCCGTCACCGTTTCGAGTTGCTGCCGGTCGTCACGTGCGGCATTGTTAATGAGCACGCGGATCGAGCCGAGCATGCCGGCGGCGGTTTCGACGGCCGCTTTCAAGTTCGGGACCTGTCTGAGATCGGCGGGAATGAATTGGGGTCTTCTTCCCGTTTCGGCGGCCAGCTTCTCGCAAAGCGCAAGGCTCTCTTCCTCAGCGATGTCAATGAAGGCCACGCGCGAACCTTGCCGCAGGAAAGCTTCCACCAGAGCAGCGCCTATGCCCGACCCACCGCCGGTTATGAGCACACCCTTGTTTTGGAGGTCGGGAAACTGACCGCTCGGCAATGGCATGGCTTCCTCTATGCTGATATTGGATGAGGTGGCAGTTCCATTATGTGGAACATTGTTTTATTATCTGGAATTATCGCGCCGTTGCTTTTATCCTGTCAAGGCACGCCGCTGCTACGAAGCCTGATGACATGAACGAAACCAAAACGACCGACGCAGAGATTGAAATCGCCGGAACCGGCACGCTCGGCAAGGCCATGGCGGTTCTCGAGGCGGTGGTGACGGCGGGCAGCCCGCAGCGGTTCACGGATATCGTTCAATCCGTCGGGCAGCCGCGCGGCACCGTGCATCGGCTGCTCAGTCACCTGGTCGAGGAAGGCCTGCTCGTTCAGGGCCGTGATCTGTCTTACGAGCCGGGCCTGCGCCTGTTGAAGCTCGCCTATCGCTCCTGGTCCGGCAACCGCTTCCGTGACATCGCTGAGCCGCATCTGTTGCGTTTGCACGAACTGACCGGGGAGACGGTTCACCTCGGCGTCCTGCAGGAGACCGAGATCATCTATGTCGACAAGGTCGAGAGCCGGCAGGCGGTACGGATGAGTTCGCAAATCGGCAAGGCGTCACCGGCCTATTGTACGGGCATAGGCAAGGCCGCGCTGTCGTCGCTGTCGCAGCCGGAGTTGTTGCGAATCGCCGCAAACATGAAATTCCATCCGTTCACGGCCCATACGCACCGCTCTGCGGCCGGCCTGCTTGCGGAAATCGATGAAATTCGCCGCGATGGGCACGCGTTTGACCGCGAAGAGCACGAGGCGGAAATCTGCTGCGTCGCCGCGCCGATCTTCGTTCCGGAACACGATCTGGTTGCGGGCGTATCCGTCACCGGGCCTGCCTATCGCGTCAACATGGCGCAGCTGGCGGCTTGGGCCGACGTCGTACGGGGGGCGGCGGGAAAGATCGAGGAGGAGGTCCGAATGCGCCTCGGCCCCGGGCGCAATGGACGTTAACTCTGCTTTACGGTAAATTAGGAACTTCGACTGGACGAGCTGTTTCGAGATCATTAGCTTGCGATATATCAGGCGCGCCGCTACGGCCGGTTGCAAGGACTTGAAGCGGACTTGATTTTTGACGGAAGTTTTGACGTCGTTTATCACGGCGAAGGCGGCCTCGCTCGATCGGGCGCGGGATGTGGGAGACGAGCGGGTGGTAGATTTCAGCGCAGGTATGTCCTCATTAATACTCCCGAGCGGGCGGTCAGTCGCGGGAGCGCTGGGCGACGAAGACGATATCAAGCGGGTTCTCGGTCAGATATCGGACGCCTACGGCTTTCGCGGATTCCTGGTTTTGTCGATCCCGGATGCCGGATGCCACAGCCTGGGCACGCAGGCGCTGATGACAACCTGGCCGTCGGAGTTTCTCAGGCGCTACGACAGCGCTCGTCTGATCGATGGTAGCCCTGTCATCCAGCGGCTGCGCCGGAGCACGATTCCGTTCACCTACGATGCCCATCTGCTTGCGCGCAGGCGGCTCGACGGCAAGGGTGACGCGGCGGTTTGTGTCTTCGAAGCGGCCGGTCTGCCGCGCGGTCTGTATCTGCCGGTTCATGACGCATCGGGACGACGCGCCGCCGTCGCCTTTGGTGGCAACAGAGAGCTTGTTTCCAATGACGAGATGCAGGCGCTCAACCTTTGGGCGGGTCTTCTCTACAGTCGGCTGAGCGAGGTGCGAGGCCGTGACCGGCGGGGACCCGGCAGCCTTTCCCGTCGTGAGATCGAGTGCCTCCGCTGGGCCGCCGCGGGCAAGACGACCATGGAGATGGCGAGAATCATGGCGCTTTCCGAATACACGGTGAACCATTACCTCAATCGCGCGACGCGCAAATTGGATTCCGTCAATCGTGTTCAGACCGTTGCCAAAGCCATGCGTGCAGGGCTGATCAACTGAATTTCGTTTTTCGAAAAGGCCGGACGGAACATGCGGCGCGCAAAGCGGGGGAAAATACACAGCCTTTTGCACATGAATGGCGCCGAACGTGGATCATCTGTTGGCATTGGTCGACTGCTCGGGCTATTTGGTAATCGATGAATGCCATGGAACGTGCGAAATGCAAGATACGATGACGGCCGGGATGACTGACACCGATCTGCCCCGGGGCGGTGATTTCGCGTCTGAAATCGCAAGGCTTGAGACCCAGTTCGATATCATCCGCTATATGCGGCGGGTCACGCAGCTCTTCGGTTTCAAGGTTTTTCTCATCTGTTCGATTCCCGCGATCGAAGTGGAGAGGCTGGCTGCAACGACCGTCATATCCAACATGCCGGCCGAACTCCTCAACAAGTATGACAGCCTGTCGATGCTGCGCTTCAGCACGGGCGTGCGTCGCTTGCGGGAGACCACGACGCCGTTCCAGATCATGCTTGAAGACTGGGAAAACGAGGGCGGCAAGCCGGCATCGGCTGCAGACTACATCGCCATGTTGCACGAGAACGGCCTTTTGCAGGCCAACTATTTCCCGGTCCACGATGCCGAAGGCGGCCGCGGTGCAGTTATTCTCATGGGGCCGGAAGCGGATTTGCCGATGACGGCGGCGATGGAATTGCAGATGATCGCGATCCACGTCTACAATCGATTGGCGGAGATCGGCGCCGTCTGGAAGAATACCAATACCACCCTGTCCGAGCGCGAAATCCAGTGCCTGAGCTGGACGGCAGCCGGCAAGACCAGCGCCGAAATCGCCGGTATCCTTGGTCTGTCCGAGCACACCGTCAATCACTATCTCAATCACGTTACCAAGAAGCTCGACGCCGTGAACCGCACGCAGGCGGTCGTGAAGGCGATGAAGAAGGGCTACATCAGCTGATACCCGGCGCGAGCCGCGCCCCTGCGCGAAAATAATATGCTTGCTCAGAAACAGTGCAGCCATCCTTGCCTGCATTGCTAAAGCGCATAGACCTCATCCAATTGAAATCACTATATTTTCCTGCAAGGCGCGAATCTGGCACGCATTGTGCATCTGTGTGTTGTGTCCAGAGGGGACTACAATAAAACAGCGCCCACGAAGGTTGCGAGGAAGCAGGGCCGCCGCCAGTCGTTTGTGATCCCGGATGTACGGACACGACGATCGGCTGGCGGCCCTGTTTTTCCCAATCTGTCGCATTGGCGAACCGCTCCGCCTCAACTATCTACTGCATAATTCCTTAAATCGGGTCAGATTTGGGGATAAATTATCCGCTGCATGTTTCCTTAAATCGTGGGCGATTTAGGATAAAAACATGCAGCAATTCAAAGCGCTACAGCGTCCTTTGCACGTCGGAAGAGACGCGCGGCACTGCAGTGGTTCAAAATGTTACCGCCTAATCAATGCCAGGCGGCGTAACGAAGACAGATGAAGAGGGCGGCATGCCGGACGTAACCAGGGAAACGGTTCTTGAAAAGCTGCGGAACGTGCGCGGACCGGACATGGAGGGCAATATCGTCGACCTCGGCCTTGTCTCCGACGTCTTCATTTCCGACGGAAAAGCCTATTTTTCGATCACCGTTCCGGCCGATCGGGCGAAGGAGCTTGAGCCGATGCGCGCCGCGGCGGAGAGGGTCGTGCGCGAAATACCCGGCGTCAAGGCGGCAATGGTTGCGCTGACGGCAGATCGCAAGGCGGCACCGCAGGCGGCGCCGGTTCAGACGCCGCGGCAGGTTCCGCCCGCGGCGCACGGGCACGCTCAGCGTCCGGCCGGTGGCGCGCCGGCAAAGGCGGGTATCCCCGGCGTCGGCGCCATTATCGCCGTTGCTTCCGGCAAGGGCGGTGTCGGCAAGTCGACGACATCGGTGAACCTCGCGCTCGCATTGCAGGCAAATGGCTTGAAGGTTGGTCTGCTCGACGCCGATATCTACGGCCCCTCCATGCCGCGCCTTTTGAAAATCAGCGGCCGGCCGCAGCAGATCGAAGGGCGGCTCATTCGGCCGATGGAAAACTACGGGCTGACGGTCATGTCGATGGGTTTCCTCGTCGACGAGGAAGTTGCCATGATATGGCGCGGCCCGATGATCCAGTCGGCCCTGCTGCAGATGCTTCGCGAGGTGGCCTGGGGCGAGCTCGACATTCTCGTCGTGGATATGCCGCCCGGCACGGGTGACGCGCAACTGACGATGGCCCAACAGGTGCCGCTGGCCGGCGCCGTCATCGTCTCGACGCCGCAGGACCTGGCGCTCGTCGATGCACGCAAGGGGCTCACGATGTTCCGAAAGGTGGAAGTCCCGGTTCTCGGGATCGTCGAGAACATGAGCTACTTCGTGGCGCCTGACACCGGCAATCGTTACGACATCTTCGGTCACGGCGGCGCGCGCAAAGAAGCCGAGCGCATTGGCGTGCCGTTCCTCGGCGAGGTACCTTTGACCATGGGTATTCGCGAAACCTCAGACGCGGGAACGCCGGTGGTGGTTTCCGAACCCGACGGCGAGGTCGCGCGCATTTACCGGGGTATTGCAGCAAAGGTCTGGGAGCAGGTTTCGGCGGCTCGCCAGACCAAGGGCCGGACGATGCCCGATATCGTCTTCGAATAGATTTGCGTCGTCCGAGCAGGTCAGAGCCTCTCATGTCTAAATGGAAACGATTCTGTTGGCTCAAGCGGAGTGGAACGTTTGCTCGGCTGGCGCGCGCCGTGGCCTGAGCATACGGCCAAGCCGTCCGAGCAAACAGGCCGCCTGCTTCAGCCAACGCGAAGGGTCGGGCATCTTTCCGCCAGGATCAGAGGCGATCGCCTCGGCCGTACGGTCAAGTACGACACTACAGCGCCGCGCGTCCAATCGGACGCGCAAAGGTCGCTGTAGCACTTTGAATTACTGCATGGTTCCTTAAATCGATTCCGATTTAAGGAACCATGCAGTAGGCAATCGCCTCTGATCCTGATGAAAACCTGCTCCGGCAGAATCGCTTCCATTTAGACATGAAAGGCTCTAGTTTGCGCCGAAATGAAATCCTGCGAGGACAGGCATGCGCAAAGGAGCATTGATTTTGCGCGCGTGTTGCGCCATATGCCTTGCCGCCCCTGTGCAGGGTGATCGGCTCAGCGCCTCTCGCCGGAGACTATGGCCTCCCGCGACAAACGATTGAGGATTTGTCGTGCAGGGCGGAAGCTTCATCTGATGAATCTGCATTATGGAAATCGTGTGGCGGTTGATCGCTTCAGAGCCTTGTGGGTCGATTTTGTCGGCCGCATGAAAAGGGCAGCGGCATGATCACGGGATACTGTACGAACGGTGACGCCGTTGCATTGTCAGCGGCAGAGCCGCCGGCGTCCCTGCGTCCCGAGGTCGTCTGGATCGATCTCGTCGAGCCGACCAAGACGGAAGATCTGATGATGGAGAAATTGCTGGGGATCTCCATCCCGACGCGGGACGACCTGAAGGATATCGAGCCGTCAAGCCGCCTCTACACCGAGAACGACGCCGTCTTCATGACGGCTTCGCTGGTCTATCGCAGCGATACGGAAATTCCGGGCCTGACGGATGTCGGCTTCATTCTTTCGGGCGGCCGGCTGGTGACGATCCGCTACGCGGAGCCCAGGGCGTTCGGGTTATTCAAAGCCGGTATGCACCGGATTCCCGGCGGGTGCCGCAACGGAGCCGTGCTTCTCGCCCGGCTGCTCGAGACGATCGCCGACCGGACGGCGGAAATCCTGGAGCAGGCGGTGGACAAGATAGACGGCCTGTCGATCGAGGTTTTCGGCGACAAGGCGGCGGCCAGACGCCGTCCGCCGCACTTTCTCGAGGCACGGCTGCGCGATGTGGCGGGTCACTACAGGCTGGTCGCAAAAACGCGCGACAGCCTTGCCTCGCTTTCAAGGCTTTTGACCTTCGTCTACACTGTTCCCGCTGTGCAAGGCGACAAGGACAGCCGGGAACTTTGCCGGTCGATATCGCGGGACATACAATCGCTCTCCGAGCACGCGGCGTTCATCTCGGGAAACATCACCTTTCTGCTCGATGCCTCGCTGGGGCTTATCAACGTCGAGCAGAATGCGATCATCAAGATCTTCTCGATTGCCTCGGTCGTCCTCTTGCCGCCGACACTCGTCGCGTCCATCTATGGCATGAATTTCCGCGTGATGCCGGAGCTTGAATGGCAGCTCGGCTACCCGTGGGCACTGGCGGCTATGGTGATATCGGCCGTGATACCCTTCTTCTTCTTCCGTTGGAAAGGCTGGCTTTAAGAGCCTGTTGGACACGTATGTCTCAATTGTCTGCCCCTGCCGTACACGGGTCCGAGAATATGCGCCGCCTGCTCGTCCTCGGGCTCGGCTCGATCGGCGTCGTCTATGGCGATATCGGCACCAGCCCTCTCTACGCGTTCCGCGAGGCGCTGCGGCCCGTTTCGCATGACGGTGTCACGGACGTTGAGATCATAGGGTTGATCTCGCTGATGATCTGGACGCTGACCATCATCGTCACGATCAAGTATGTGCTCTTTCTGTTGCGTGCCGATAACCAGGGGGAGGGCGGCACGCTCTCGCTGCTCGCTCTGTTGATGAAGACCGCCAACGGTCACACCTCGATTCTTTTCTTCATGGGCATCGCCGGAGCGGCTCTTTTCATCGGCGATGCGATGATCACGCCGGCGCTGTCCGTGCTCTCGGCGGTTGAGGGGCTGAAGCTGGTGACGCCGGACCTGACCGATTATGTCGTTCCGATCGCGGTGGTGATCATGCTGCTGCTATTCGCAGTGCAGTCGAAGGGTACGGCTGCGGTTTCGAATTTCTTCGGGCCGATTACCCTTGTCTGGTTTCTGGTGATGGGCGCTGTCGGTCTGATGCACATCGCTGACGACCTGTCGATCTTCGCTGCGTTTAATCCGTACTACGCGGCCACATTCATGCTCAACGAAGGCTTCGTCGGCATGATCGTGCTCGGCGCGGTGTTTCTGACCGTGACCGGGGCGGAGGCACTTTATGCCGACCTCGGCCATTTCGGTCGGCGGCCGATTCAATGGGCATGGTTCACCGTGGTGTTTCCGGCACTGACGCTGAATTATCTCGGCCAGGGCGCCTTCGTTCTCAAGAACCCGCAGGCGATGTCCGATCCATTCTTCCTGATGTTTCCGAAATGGGCGCTGCTTCCGGCCGTCATTCTGGCAACGGCGGCGACGATCATTGCCAGCCAGGCCGTGATCACCGGCGCCTTCTCGCTGACGCGCCAGGCAATCCATCTCGGCTTCCTGCCACGCATGGCGATCTTCCACACATCCGAGACCCATACCGGCCAGATCTATCTGCCGAACGTCAACACGCTGCTGATGTTCGGCGTCATGGCCCTGGTCTTCATGTTCGGCTCCTCCGAGGCGCTGGCGACCGCCTATGGCATTTCCGTCACCGGTGCCATGGTCGTGACGACCATCCTGTCCTTCGAGTTCCTGCGTGCCCGCTGGAACTGGTCGGCCTGGTGGGCAGCCGGCACGCTGCTGCCACTGTTCACGTTGGAGTTCTTCTTCCTCGGCGCCAACATGCTGAAAATCCATGATGGCGGCTACGTGCCGATATTGATCGCGGCGACCTTCATCATAATCATGTGGACCTGGAAGCGCGGGACGGAACTGCTGCATGCCAAGACGCGGCACATCGACATTCCGCTGGCGAGCTTCATCAAGTCGATCGAACGCAAGAGCGAGCATGCGCCGGTGGCCGTGCCCGGCACGGCGATTTTCCTGACAAGCGACCCGGAGTCGACGCCCGCGGCCCTCCTGCACAACATCAAGCACAATCATGTGCTGCATATGCAGAACTTCATCCTGACGATCCGTACGGCCAACACACCGAAAGTGCCCAAGGAGGAGCGGGTCAGCGCGAAGCCCCTGTCCGAACGCTTCACGCTTCTCGAGATGAAGTTCGGCTTCATGGAGACGCAGAACGTCTCCCAGGCCCTGGGTCTTTTCCGCAAGTCGGGGCTGAAATTCGACATCATGTCGACGTCCTTCTATCTCGGCCGCCGCAAGCTCGTACCCGACGCGCAGTCCGGCATGCCGCACTGGCAGGATCGTCTGTTCATCGCGCTCGCCAGCGCGGCGATCGACCCGTCGGACTATTTCCGTCTGCCGACCAACCGCGTGGTCGAGCTCGGTTCGCACGTGATCATCTGAAACGCCAGGGAAGACTATCTTCTTCCCCCGACGAGAATATCGCCGGTTCGCCTGCACGTATCCTTAGATCGCAGTGCAGCAAATTCAAAGTGCTACGGCGCCCTTTGCGCATCCGTCCGGAAGCGGGAGGGCGCCACTCCCGTCCAGCGCTTAAACGCGCGCGTGAAATGCGCGGAATCGCTGTAGCCTACCCTGAAGGCGATGTCGGTCATGCTGTGAACGCCTTCGCAGATCAACCGGATGGCCTCCCCGCGCCGCGTCTCGTCGAGCAAGTCCTCAAAATCGACGCCGCAAAACTTCAGGCGCCGCTGCAGGGTCCGAGCCGACATGCCAATGCTTCTTGCTACGACCTCCAGCCCAAGCGCATGACCATCGGACAGCCTTTCGCTAAGCAGCTTCGCCGCCTCCACCGTCGAGGCCAGTGCCTCTGTCACCTTCGAAGGGCGATTGCGTCGGATTTTGAGAGGAAGGTTCAGCAGCTCCCGATCGATCTCGATCATATCGTGATCGCATCCCATTTCGATGTTGGGGCCCAAGCACTCCTCCAGCGCCTCGCTTCCGCGTGACCTCGACGCAGTCAGTCGAACTTTTATCGCGGAGGGCTCTCCCGCCAGAAGCGGCACCTTCCGCAATACGGCGAGGCTTCCGAAGATGAAGTGCCGCGGATCGAACTCGAAACGATCGGCGAAGCGGAAGATGATGCGAGCGGTTCCGCCTTCCACCACGAAGCGTACATCCGACCCGTGATGGATCGATGACACGTTGGCTGCCGCGAGCACACATGCATCAGCCACGTTCTCCGCTGCGAGAACCGACTGTCCCCATTGGCCGAGATCGCGCAGTTCGGTCAAGCGCCCGACATGCGCGCCCGCGAACGGGTCCCCCAGGAGAGCGGCCAACTCGTTGGCCATGTGAAAGCACTGGGCGCGCGGAAGCCAGCCGTCCGCGTTCTGGAACACATTTGGCGAGATGCCGAGGCGCGCGCAGAACTCGATGGCCGAAACATCGTGCTTCGCGAGGTAGGGCGCCATCGGCAGAAAGGCCCTAACCCTGATGGAGGGTGCAGAATGTAACATCCGAGCAGCAAAGTTGGCATGGAAAGGCAAGACGTAAGTTGAATACTATAGCAGTATGCAACCGGCTGAGAAGACCTTTGCGACGAAGTTGTTCATGGCAACGCTTAGCGACCTTGAGGAGGAACTGATGCCGTCGAAACTTACCGCCAGCTCCATTGCGATCACGTTTTTCGCTCTCAGTCACATAACGGCGTTGGCGCAAAGCACTGAGCCGGCGCCCGTACACGTCCCGTTGCAAAAGACAATCGGTCAGGCAAGAACCGAGGTCGTGCCGTCGCTGATCGTCCTCAATGCGCGCGGCGCCAATCTGGCGGACAAAACGTTGACCCTGACCGGCGTGGCCGCCAACTCCATACTGTTTGCGGATCGTCCGGTGCGGGCGGCTGGCCACGCGCCGACCAAGCAGCTAATCGAGGAGTGGGCGGAAGGCAGCGACAGTTTCGCCAAGGACCCGCCGAACGCAACCATATCCGTCTTGAGCAAGGACGGTTCGACGATCCGTGACGCGGTCGTCGTTCTGACGTCGCCCAGGCTCGATGGCGAGCAACTGTCCTTCGCCGTCGAGGTTCTGGAGGGAAGCCTCGATGGCGCCGACGGTCCGGCCTCGGTGTTCATCGACATTATCGGCATGCCGCTGACGCCGCTCTCCTTCGCCGGCGTCGCCCGCCGCACTGCCTATCGCGGCGCCTGGTACGCTGGTGCCGCCGCTGCGGCAGCCCCCTACTACCGCCCGGCCTGTGGCTATTATCCCTATCCGCCCTGCTATTGAAACGCTGGACTAAGTATCGCGGCAAAAAGGCAGGATCAAACCGAGCGCCGCTTTACCCGCACAGGTCTCTCCCGCAGCGATTGTACCGACTGGATTAAACCGATGTCGGATAGGGCCCCTGCGCATGTCATGAATCCGGCGCGGATTGGTTCGCGCTGGTGTCTGCGATGCTGGCGCGCTCAACACTCCTGTTACCGCGCGGCCAGCCCAACCCCTAGGAAGGAGCATGTTTATGAACAGAATTGCGACTTTCTCCGTCATCGCCGCCCTCTCCGCCTTCAGCTTCGGTGGAATGGCCTATGCCCAAGGCGCGACCATGAACTGGCCGAAGGAGATCGAGGCGACCGTGCGCAGCTATAGCGGCGACAAGGTGAATGTCGTCCTCGTCAGCACCCTGTCGGAGCAGGACCAGACGCGGATGTGGGTTGAAAACGCCACGCCGGACCAGCGCGCGGCGCTGCTTGCGGCAGTCGAAGCCAACAAGCCACTCTTGGAGAAACTTAAGGCACAGAATATCGAGATCGACAATATCGGCGGCGCCGAACAGGCGGCCGACGGCGGGCTGACGATCTACGTGCGCTAGTTCCTCCGGAGGGTGAAGAAGCGGGATGCGGAACCTTGATGAACTATGGGCGCATCCCGCTCCTATAATGGCCGCCGAAGCACCGGCCTTGGAGATGACCAGCGGGCCCGGCGAACGGCGGTTCCACACCGAACCGCTGACCTTGCTCGGGCATCGGGCGCAACTCGTTGGGCATATGAGAGCGTGGGTGCGCGGGAGCCAGCCGGCCGCGTCCGGAACGCATTTGGCGAGATTCCGAGGCGTGCAGAGCTCGATGGCCGAAACATCGTGCCTGGCGAGGCAGGGCCCATCGGCAGCAAGGCCCTAACCCGGATCGAGGGTACAGAATATAACATCCGAGCAGCAAACTTGGCATGAAAAGGCAAGACGTAAGTTGAGCACTAGAGCAGTATGCAACCGATTGGGAAGGCTTTCGCAAGGAAGTTGACCCGGCGACCCACAGAAAACGAGTCCGCTAGGTGAGCAAATGAATGAACCCGTAATGAGATCGCCTGGCACGGCATGGCGCTCGTACACACTGATATCGATGCTCGTAGTCAGCGTGGTCGCATGGCCGGCCTCGGCGAGAGACGGGATCGACCCGGAGGCCGAGCGAATCCTGGCTGCGATGAGCGAGAATCTCAAGTCGATGCCCGCGCTTGGCGTCGACTACGACGCAGATCAGGAAATCCTCACTCTGGATGGCCAGAAGATTCAGTACAGCGCATCCGGCTCCATTGCACTCGATCGCGCGAAGGGTTTCCGGATGAAGCGTATGGGCCCCTTTGCCCAGGCGGAGGTGATATTCGACGGCACCACGATATCGCTCCACGACCGGATCACAAATGCTTATGCCCAACTGCAAAGTCCCGGCCGCAGCATTGAAGATGCGACCGAGGAACTTCGCGCCACAACCGAACTTGATGCTCCGGGAGCGGAGTTGCTGGCAAGTGATCCCTATGTCGTCCTCACTGATGGCGTCACCGAGGGAACCGTCGTCGGATCGGCCTTCGTCAACGGCGTCGAATGCGATCATCTCGCCTTCAGGACCGATATCGTCGACTGGCAAATCTGGATCAGCAAGGGCAGCAGGCCACTACCGCTCAAATATGTCATCACGACCAAATGGATGACGGGAGCGCCGCAATATACGCTGCGACTGAGCAACTGGAATTCGGACGGGATCGATACTGCGCAGTTCAAATTCACGCCGCCAGCCGACGCGAACAAAGTTGAACACGTCCATGCCGACGTTACCGGCGAGCTTGCACTGGAGGCGGCGCAATGAAGAGGCGCAGGTTGAAGGTCCTTTCGGTCGCCGTCGCCGGTCTGGCCATGCTTGCGGTCGATATCGTTCCCATGCCGTTCGTATCGGAGGCGCACGCAATCATAGGCCGGCCAGTAACGCCGGGAAGTGTGGCCGGCGTCGCCCGCCGTACGACGCGTCGAGTGATCCGCCGCTCCACCGTCTATGCCGCCACACTGCCGGCCGGCTGCGTCAGGACCAGCGTCAGCGGCGTCATGGTGTGGCGTTGCGGCGGGGTCTACTACCAACCAGAAGGCGGGCGCTACGTCGTCGTTTACATCGACTGAACTCAACGCATTGGTTCGCAACTCAATTTTTCTTGGAGAGATAGAATGGATATTACGCGTCGTGACTTGACGGTAGCCGGCCTTGGGGCGCTGGCGGCTGGATCTCTTGGTATGCCAGCAATGGCCGCAGAAGGATTGGTAGCGGATTTGCCGGAAGGACTCGATGAGTTCGCGCTGGCTGTCGAGGCCTATATTTATGCATATCCCCTCGTGACAATGGAAATGACCAGGCGGGTGATTACCAACGTCGCCGAGGCGGAGGGAAGCCGGGGCCCTATGGGGCATCTGATCAAGTTGCGCCAGTATCCGGACGCCAAGTTCCGGGACGTGACGGCACCCAACGCCGATACCCTCTATACGACTGCGTTCTTTGACGTGGGGGATGAGCCCTGGGTCGTTAGCCTGCCCGATATGAAAGACCGCTATGCCCTGTTTCCGATGCTGGACGGCTGGACGACAGTGTTCGACGTTCCCGGAAAACGCACCACGGGCACGGACGCCCAGACGTTCGTGGTCACCGGCCCCGGTTGGGAGGGGAAGCTCCCGGAGGGTGTGACGCAATACAAGTCTCCGACGAGCATCGTGTGGCTGCTGGGACGCATCTACTGCACCGGCACCCCGGAGGACTACGCCGAAGTTCATAAACTGCAGGATGAAGTGAAGCTCTACCCCTTGAGCGCTTGGGGGAAGGACTGGGCTCCGCCCGAGGGCAAGGTCGATCCGTCGATCGACATGAAGACCGCCGTTCGCGAGCAGGTCAACAACATGGACGCCATCGAGTACTTCACTCTCTTCGCCGAGCTCCTGAAGCGCAATCCGCCGACCGACGCGGACGCGCCCATGGTCGCCAAGCTCGCTGAACTGGGAATTGTTCCCGGTCAGGACTTCGACAAGACCAAATTCGATCCGGGATTTGTGAAGCGCGTCCCGCAGCTCGGCTTCGCACGCATCATGATGCATTTCAAATTCAGCGACGGCGACGTGCAGGATATTGATGGCTGGGGCTTCACGACAAAGACCGGCATCTACGGTACCAACTATATGCAGCGTGCCCTGGTCACCGCGATCGGTCTCGGAGCAAATCGGCCGCAGGATGCGATCTACCCTACCTCGCTGAAATCCGACAGCGGACTGATCAAGCGGCCATATAACGGGTCCGAGAAGTACGTTCTGACATTCAAGAAAGGCCTGACGCCGCCTGTTTCGGGCTTCTGGTCATTGACCATGTATGATGCCGACTACTTCTTTGTCGACAATCCGCTGAATCGCTACTCGATCAGCGCAAGGCAGCCACTCAAGGCAAATCCGGACGGCTCGATCGACCTGTTGATCCAGCATGAATCACCGGGAGCGGACAAGGAATCGAATTGGCTCCCGGCGCCCAAAGGAAAGTTCATTCTAATGATGCGCCTCTATTGGCCCAACGAGAGCAATCCGTCCATCATTGACGGTTCTTGGACGATACCGCCCGTGAAGAGGGTGAGTTGACATCTGTATTGACGCGCACGCTACCGTGGCGGCTGCAAAGCCGACCATCGATTTCTCACGTCTCACACCGGAAGCACGGTGCGATTGAGATATAGCGATAATGATCCCTGTGGCACAGCGAGAAAGCCGAAAGTACAGCGTTTCCGGCGGCTCTTACTGGTACCCGTCGAGACTACTTGAACAGGCCGTTTCTGCCCGTAGTTGGCATCAAATGGCAAGCGCCGCGCTTGCGCTTATTGTAACGCTGTGACCAAGCGTTGCGAACGCGTTGTCGCCACGGGGCAAGGGGGAAGCGTGACCTTGGAAGCGGCTCACCGAACCGGCGTTGCTGGGTGCGCGCAAGCCGGCATGATCTTCATCGAGGGCGGAACCTTCTCGATGGGGTCCGACGCACACTATCCCGAAGAGGGGCCGATACATCGCGTTCGTGTCGATGGCTTTCTAATCGATGAAACGCCTGTGACAAATGCCGAGTTTTCGGAGTTTGTTGAGGCGACCGGTTATCGCACCTTTTCGGAATCTCCTCCTGATCCACGGGACTACCCCGGTATTTTACCGGAGATGCTGTATGCCGGTTCATTGGTCTTTCATCAGCCGAACGGGGCCGTCGACCTGCAAGACTGGACTCGATGGTGGTCCTTTCTGGAGGGGGCCTGCTGGCATCACCCATACGGGCCGGGAAGCAACATCAAAGGGTTGGATGACCATCCAGTCGTTCATGTTTCCTACCACGACGCGCTCGCGTACGCGCGGTGGAGGGGCAAGGATCTTCCAACGGAGGCTGAGTGGGAGTTTGCTGCCAGAGGCGGCCTCGATGGCGCTGAATATGCCTGGGGCTCGGAATTTATCCCTGCCGGACGTCATCTGGCCAATACCTGGCAGGGCGCCTTCCCGAGAACCAATAACGTTGAGGACGGTTATTCGCGCACCTCTCCGGTCAAAGCCTTCCCGCCCAACGGATACGGCCTTTACGACATGATCGGGAACGTTTGGGAGTGGACGTCCGACTGGTTTTCGCCGCGGCACGAGGCAGACCCCTCGAAGGCGTGCTGTATTCCCAGAAACCCGCGCGGCGGGCGCGAAGCCGACAGCCATGATCCCTGTCAGCCCGAGATAAGAATTCCGCGCAAGGTGTTGAAGGGCGGGTCGCATCTATGTGCGCCCAACTACTGCCGTCGCTATCGTCCAGCGGCGCGGCATGCCGAGCCTATAGACACCTCAACATGTCACGTCGGTTTCAGATGCGTTATCAGACCGGGAGGGTCGTATGAAGTCACCTAAGCACGCGAGAACACGTTGGTTGGGAGTGAGCACGGCGCTCCTGCTTCTGAGCGCTCCCGCAATGGCTCAGGAATCACTGCCTTTTCCGCCGAAGCCCTCAGGGAGCAAAGCCGGCCCGACGATAGCTCAGTCCACCTACAGCCCGTTGCCTGCGCAGCCGCGCCTTCCCGCGAACGCCCCGAACATCGTCGTTATCATGCTTGATGACGTCGGCCCGGCGTTGCCGGACACCTTCGGCGGAGTGATCGAAACACCGACGTTGAGCCGCCTTGCGGAAGACGGAGTGTCCTACAATCGCTTCCACAATGCCGCCATGTGCTCCCCCTCGCGGGCGGCATTGCTGACGGGGCGCAACCATCATCGCGTCGGGAATGGCCAGATCGCCGAGTTGGCAAACGATTGGGACGGATATACCGGGAGGATACCACGCACCTCCGCAACCGTCGCGAAAGTCCTTGGCTATTACGGTTACGCGACCGCAGCCTTCGGCAAATGGCATAATACCCCGGCCAATGAAACGACCGCGGTCGGCCCGTACACGGACTGGCCCGCTGGCGAAGGAATCGGGTTCGATTATTTCTATGGTTTTCTTGCCGGGGAATCCTCCCAGTGGGAGCCCGCCGTTGTCGAAAACACCGTTCGCGTCGATCCATCTCACGGGAAGGAAGGCTACCACTTCACCGAGGACATGACCGACAAGGCGGTGTCGTGGATGAAGCAGGTGCACGCGCTGACGCCGGACCGGCCCTTCTTCATGTACTGGGCGCCCGGCGCTGCACATGGTCCGCATCACATCTTCAAGGAATGGGCGGACAAGTACAAAGGCAAATTCGATGACGGCTGGGATGCCATGCGAGAGCGCATCTATGCACGCCAAAAACAACTCGGTTGGATACCGGAGAATACGGAACTGACGCCCCGCCCGGATACGCTTGCGGGATGGAAGGACATTCCAGAAGACGAGAAGCCGTTCCAGCGTCGGCTGATGGAGGTCTTTGCAGGCTATACCGAACATGCGGACACTCAGGCCGGGCGGTTGATCGAGGCCCTCGATGAACTGGGAATTCGCGACAATACCCTCATCTTCTATGTCTGGGGCGACAACGGGTCCAGCGCGGAAGGCCAGAACGGTACGATCAGCGAGCTTCTGGCGCAGAACGGCATCGCTACGGAAATCAAGGATCACATCCGCACGATGAATGAATTGGGTGGAATGGATGTTCTCGGATCACCCAAGGCCGACAACATGTATCATGCCGGCTGGGCCTGGGCCGGTTCCACGCCGCATCGATCGACCAAGCTGGTTGCCGCCCATTTCGGCGGAACGCGAACGCCGCTCGTGGTCTCCTGGCCGAGCAGGATCAAGCCGGACAAGAAGCCGCGCTCCCAGTTCCATCATCTCAACGACATCGTGCCAACGATCTATGACGTTCTGGACATTCAGCCGCCGAAGCTCGTGGACGGCATCACCCAGGACCCCCTCGATGGTGTCAGCATGACTTACACCTTCGACTCTCCCGAGGCTGCGGGGCAGAAGAAGGAGCAGTACTTCGAGATCATGGGCAGCCGTGCCATCTATCAGGAAGAGTGGATCGCATCCGTCTTCGGGCCGCGTACACCATGGACTCCCGGCCTCGATCCCGCCATCTTCAAATGGTCGCCGGACAATGACGTGTGGGAACTTCACGATCTCAGCAAGGACTACTCCCAGGCGAAGGACGTCGCGGCCGATCATCCCGAAAAAGTCGAGGAACTGAAAAAGGCGTTTGGCGTTCAGGCCGAAGCCAACAAGGTGTTCCCCGTCGGGGGAGGGCTATGGTCTGCCGTCTTCCATCCGGAAGATGCGCCGTCCAATCCCGCGACCGAGTTCCAGTTCACGCAAGACGTCGTGGGTGTTCCCGAATTCACGGCGCCGAAAGTTGGAGCTCGCAGCAACCTTGTAACCATCGAGGCGGAATTGAAGCCGGACTCGGAGGGCGTGCTCTACGCATTGGGTGCCTTTTCGGGTGGTGTCGCTTTGTGGGTCGAGAACGGCAAGCTCACCTACGAGTACAATCTGTTCGAGATCGAGCGGACGCGTCTTCAATCCTCCGAACCGTTGCCGAGCGGCAAGGTCAACATAGAGGTCGAGACGCGCAAGTCCGGCAGCAATCGCGGCGCACCGCTCGACGTCGTTATCCGCATCGATGGCAAAGAGGTGGCGAAAGGGCGCGTGCCGCGCTCCGCTCCGCTCGCGTTCACCGCCAATGACGCCTTCGACGTGGGCAGAGACAGCTACTCTCCAGTCTCCCTCGCGTACTTTGACCGCAAGCCGTTCGCCTTCAACAGCAAGATCGAACGTCTGAAGGTCGAATACTTGAAGTGAGCACCGGTTTCGGTCGAACCGGCAAACTCTGCGTTTGCCGGTCCTTCTTTCCGCCGGCGTGCATACAGGAGTAATTGAATTGACGCGGCACCACTCCCGGAACGCCAAAGGCGGAGGACGACTGTCATGGCCGCTTTTACCATGCGTCGCGGCCTTGAGCGCGATGGTGCTCTCCGCGTGTGCGGGCCGCCCGACGGGGGTGCTCGTGCCGGTAGCGGCCAATCCGTCAGCCACCCAAGTTGAAATGCTGGTTGCGACGACCCGGGGCCGGGCGGAAAAGCCGGGCGAGATGTTCAGCGGTGAACGCGCGCTCATTCCGGCATTCGCGGACATTACAGTGTCCATTCCGCCTGAGACCGCACGCAAGGCGGGTGAAGTCGCTTGGCCGCGCAAGCTTCCGCCGAATCCGGAGACGGACTTCGCAGCACTGAAGGCGGCGGAAGTTGACCGCAGTGCGGCCGAAAAATGGTTGAACAGCCATGTGCGCAAGAGCCCGGATGGCAGCGTCCTCGTCTTTATCCATGGGTTCAACAACCAGTTCGAGGATGCGGTCTTCCGTTTTGCGCAGATCATCCACGACTCGGGTGCGCACAGCGTACCGGTGCTTGCGACGTGGCCGTCACGGGGGAGTCTGCTCGCCTATGGCTACGACCGCGAAAGCACCAACTATACCCGCAACGCGGTAGAAGACTTGTTTCAGTATCTGGCGCGTGATCCCGAGGTTAAGGAAGTCTCGATCCTGGCCCATTCGATGGGCAATTGGCTGGCGCTGGAATCCTTGCGGCAGATGGCCATCCGCAACGACGGGCTGCCGGCGAAGTTCAAGAATGTCATGTTGGCGGCGCCGGACGTGGATGTCGACGTCTTCGGTTCGCAGATCGCCGACATGGGCAAGCAACGGCCGCGCTTCACGCTCTTCGTTTCCCGCGATGACCGTGCGCTCGCCGTTTCTCGTCGCGTCTGGGGAAATGTCTCGCGGCTGGGAGCGATCGATCCGGAGCAGTCGCCCTACAGGGAGGAACTGGCTGCGAACGGGATCACCGTCATCGATCTCACCAGGATCAAGGCAGGTGACAATCTGCACCACACAAAGTTCGCGGAGTCGCCGGAAATCGTACAACTGATTGGCAGCCGACTGTCCAGCGGCCAGACCTTGACCGACAGTCGTCTGGGGCTTGGCGACCACATCGTGGCGGTGACCGCCGGGGCCGCCCAGACCGTCGGAACCGCAGCAGGCCTGGTCGTTGCTGCTCCTGCTGCCATAGTCGATCAGAACACGCGGCAGAATTACGTCCACCACGTCGAGACACTCGTCGGACCATCCGGCGCGGCGAGGTCAAATACGTCCGATAGCGCGTGCGGAGAGCAGAGTCAGGAGAGGTCCGGGAACTGCAGCCGATAGCCCGGCAGATGACGGATCAGGCTGCTGTCCTGAGCCGGGATTGAACGAGGGGCTTGGAAGAGAGATTGCTCGCAACAGCGACCGTTACAGGGAGATATCATGAAGATTTGCATCGTTCGTACTCTAGCGGCAATCGGAACTTGCCTCGTTGCCGGCACGGTCAAGGCCGCGGACATTTATTCCCCGATGACGCCGGAGGTTCAGCAGACGACCACCGAAAGCGGATGGACCTTTTCCTTCGCCCCCTATTTCTGGGCGGCCGGATTGTCGGGTGACGTCGCGCAGTTCGGGCTGCCGGCGGTGGATGTCGATGCCAGTTTCAGCGATATCTTCGATCACCTTGAGTTCGGTGCGATGGCGATTGGCGAAGCCCGCAACGGACCGTACAGCATCTTCGCTGACGTCATGTACACCAAGATTTCGGGCCAAGCGGGCACACCACGAGGTGTTCTCGCAACGGACGTCGAGCTCACATCGGAAACGTTCGCCGGGCTGCTCGGCGTGGGATACTCCGTCTTCGAGAGCGGGGCAGCGCGGTTGGACGTGGTCGGCGGCCTGCGCGTATGGTCCGTCGAAAGCGAGCTTTCCTTCCACGGCGGGCTTCTTGATGGGCGCTCCAGAAGCGATGACGCCACCTGGGTGGACGGTCTGGCCGGCTTTCGCGGTACCTATTCGCTGACACCTGAAATATACCTGACGGGTTGGGGACTCATCGGTGCCGGTGCTGCCGATCTCGACTGGGACGTTGCCGCGGCGATCGGCTACCGGTTCAGCGACACGATTTCGGCGGTCGCCGGCTACCGCGCTCTGGGGGTGGACTATAGCGACGACGGATTCGTGTTCGATGCCGTCCAGCAGGGGCCGATCCTTGGGCTTGTGCTGCGGTTCTAGCGATGCTCGTGCGCTCGCCTGGGCGCTCAACGGTGCGCCCAGCGACTGGCGCCGTTCGCCAAAGAGGATCCGGTGCGGCGGTGGCGACTACACTGCGACGGAACGGCAGGGCCCCGATGATGACTTATACCAGCCCATATTGCTCTTCAACGACGCAACGCCCACCGCCTTGAGCTTCAAAGAAACGGCCCGTTGCTCCGACATCAACTCGCGCAACTGCATTTCCTGTCGTCCATTAAACCAGCATTAACCATGACGCTCCTATGGTTCATGCATGGAGTGTTAGAGATGAGGGTTAGCCCGGGGCTGAAGCGTACAACGCGCACAAGCAACTAGGTTATTCCTGCATTTTCTAGGCTCTACCGAGGCGGTTTCGGTGCGCTGTCCGACCGCTTCCAAATCTTAGCTTCCTGCACGGAATCTTGGAGCTGGCCCTTCGCCGGCTTGGGAGAACGCGTGCCCGAGTAGTGTTGCGTGGAGCCGGTTGGTGCGTAAGAGCCAGAAGTTGCGTTGCAAGTCTCGTATGTCTTTGCCGGCCTGGGCTGCGCCCGCGATGATCGGCATTGCCATTTTCCTGAGCTTCCCCTCAGCGGTCGCCTATTCCGACCTGGCGACCTTCCTGTCCGGCATCAACCGAGGCGGCGAGCGCTGGCGGATGTATCTGACACAATCGCCGGCGGGTTCGCTGCACGAGGTCGAGATGGTGTTCGCCGATCCGATCACCACCGGTGCCCTGGATGGCGGTGCCGGCATCACGATGCCCGACGGCAGCCATGTGGCGCTGACCGCGGAAACCAAGCACGAGGGCGCCTCGCCCGACGAAGACCGCGTGACCCGCAAGCTGAAGAAGGGTCGGATCATTGCCGTCACCCCCGTGACGCCGCCGAAGGACTTTACCGCCGGTTCGATCCTCCAGCGTACGAGTTCGCTGATGGAGCCGGACTTCGACGGGCTCGAGAAGATGGTTTTCGCCAAGCCGCGTATCAAGGGCAAGGAGATCGAGATCGCCACGGCCTTCTACCGAAAGAAGCCGCCGAAGGCCGATCCCGGCGTTTCGCCGATGCTCGCCAAGCTGATTACCAACGACAAGGCCGATATTCTTGCGACCGCCTATGTCCGGCCCGAGCCGGACTATGCGCGTGAGTCGCCCTTCGATTCGATTCTCAGGGAAGACAAGAACGCCGGCCGCTTCATTCCGGAAATCGCGCCCGACGACCATGCCTGGGCGGCAACCGCCTTGCCCGCCACGGTCTTCAGCAAGGAAGAGCAGACCTGCCTCGCCGAAGGAATCTACTTCGAGGCCCGCAGCGAGTCCGTGAAAGGCCAGGCCGCAGTGGCGCAGGTTATTCTCAATCGCGTCCGCAACCCGACCTACCCGAAGACGATTTGCGGCGTCGTCTATCAGAACAAGGCCTGGCGCAACCGTTGCCAGTTCTCCTTCGCCTGCGACATGATCCGCGACCTGATCTACTCGCGCTCGCACTGGAAGACCGCCAAGGAAGTCGCAATGGCCGTCACCGCCGGTAAGATCTGGCTGCCGGAAGTGGGGTCGGCAACACATTATCACGCGACCTATGTGAACCCGGCCTGGGCAAAAACCATGAAGCGCGTCGGCAAGATCGGCTTGCACATCTTCTATCGCACCTATGGCGGCGGCTGGAGCTGATAGACAGTCTCGACTCCGCCGGATGATCTGGCGCCGCGCGGTTACCTGATACAGTCCGGTCGCCGCCGATTCTCGTTGCCGCTTTGCCGCAGCTTGCCAATATTCTGGCTAACCATCTGAAATCATGGAGAAATATTGTCCACGTCGAAGGGGCTCGTATGCCTTGACTATGCGGGTGCCTAAAACTATGTTGCGCGCGACTTCAAATGGGGCCGAAGCGTGGCTTGAACACCGGCCGTTTGTATGACCGAGATCGCGTTTAAGACCGCGTGGGGACTGCAAAGGGGAGCCATGTGACGGAGAAGCCGGAAGAAAGTCTGGAAGCGCGGCTGAAGCGCCTTGGCGACGACATCGCGTCCAAGCGGACGGACAAGTCGGACGACGTCGAGACGCGCGCTGCGGAAAGTCGGCAAGGCTACGCGGCGGCGATGAAGCTCTCGAGCGAGTTCATCGCCGGCATCGTGGTCGGGGCGTTTCTGGGCTATCTTTTGGACCACTTTGCGGGTACAGGGCCGTGGGGCATGATCGTCTTGCTGCTTCTCGGGTTCTGTGCCGGCGTCTTGAATGTGCTGCGGTCGGCCGGGCTGGTGGCAACGCCGGACCAGGGAAGACGCAGCCCTGGAAATGACAAGAAGGACGGGGATGGCGCCTGAGGCGTTGCCCGAATGAACACGATTTCCGCTCGCGGGCGGGCAAAACGAAAGAGAAGCGCGGTGTCAAACGATCCGACCCACCAGTTCCTGGTCAACAAGATTGTCCCGATCGAGATTGGCGGAATTGACTTTTCGTTCACCAATGCGTCGCTGTTCATGGTCGCGACCGTCGGTGCGGCTGCCGGCTTTCTCTATCTGACGACCTCGCAGCGCGGCCTGATCCCGACGCGCATGCAGTCGGTCTCGGAAATGTCCTATGAATTCATCGCCTCGATGCTGCGCGAGGGCGCCGGAAGCCACGGGATGAAATTCTTCCCGATGGTGTTCTCGCTGTTCATGTTCATCCTGACGGCGAACCTGCTCGGCATGTTTCCCTATTTCTTCACCGTCACCAGCCAGATCATCGTTACCTTCGCACTCGCCGTCTTCGTGATCGGCACGGTCATTCTCTACGGCTTCTATAAGCACGGCCTGAGCTTCCTTAAGCTTTTCGTGCCGCATGGGGTGCCGGGTGCGCTTCTGCCGCTGGTGGTGTCGATCGAAGTCATCTCGTTCCTTTCCCGTCCGATCAGCCTCTCGGTCCGTCTCTTCGCCAACATGCTGGCCGGCCACATCACGCTGAAGGTCTTCGCAGGCTTCGTCGCCTCGCTCAGCGCGTTTGGCGCGCTCGGCATCGGCGGCGCGGTCCTGCCGCTCCTCATGACCGTCGCTCTCACCGGTCTTGAATTCCTGGTCGCCTTCCTCCAGGCCTATGTCTTTGCGGTGCTGACCTGCATGTACCTCAACGACGCCGTCCATCCGGGAAGCCACTAGGGAATAACAGTCGCTGGCTTCCGGTCGGACAAGCCGCCGGAAGCGCAAATCTAAGCCGCAACACCATTCGAAGGAGTCAATCATGGAAGCGGAAGCAGCAAAGTTCATCGGTGCAGGTCTTGCATGCCTTGGTATGGCCGGCACGGCTCTCGGCCTCGGCAACATCTTCGGCAGCTACCTGTCCGGCGCTCTGCGCAATCCGTCGGCTGCTGACGGCCAGTTCGGCCGCCTCGTATTCGGCTTCGCCGTTACGGAAGCTCTGGGCATCTTCTCGCTACTCGTAGCCCTGCTCCTCCTCTTCGCCGTCTAATACGGACCGAAGTTTTGACCGCGGCCTCCAGCAGGGGCCGCGGTCACGCATATTCTTGAGTGCACCTGGAGGTGAGCATGTTTGTGACCGCGGCTTATGCCCAGTCAACCACCACTGAAGGCGAAGCGCACGAACCCGCTGCAGCCGGCGAGGTGCACACCGAAACGGGTGTGGCCCCCGAAGGCGAACACGGCACGGGCGTGTTCCCGCCCTTCGATTCGAGCCATTTCGCATCGCAGTTGCTTTGGCTCGCGATCACGTTCGGCCTCTTCTATCTATTGATGTCGAAGGTCATCATTCCGCGTATTGGCGGCATTCTCGAGACCCGCCACGACCGGATCGCTCAGGACCTGGATGAAGCGTCCCGCCTCAAAGGCGAAGCCGACGCTGCGATCGCGTCCTACGAGCAGGAACTGGCAACCGCCAAGGCCAAGGGCCATTCGATCGCCGATACGGCACGCGAGGCTGCCAAGGCGAAGGCCAGCGCCGACCGGACTGCGGTTGAGGCCGACTTGGCGAAGAAGATCACCGCCGCTGAAACGCGCATTGCCGATATCAAGTCCAAGGCGCTCGCCGATGTCGGCGCGATCGCCGAGGAAACGGCAACCGCGGTCGTCAAGCAACTGATCGGTGGAACCGTCACCAAGGCCGAGATCGCTGCCGCCGTCAAGGCATCGGCAGGCAACTGAGGAACAATGAACGATGGCACTTGATGCTACTTTCTACGCCCTTATCGGCCTGATCCTCTTCCTGGCCCTCATCGCCTATCTGAAGGTTCCGGGGATGATGGCCAGCGCGCTCGACGCTCGCGCCAACAAGATCGGCAACGAACTGGCGGAAGCCAAGCGCCTGCGCGAAGAGGCCCAGAGCCTGGTGGCCGAGTATCAGCGCAAGCGCAAGGACGCTGAGGCCGAGGCCGCCAGCATCGTTGCCGCCGCGCAGCGGGAAGCGGAAATGCTGACGGCGGAAGCCAAGCAGAAGACCGAGGAATATGTCGCGCGCCGCACGGCACTTTCCGAACAGAAGATCAAGCAGGCCGAAAGCGACGCGATCAATGCGGTCCGTTCGGCAGCCGTTGATCTGGCGATCAGCGCCGCAGAGAAGGTCTTGTCGACCAAGACCGATGCCGATGCGCAGGATACGCTGTTCAAGAAGGCGCTCGGCGAGGTCAAGACTCGGCTCAACTGAGACGGCAACGATCTGAAAATTCAAAGAAGGCGTCACCTCGCGAATTGACCCCCGAAAGTTGGACCTCCACTTTCGGGGGTTTTTGCATGCCGCGAGTGTCTGAGGCGAGCGATTGCCGCACGTCGACGGCGAGGGGAGTTATCGCGGCGCCAGTCCAACCCTTGGGGGGAAGCTCGCTCGGCGGCCAATTCAATGTGCTGCAGCCATCTTTGCGCGTCTCGAAGACGGGCCGCGTTATAGCGCGGGATGCGCTTACGTGCGTTCGCGCCACCGCTTTATCCGTTTGCTTTTGCCGCATTTGCGCGACGTCAGGTGATTTCACCTGACTGCAAAATGCTCTGGCGCGCCACCTGTCGATTGCTGGTCGAAGGCATCAAACCTGGCGAAAGGGCCGGAAACTCATTCGGTGCAGCGAGCAGGGGCCGTGGCTGTCGATGGCGTTTCGATGCTTTGTGGTGGCATAGCCGGCATGAATGGCGAAGCCATAGGCCGGGAAAGTGACATCGGCGCGCGCCATCATCCGATCGCGAGTCACCTTGGCGACGATCGATGCAGCAGCGATCGACATCGACCGGGAATCGCCTTTGATGATCGCTTTGGCGTGGCAGGAAATTCCCGGCGGAACATCACGGCCGTCGACGAGCAGGAAACGCGCGGTCGTGGAAAGACCATCGACGGCCCGCCGCATCGCGTCGAGGCTTGCCTTGAGAATATCGGTCGTGTCGATGCGTGTCGCCGAAGACGAGGCGATCGACACCGTCGCCGTCGCGAGAATTTGCTCAAATAGTGCTTCGCGCTGCTCGGCGCTCAGGAGCTTGCTGTCGTTCAGACCATTCGGAATGGCGTCCGGATCGAGAATGACCGCCGCAGCAACGACGGGGCCGGCCAAGGGTCCCCGCCCCGCCTCGTCCGCGCCGGCGACAGGCCAAAAACCATCGCGGCGGGCGGCAAGCTCGAAGCCGAAATCAGGGACGGGCAGCTCGATGGGAAAGAGTGGGGAATCGGGCGAATTGCGACGTGACATGCGGGGACCCTCGCATATTCGCCCGATTCCCTTCAAGCCCCCCGGTACGAGTGCGGCGGTAACCGGGAGGAAAACCAGCGCCATCACGAGGCAGGGGAGGGCGCCGGAACCGAGATTTTGCTTGAACGATGCTATCGAACTCCTGTCGGAGAGGAGATCGGCTTGTATTTGGCGAGAAGTCTCAGGGGGTGCGCTGACCTAAAGCAGTGACAGTTGAACTCCCATTCCGAGTGGCGGCACGAAGACGTCATTGCGCAATTGCCGGCGCGTCAGGTTGAGCCCCAGGCGCTTGGCAGCAAGCTCGAAGCGCCGGCCGATCTGCCAGGCATAGGGGCCAGCCCCTTTCATGCGCTTGCCGAACTCGGCGTCATAGTCCTTGCCGCCACGCATGGAGCGGATCAGCGACATGACGTGGCGGTAGCGGTCCGGATAATTCCGCAGCAGCCAATCGCGAAAGAGCGGGCTTACCTCGAGTGGCAGCCGCAACAGCACGTAGCTCGCTTCCGACGCGCCCGCCGCCTTCGCCGAATCGAGCACGCGCTCGATCTCATGGTCGTTCAGCGCCGGGATGATCGGTGAAACCAGAACACCGGCGGGAATACCTGCATCCGAGATGGCGCGGATCGCCTCGAGCCGCTTTGCCGGCGTCGATGCCCGCGGTTCCATCGTGCGCGCCAGTTTTCGATCGAGCGTGGTCACCGAAATGCCGACCCGCGCCAATCCCATTTCCGCCATCGGGGCAAGCAGATCGATGTCGCGTGTCACCATGGCCGACTTGGTGACGATCATCACAGGGTGGTTTGCCGCCTTCAACACTTCGAGGATCTGGCGCATGATCCGCCATTCCTTCTCGATCGGTTGGTAGGGGTCGGTATTGGTGCCGATCGCGATCGGACGAACCTTATAGTCGGGCCTCGCCAACTCCCGTTCCAGCAGACGCGGGGCATCGGGCTTGGCGAAAATTTTGGACTCGAAATCGAGGCCCGCCGAGAGGCCCATATAGGCATGGGTCGGGCGCGCGAAACAGTAGATGCAGCCGTGCTCGCAACCGCGGTAAGGATTGATCGAGCGGTCGAAACCAATGTCCGGAGATTCGTTGCGCGTGATAACCGCACGTGGCTTCTCGACCTGGACTTCCGTCTTGAAGGGCGGCAGTTCCTCGATGCTCTCCCAACCGTCGTCGAAGACCTCACGCGATTGCGGTTCGAAGCGGCCGGACATGTTCAGGCCCGCGCCGCGGCCACGCCGGCGATCGATGTCGATCCTCAGGCCCGTCCCCTTGATCATTGCTTCGGCCTTGTCCGCGGTGTTGGCGGGCGCAAAGGCGCCCTGCCTCAATTGAGACAGCTCGGTCATCGATATCTCCTCGGAAGAGACGGGGCTTCGTTTCGTCCTGATTATTTTCCTATCGCAGAAGCGAGAACAAAGCAAGAACAAATCTTTAGAATTTGAGCGACGGAAGATCGCACCGGAGCGGCGAAGCGGGCGACCCCGATGGCTGTAGCATTTGTGAGTGCAATGCGGTAGGAACGACTATGCTGACGATCATCATGGAAACACGGGACAACGAGGCCGAGCTTGCGCAGACGCTGTCCGTGCTTGTTGCCGGCGCTGTGGAGGGCCTCGTCAGCGACGTCATCATTCTCGATCACGGTTCAAAGGACGGTTCGTCGCGCGTCGCCGATGCTGCCGGGTGCCGTTTCTGTGTCGATTGGGATTTGGGCGACATTGTCCGTTCTGCCCGGGGGGAATGGGTAATGCTCCTGGAGCCGGGCGCACGACCGACCGGAAGATGGGTGGACGAGCTTCTCGAATATGTGTCGCTCAACAGAAACCCGGCGCGGTTCTCTCCCTCACGAATGCATCGCCGTCCGCTGTTAAGTCGTCTCTCGCGCAGGGCACGCCCGCTTGAGACGGGATTCCTGATGCAGAAGCGAGATGCAATCGCCGTCGCCCGCGCGAATATGCGGCTCAGCGACATGGTCAATGTTCGTGCGGTGCGCAAACTGTCGACTGAGCTTGTTCCCGCCTGGGTGGCGGCCGGCAATCGGCCGGCTGCGGAGTAGTCGCTTGCTACTGCAAGAATGGGGTGCCTGTCTTGTCCGCGGCACCCCCCGAAGCGGCTCTCAAATGACCTTGCTAGCGAAAATGGCTTGCCATGCAATCCGGAGGACGGCACGTCGTATATATCCTGCTCTTCCCCCGCCCGTGTCGTCGGAAGATTTGTCTTCGCTGCGCTTGAGATGGGTCTCGCCTTCGGCCACCCCCAACGCCGGCTGACGGTGAGAAATGTACCGGGCTTGATCGAGCCCGGCTGTTTCGTTGGGAACAACCCGCAGTTGGATGAGGAAAAATATCGAGACAAGGACTGCGGGACGCAATCAGCCGCGTTTGAGGTGCTCGTCCAGCCGCGGCATGATTTCAACGAAATTGCAGGGCATGTGCCGATAGTCGAGCTGTTGTTTCAGGATGCCGTCCCATGCGTCCTTGCAGGCGCCCGGTGATCCGGGCAGGACGAAGATGAATGTGGCGTTGGCAACGCCACCGGTGGCTCGCGACTGGATCGTCGACGTGCCGATCTTCTCGTAAGAGATCCGGTGGAACACTTCGGAAAAGCCGTCCATGCGCTTTTCGAACAGTGGCTCAAGCGCCTCCGGCGTCACGTCGCGGCCGGTGAAGCCGGTGCCTCCGGTGGTAATGACCACGTCGATCGCCTCGTCCAGCGTCCAGGCCTTCACCTGATCGTAGATCTTCTGCCGGTCGTCGGTGACGATCTCCCGTGCTTCGAGCCGATGGCCGGCCGCGCGTATGCGCGCCTCAAGCGTGTCGCCTGACCTGTCGTCGGCGCGCGTACGGCTGTCGGACACCGTGAGCACGGCAATGCCGACGGGAATGAAGGGACGGCCTTCGTCGATGCCTGGCATTGGGTGCTAATCTCTCCGTGTAGTTCGCGCGGCGCAAACGTACCATTCCGGATGGCTGGCGGAAATACGCTCGGCGGCCCGATGCGCGCTTTCGTCGCTGTCGAACAGCCCGAAGCAGGTGGCGCCGGAGCCGGACATGCGCACAAGCGTGGCGCCCGCCGCCTTCAGGCTAACGGACACCTCCTCGATCACCGGAACGAGCCTCCGCGCCGGCGCCTCCAGATCGTTGCGCATATCGCCCATCGCCGACAACCATTCCGCCGCCGTGTTCATGCCTTTCGGCAGGCCGAGCGGTGGATTCACCTTGTTTACGAGCGTCCGGAAGATCATCGGCGTCGAGACGGCGACCAGCGGATTGACGAGAACGATTGCAAAGGATGGGAGATCAGGAAGGGCGGTGATCTCCTCGCCGATTCCCTCGGCGAGAAGCGGCCGGCCATCGAGGCACATCGGCACATCCGCCCCGAGTTCGAGCGCAACGGCACCGAGCCTTGCCGGCTCCACGGACGCGCCCCACAGTGTAAGGAGACCACGAAGCGTTGCCGCCGCATCCGCCGAACCGCCGCCAATGCCGGAGGCCACCGGCAGGTTCTTTTCGAGATGGAGATGGACCGGACCGGCGGCGATGCCTCGTGACATCAGGTCTCTTCGCAGCAGGTCGCGCGCGCGCAGCACCAGATTGCCGCCCGTTTTCTCCGCCGAAAGCGGCAACCCGTCCGCAAAGCGCCCGGACACCGTGAAGCGGTCGGCGTCAGCCGACGCAAGCCCGATCCGGTCGCCGCAATCCGCGAAGGTAACGAGGCTTTGGAGAAGATGGTGGCCGTCGGCGCGCTGGCCGACGACATGCAGCGCCAGATTGATCTTGGCGGGCGCCGCGCATGTCAGCGCGAAGCCCGGAATGCCGTCCAAATGCATATTCTCAGGATTTCTTGCCCGGCGTCGCGGGCCCCGTCTTCTTCGGCAACTCCTTGGCGTCGGCCGCGGCAGGAACCTGCGGCTTGACGGGCGGCAAGCCGTTTTCGATCTTTGCCTTGATCTTCGGAATTTCTGCTTCCTCGGGCTTCAATTCCAGTGCCTGATTCCACTGGAATACCGCTTCGAGCTTGCGTCCGACCCGCCAGTAGGCATCGCCGAGGTGGTCGTTGATCGTGGCATCGCCCGCCATCAGCTCGGCCGCCCGCTCGAGTTCTGTTACCGCATCGTCGAACCGGTTCATCCGGAAATAGGCCCATCCGAGCGAATCGACGATGTAGCCGTCGTCGGGCTTGAGCTCAACGGCCTTGCGGATCATGTTTAGGCCCTCGTCGAGGTTAATGTTCATGTCGACCCAGGAGTAGCCGAGATAGTTCAGGACCTGCGGCTGGTCCGGATTGAGCTCCAGCGCCTTGCGGAAATTCGGCTCGGCCTTCTCCCAGATCTTCTGCCGCTCGTAGGCGATGCCGCGCTGGAAGAACACGGTCCAGTCGCCGCGTTTCGGTACCGGACCGATGGCCGCCACGGCGCGGTCGTAGACTTCGCCCATCTCCTTGTAATCCTTGGCGTCCGACAGAACGCTGCCATAGGCGAGATAGTTGCGGATATTCTTCGGATCGACGTCGATCAGCGCTCTCAGGTGCTTCTTGGCCTCATCGACCTTGCCGACGCTGGCAAGGCTAAGGCCAAGCTGGAGCTCGGAAAGGCGGCGCATCGGAGAACCTTCCGGCACGCTCTTGTAAAGCGCAATCGCTTCATCCTGCTTCTTCAGGTTTTCGGCAATGCCGCCGAGCATGACGAGGATGTCGGCACTTTCCGGATCGAGCTGGCGTGCAGTCTGCAGATAAAGCGAAACGACGTCTTCCGCGCCTTCGCGATTGAGTGCGCCTCCGACGGAAAAGAGCACGGCGGCGGCGCCTTGTACGGCGGTGCGAACCTGCTGTTCCTGAGGCTTGCCTTCCTCGATGCTCTTTCTCAGCGCCTCGAGCGGCGTGTAGTTGTTGACCATACCTTCGCCGACGGCAATCGTGTCGAGCGCCTTTTGCTTGTTACCCTCGCGAGCCTCGAAGCGTGCCAGTGCCTCGACCGAACGCATGAATGTGTCCGGGGCGGCGCTGCCGCCTTCTCGGTCGAGAATGGCGTCGTTGAGCCGTGCGCGTGCCGTTGCCTTGTCGCCGGCGGCAAGCGCGATCGCGCCGGCGTGATAGTTCTTGAAGACACGGAACCATTCCGGGCCCTCAAGCGCCTTGATCTGCGCGAGCGCTTCCTTCGGCCGCCCCTGGCCGAACTTCGCCCAGGAGGACAGAAGCGTATTCATCAGCCGGTCGAGATCGTTCGGGCCGTCATAGGCGAGGAGCTTCTGGGCGCTGCGGTATTCGCGCTTGCGGATCGCCTCGATGGCACGGACCACCGTCGTGATCCGTTCGACGGCCGGATCGGACTTGAGGTCGTCGGCGATCTTGACGCCCTCATCAAGCTTGCCTGCCATGAGCAGCGTGATCATCAGCCGCTGCTTGACGTCGTTGTTGTCCGGTTCCAACCGCAGGGCAATCTTGTAGAGCTCGGTTGCTGATGCGAAGTCGCGATCCACATCGGCCGTGCGGGCGGCGAGAAATGCGCCGGAAAAGGTGTCGACCGATCTGATGTCGAAAGGCTTCGTGTCTTCGACGGCCGCCTTTTCCTCGGCAAAAGCCTGATAGCTGCCGGACACTGATGCGAAAGCAAGCAGTGCTGCGCTGCTAAGAAGGCGAAGGAATGTATTTTGCCGCATATCAAACCTTTCATTGCCGACGGTGCGTTTTGCTTCACCGTCGCTGGTTGTTCCGGATCGATCAGAGATTGCCGGAAGCAAGTCTTGAGGAACAGAATGGCTTTTTTGGCGCAACGCGGCAAGAAATTCCTAATATGGAATTGTCCGCCGGTCTAGCTTACTCGATCGATGCAAAAATCGATCACCTCTATCAGCGCTGATTTCCAGGGAGAAGCCGGCAACGGCGCCAATGCGTCACGCGCGATTGTGCCATAATGCTGCGCACGCGCAATCGTGTCGCTCAGCCCGCCATAGCGCCGGATGAGGCCGAGCGCCTTTTCAAGATTGGCACCGTCGCTGTTTCCTCCTTCGATGGCTTCGCGCCAGAAGGTGCGGTCTTCCGGCGTACCGCGGCGATAGGAGAGGATGACCGGCAGCGTGATCTTGCCTTCACGGAAATCATCGCCGACATTCTTGCCGAGTTCGCTCGAAGAGCCGCCGTAGTCGAGCACGTCGTCGACCAATTGGAAGGCCAAGCCGAGGTTCATGCCGTAGGACTTCAGCGCCTTGCGGTTCGCATTGCTGGTTGCCGCGACGATCGGTCCGACTTCCGCCGCCGCCGCGAAGAGTGCCGCCGTCTTGGCGCGGATCACCTGCAGGTAGTCGTCTTCGGTTGTCTCCATGTTCTTGGCGACCGAAAGCTGCAGGACTTCGCCTTCCGCAATGACCGAGGCCGCCGTCGAAAGCACGTCGAGGGCCTCGAGCGAGCCGACATCGACCATCATGCGGAACGCCTGACCGAGCAGGAAGTCGCCAACGAGCACGCTTGCCTGGTTGCCCCAGATCGTGCGCGCCGTCGATTTGCCACGCCTGAGGTCGCTTTCGTCCACGACGTCGTCGTGCAGCAGTGTCGCCGTATGCATGAATTCGACGCTAGTTGCGAGCTTGACGTGGGCGTCGCCCTCGTAGCCGAACAGCGAGGCGGCGGCGAGCGTGAGCATGGGGCGCAGGCGTTTGCCGCCGGACGAAATCAGGTGGTTGGCGACCTCCGGGATCATCTGGACATCGGAGCCGGCCTTGGACAGGATCAATTGATTGACCCGTTCCATGTCGGACATGGTCAGGTCGACGAGCGGCTTCACAGACGCCTGTTTGTTTTTATTGTCTTCCAGCGGTATCACTACGCCCAACGCCCGGACTCCTGTTTCATCGTCGATTTCGACAATAGAAAGAGGGCTTTCAGGCGGCAAGAGGCGAATTGCCTCGCGTGCTTGAAATAAGACAGGAAAACCGAGCCGAATGAAGGAACTGATCCGCACCAACGACGCCGTACTCCTCTCCTTCGCCGAAAGCCTGATGAAGGATGCCGGAATCGGCTGCCTTATTGCCGATCAGGGAATGAGTATTTTGGAGGGCTCGCTTGGACTTTTGCCGCGCCGTTTCATGGTTGCTGAGGATGATGCCGAGAAGGCGAGGCGGATCCTGATCGATGCGGGCCTGGAAAAGGAATTGCGGCAGTGATTTCGGCTTTTCCGGGAACCACTTGCGACCTTCCTTATGGAGGGGCGGTGCAATGACGGCGATGCCGGAAACCGTGGATGCCTTCCACCGCGGCCGATTTCACTTGATTCAGCCGCTGGGCCAGGGGCATCGCTCGGGAATGGATGCGATGCTCCTCGCCTCGCTCGTTTCCTGCCGCGATCGCTGCCGCGTGGCCGATCTCGGCGCCGGTGCAGGAGCCGCCGGCATGGCGGTCGCCTCGAGGCTCGAGGAGGCTGACGTGCTCCTGGTGGAGCGTTCGGCCGTCATGGCCGGTTTCGCTCGCCGCAGTCTCGCACTGCCGCAGAACGCATATTTCGCTTCGAGGGTCTCGGTGCTCGAGGCGGACGTGTCGCTGAACGGCAAGGCGCGCACCGCCGCGGGTCTGCCGGATGATGCCTTCGATCATGTCATCATGAACCCGCCGTTCAACGATGCCGCGGACCGGAAGACGCCGGACAGCCTCAAGGCCGAGGCCCACGCGATGACCGACGATCTTTTCGAGGCCTGGATCAAGACCGCAGGGGCGATCATGAAACCAGGCGGGCAGCTGTCTCTCATTGCCCGGCCGGAGTCGATCGCCGAGATCATCGCGGCATGCGGTCGGCGTTTCGGCGGTATCGAGATCACGCCGCTTCTCCCGCGCGCGGGCGAGAACGCCGTGCGCATCCTCGTGACGGCGATCAAGCAGAGCCGAAAGCGATTGGCTCTGCGCGCGCCGCTCATCATGCACGACGAGGGAACACACCGGTTTTCTCCGGAAGTGGATGACCTCAACAATGGGCGGGCCGCTTACCGCCGTCGGTGATAAAACGTAAGCGAAAAAACGAGGCATTGTGTTTGCGACGGCAGTGCATACATGCAGAACAGGTTTATGACGGGCAGGAGTTGAAATGGCCGGATTCTTGAAAAGGCTGGTGCCGAAGCGGTTCCGCGGGGAGGGATTGACGATCCCGGCGATCCGGCTTCACGGAGCGATCATGGCCGGCGGCGGCCAGTTTCGCCCGGTTCTCAACCTTGCGACTGTGGCCCCGCTTCTGGACAAGGCCTTCTCGGTCAAGGATGCGCCGGCGGTTGCCATCTCCATCAACTCGCCGGGCGGCTCGCCGGTGCAGTCGCGCCTGATTTACCAGCGCATCCGCGATCTCGCGGAAGAAAAGAAGAAGCGCGTCCTCATCTTCGTCGAAGACGTGGCTGCGTCCGGCGGCTACATGATCGCGCTTGCCGGCGATGAGATCATCGCCGATCCGACCTCGATTGTCGGCTCGATCGGCGTCGTTTCCGGTGGATTCGGGTTTCCCGAACTCCTGAAGAAGATCGGTGTCGAGCGTCGCGTCTACACGGCGGGTGAAAACAAGGTGGTGCTCGATCCGTTCCAGCCGGAAAAGGAGCGCGACGTCGAGTTTCTCAAGAGCTTGCAGCTTGAGATCCACGACACGTTCATCCAGATGGTCAAGACCCGCCGGGGAACCCTTCTGGCTGATCATCCCGATATCTTCTCCGGCCTTTTCTGGACCGGTCGGCGTGGGCAGGAACTCGGCCTTGTCGACGCACTTGGCGATATGCGCGGAGAGGTGAGAAGACGCTATGGCGCAAAAACGCGGCTCGAATTGATCCAGCCGGCGCGCAGCCTCTTCGGCCGCCGCCAGCCGGGCGCGGCCGTTGCCGCCGCGATCGCAGCACCCCTGGCGGCATCCGCGGCGGCGGGGCTTGCCGAAGCGCTTGAGGAAAGGGCGCTGTGGGCGCGGTACGGGCTCTAGTGCATGTCGCCCAAAAGTGTGTAGCGGTTTTGGGACAACGACATGCATAAGAGCATGACCTAAGGCGCATCGCATGAGTCCGATTGAAGGCGACGCGCTTTAGGCGCGCTGCTCCACCCCTCGCGTCTGGTCAGGCGCATCAGGTGGAAGTAGAACTTTGAGAGGCTGTATCGCTTCGCCGGAATCGGAGGAAGCGTGCAGAGGAGGAACAATGCCGCAGCTCATCCTGCTCGTGATCATCGGTATTATCGCCTGGCTCGGTTATCGGAAATTCATCGCCGACGCCGAAAAGCTGGCGCGGCAGCGCGAGCGCCTGCGCCGCGAACAGCAGACCGGCGCCAATGGAACTCTTGTCAAGGATCCGAAGACCGGAGAATACCGCCTGAAGCGCGATGACGAGTGAAAGACGCATGCCTCATCCCTGACGCGGATTAGGTAAGACGCTTGACCCT
Organism: Sinorhizobium terangae; assembly: GCF_029714365.1. Classification (NCBI taxonomy): domain Bacteria; kingdom Pseudomonadati; phylum Pseudomonadota; class Alphaproteobacteria; order Hyphomicrobiales; family Rhizobiaceae; genus Sinorhizobium; species Sinorhizobium terangae. Next base: position 495,222 of record NZ_CP121659.1, read on the forward strand.
TGCTTTGTGGCATGGCACCTGTCCGGCAAATTTCGAAGAATTCGGACGTGATCCTATGACCACCGCCTCCCTCCCGGACCATATGAACCCAAAGCGCTCCTTTCAGGCCCTGATCCTGACGTTGCACAACTATTGGGCCGATAAGGGCTGCGCTGTGCTCCAGCCCTACGACATGGAGGTTGGCGCCGGTACGTTTCATCCGGCGACGACGCTGCGTGCGCTTGGACCGAAACCGTGGCGTGCGGCTTACGTCCAGCCGTCGCGCCGCCCGACCGACGGGCGCTATGGCGAGAACCCGAACCGGCTTCAGCACTATTACCAGTACCAGGTGCTCCTGAAGCCGAACCCGTCGAACCTGCAGGAACTCTATCTCGGCTCGCTGCGCGCGATCGGCCTCGACCCGCTGCTGCACGACATCCGCTTCGTCGAGGACGATTGGGAGAGCCCGACGCTTGGCGCCTGGGGTCTCGGTTGGGAGTGCTGGTGCGACGGCATGGAAGTGTCGCAGTTCACCTATTTCCAGCAGGTCTGCGGCATCGAGTGCTCGCCCGTTTCCGGCGAGCTGACCTATGGCCTCGAGCGCCTCGCCATGTATGTCCAGGGCGTCGACAATGTTTACGACCTGAACTTCAACGGCCGCGAGGGCGCCGAGAAGATCAGCTATGGCGACGTTTTCCTGCAGGCCGAGCAGGAATATTCCCGATACAATTTCGAATATGCCAACACGGCGATGCTCCATCAGCATTTCATCGATGCCGAGAAGGAGTGCCTGGCACTGCTGGCGGCCGGCGCACCCGGTGACAGCAGCAACAATCGCCTGCATAAATGCGTCTTCCCCGCCTATGACCAGTGCATCAAGGCGAGCCACGTCTTCAATCTGCTGGATGCGCGCGGTGTGATTTCCGTGACGGAGCGCCAGAGCTATATCCTGCGCGTCCGCACGCTGGCAAAGGCTTGCGGCGAGGCGTTCCTGCTGACCGACGCCGGCGGCGCCAACTGGAGCAGGGAAGCAGCATAGTGGACGAGGTCGCCGGCCTCCGCCCGTTTCGATCGAAAGATCGTTAGCGGCACGGGCCTCGGGCGCATCGGCGCGTATCCGTCAACAGCAGACCTGCGACCGGATATATCTCCGCCGACAACTGGCCGCCATAAGTCTGCAGGGCACGGCGCACGCCGTTCGGCCTGTCGCCCTGGGCTCCGCTCGCATAGGCAACGAAGAGGGCCAGGAAGGCGATTACGTTGATGTGGGTTGCGAGCGTTTTCATGGTCCTGGGCTTTTCGTCTTGAGTTGGCCGATGAGGCGAATTTCGCCTATCTTTGGTTTCAGCGCCGTTCCCGGCGGAACAGCTTTGTAGTTGCAGCCAGTGGTCGATTCCGATGTAAGGAAATCGAGCTCGCGCAGGCCAGGCGAGCCGCTCGCAACTTTGTGGCCGCCCGTTGCTTTGATTGCAAAAAATGCCTTTCAAGCCGGAAAGCCGGTGCTAATCTCTGGCGGATTCTCAAGGAGGGGCTTTCATGATCGGACTGGCAATCGGCGTCGCGGTGATCCTTTATCTGGTTTTTGTCTACAACGGCCTCGTCAAGGCGCGGCAGGTCACCGAAGAGGCGTGGTCCGGCATCGATGTGCAATTGAAGCGGCGCGCGGATCTGATCCCCAACCTGATCGAAACGGTGAAGGGCTATGCGGAGCACGAAAAGTCGACGCTTGAAGAAGTCGTCGCGTTGCGCAATCGAGCGCAGGCCATGCCGCAGGGCGACGTTGCCGGCCGGGCCGCCGTCGAAGGCGCTCTTTCACAGGCGCTCGGCAAGCTCTTTGCGCTCGCGGAAGCCTATCCGGATCTCAAGGCCAACGAGAATTTTGCGGAGCTCCAGCGCACGCTTGAGACGATCGAAGGCGAGATCCAGATGTCCCGGCGCTATTACAACGGCGCTGCCCGTGACCTTAACGTGAAGGTCGAAAGCTTCCCGTCCAATCTGATCGCCAATGCCTTCCGCTTTGCCAAGGCCGGTTATTTCGAGATTGCCAACGAAGCGGACCGGGCGGTGCCATCGGTCAAGTTCTGACGATGCGGAGAAGGAAATTGCGATGAAGCGGTTTTCCGCAGCGCTTGCGTTTGTTCTTCTCGTCCTTGTTTGGCCACTCACCGTAGCCGCGCAAGAGTTTATCTCGTCGTTCCATTCGGTCATCGAGGTCGCAAAGGACGGAACGCTCACCGTGACCGAGACGATCAAGGCCAATGTCGAGGGCAACCAGATCCGGCGCGGCATCTATCGCGATTTCCCGCTGACCTTCGCCGATGCGCGCGGCCGGCGCAGCAAGGTCGACTTCGATCTCATCTCCGTGGAACGCGACGGCGAGAAGGAGAGCTACCGCACCGAATCGATCGACGGGGGTATCCGCATCTATACCGGCGAGGCCGACGTGTTCCTGCCGCGCGGGGAACACACGTTCCAGATCACCTATGAGACAAGCCGGCAGATACGTTTCTTCGACGATCACGACGAACTTTATTGGAATGTGACCGGAACCGAGTGGGCCTTCCCGATCGAGGAGGCAACCGCCACCGTCACCTTGCCGAGGGGCGTGAAATCCGAAGCGCTCGACGTGTTTACCGGCGGTTATGGCGCAACGGGCAAGGATGCACGCGCGGTCGAGGAGGGGGACGAGATCTTCTTCGCGACGACACGTCGGCTGCGCCCGCGGGAAGGCCTGACGATCGCCGTCAAGCTGCCGAAGGGCAGCATCGACCGGCCAAGCGCATCCGAGGAAAACATCTGGTGGCTGCGCGACCATCTGGCTCTGGTCATTGCCGGTGCGGGCCTTGTCGTTGTCGCGCTCTACTACGGACGCGCCTGGGTGCGCGTCGGTCGTGATCCGGAGCGGGGCGTGATGGTACCGCGCTGGGACGCGCCGGATGGCATTTCGCCGGCGCTCGTCAACTATATCGACAACAAGGGATTCTCCGGCGAGGGATGGACCGCGCTGTCGGCCGCCGCGCTCAACCTGGCGGTCAAGGGCCATGTTGTCCTTGACGACCTCAAGAAGGCGATCGTCATCACCGCGACGGGCAAGGCGGGTGCCGAAAAGCTGCCGATCGGCGAGGCGGCGCTGATGAAGGCGGTTGGGACTGCGGGCGGCAAGCTCACGATCGATCGGGCGAACGGCAAGACGGTCGAGGCGGCGGGGTCTGCCTTCCGCAGTTCGATGGAGCGGGAACACCGCGGCAAGTACTACCGCGCCAACATCGCATATATTGTCGGCGGCGTCGTGCTTTCGCTGCTTGCCTTGGCCGCGCTCTTCATCTTTGGCGATCTTGGCGAGGAAAGCATTCCGCTGGTCATCGTGCCGGTCTTCATCGCCTTTTTCGTCTCGATTTTCGCCGTCTCCTTTGGCAAGTCGTTGCGGCGCGGGTCGAGCCTCGCGCGCCGGATCATGTCGATCGTGCTCCTCGCCTTCTTCGCCTTCGTGTTCCTTACGATATTTTCCGGAGTCCTGGCTGCCATAGTTTTCTCGGCGACTGGCGCGGACGACCTGCCGCTGCTCTTCGCGGTTGGCGGTATCGTGCTGGTAAATGTGCTTTTCTTCTTCCTGATGGGGGCCCCGACGCCGCTCGGCACCCGGATGATGGACGGGATCGACGGGCTGCGGCAATACATGACGCTCGCCGAGAAGGACCGGATGAACCTCCAGGGCGCGCCGGAAATGTCGCCCCGGCACTTCGAGACGCTGCTCCCCTATGCCGTGGCGCTTGGCGTCGAGAAGCCATGGACGGAGACATTCGACCGCTGGCTGCTTGCCGCGTCCGCGGGCGCCGCTGCTGCCGCTGCCTATCAGCCGAGCTGGTATCACGGCGATTCCTTTGGCCCTGGTTCCTTCGGCGACAGGATCGGCGGGTTCGCCGGTTCGATGGCGGACACCATGACGTCGTCCCTGCCGCCGCCGCCCAAGAGCTCGTCCTCGGGCTTTTCCACCGGTGGTGGCTTTTCCGGCGGCGGCGGCGGTGGTGGTGGCGGTGGCGGCTGGTAGTGCCGTCGCTACAGGCCAATTTCCTTGCCGGGCTTGGTGACTTTTTCATCGGAGCTTGCTAAGTCCGCCGCAACCGTCCGGAACAGAACAAAGTCCAGAGTCCTATGCCTGATCTTCTTATCGAACTGCGCTCCGAAGAAATCCCCGCCCGCATGCAGCGCAAGGCGGCGGGCGACCTGAAGAAGCTCGTGACGGATGCGTTGGTCGAGGCGGGTCTGACCTATGAGGGCGCGCGTGAATATTGGACGCCGCGCCGGCTGACGCTCGATATCCGCGGCCTGAATGCGCGGTCTGCCGATATTCGCGAGGAGCGCAAGGGGCCGCGCACCGACGCCAACGAAAAGGCGATTGAGGGCTTCCTGCGCGGTGCGGGCCTCTCGTCGATCAGCGAGGCCCATGTCCACAGCGATCCAAAGAGGGGCGACTTTTATGTCGCCCATATTCTCAAGCCAGGCCGGGACGCCGAGGAGATCATCGCCGAGATAATGCCGGGGATCATCCGCAATTTCCCCTGGCCGAAATCAATGCGTTCCGGTGCCGCCTCAGCGAAGCCCGGAAGCCTGCGCTGGGTGCGCCCGCTCCAGTCGATCGTCTGCACCTTCGGTTCGGAGACGGAGGAAACCAGGGTTGTTCCGTTCGAGGTCGACGGTATCGTCGCCTCCAACGTGACCTATGGCCACCGTTTCCATGCGCCTGAGCCGATCGCCGTTCGCCGGTTTGCCGATTACGCTGAGAAGCTCGAAAGGGCGAAGGTCGTGATCGATGCCGAGCGCCGCAAGCAGATCATCTCCGCCGACGCCCACAACGTCGCCTTCGCCAGCGGCCTTGAACTCGTCGAGGACGAGGGTCTGCTCGAGGAAGTGTCGGGCCTTGTCGAGTGGCCGCAAGTGCTGATGGGAAGTTTTGAGGAGAGCTATCTCGAAATCCCGTCGGAAATCATCCGCCTGACGATCAAGACCAACCAGAAGTGCTTCGTCACGCGCGAGCCGGGCGCCGAGACGCTGTCGAACAAATTCATCCTCGTGTCGAACATCGAGGCCAAGGACGGCGGCAAGGAAATCGTCCACGGCAACGGCAAGGTCGTGCGCGCGCGCCTCTCGGACGCGGCGCATTTCTGGAAGCGGGACCAGGGCAACCTGCCCGATCTCGAAACGCTCGAGCTGTCCGCGAAGAAATTCGGGCTCGACCTCAGGAAGCCGCTCGACCAGCGCATGGCAAAGCTCGACGCGTTGAACGTGACGTTCCACGCCAAGCTCGGCACGCAGGGCGAACGCGTCGCTCGCATCCGCTCACTGGCCGCAGAACTCACGAAGGTGACTGGTGCGGACATTACTCAGGTCGACCGCGCCGCCGTGCTGGCCAAGGCGGATTTGCGGACCGAAGCCGTCGGGGAGTTCCCCGAGCTTCAGGGCATCATGGGTCACAAATATGCGGTGCTGCAGGGCGAGACATCCGCCGTCGCCAATGCAATCGAGGACCACTACAAGCCCCAGGGACCGTCCGACCGCGTACCGGCCGATCCCGTTGCCGTAACCGTTGCGCTTGCCGACAAACTCGACACCCTTGCCGGCTTCTGGGCGATCGACGAAAAGCCGACGGGCTCGAAGGACCCCTATGCGCTGCGCCGTGCCGCGCTCGGCGTGATCCGGCTCATCCTGGAAGGCAAGACGCGCCTGCCGCTCCGACCTGTTTTCGAAATTGCGCTCGCTGGGCTCAAGGAGCAGAGGCCCGAGGTTGCCGGCGATATTGCTACCGATCTTCTCGCCTTTTTCCATGACCGGCTGAAGGTCTATCTGCGTGATCTTGGCGCACGTTACGATCTGATCGACGCGGTATTGGCCGCGGACGCCGACGACCTGCTGCTGATCGCGCGGCGTGTCGAGGCGCTGACGGCCTTCATCACCGCCGAGGAGGGCAAGAACCTGCTGGCGGGCACCAAGCGCGCAACGCAGATCCTGGCGGCTGAGGAGAAGAAGGGCACGGAAGTCGCCGCTTCCGTCGACGAGCGGCTCTTCAAGCTCGATGCCGAGAGGACCCTCCACGCATCGATCAAGGTCGCGACCGGCGATGCCCGCGACGCGATCGTCAAGGAGGACTTCCGCTCGGCCATGGCGGCGTTGTCGAAACTTCGTGAGCCGGTCGATCAATTCTTCGATGATGTCCTGGTGAATGACGAGGACACAGCGATCCGTGCCAACCGCCTGGCATTGCTGGGGCTCATCCGCTCCGCCACGGGGGCGGTTGCGGATTTCTCGAAGATTGCGGGGTAGCGACTGTCATTCTCGTGCGGTTGACTGCACCTGCTTGGATAGGCCCGCGTCGGGCCCCTTTGCATCGACAAGCGAGAGCAATTGGCCTATTTCGTAGGGCATGACGAGTGAGCATCCGAGTGCAGGTGAGGGCATCATCGAGCCGCTGGCCCGTGAGCACCGCGGCGACTGGATAGCGGTTGCCGACGACGCTATGCCGTTCGAGCGCATCGAAGCCTTCTTCGCCGGCCCGGCCTATGAGCCGCACCGGCACGATACCTACGCCATCGGGCAGACGCTTTCCGGCGTCCAGAGCTTCCACTATCGCGGCGCCGATCGCTTCAGTCTCCCCGGCAGGACGATGGTGCTCCATCCCGACGAGTTGCATGACGGTCATGCGGGCAGCGATGACGGTTTCCGCTACCGCATGATCTACATCGAGCCGGCCGCCATCCAAAGCGTCCTTGGCGGCCGTCCGCTGCCCTTCATTGTCGGCGGCATTTCATCCGATCCGCGGCTCTTTGCAGCGGTTCGCGCGCTCCTGCCTGCAACGGACGCCCGGATCGAAGCGCTGGAGTTCGACGACGGCCTTTTCGAGCTTGCCCATGCGCTCGAAGCCGCCGCCGGCGGCTCTTCGCCCGGCCGCCGTGCGCTGGACTACCGTGCGGCGGAACGGGCGCGGCTCTACCTGCACGATTTGCCGGAGGGCACGGTTACGCTCGAGACGCTTGAGGCAATCAGCGGTCGGGACCGTTGGGGACTTAGCCGCGACTTCCGGCGGCTGTTCGGTACCAGTCCCTATCGCTATCTCGTGCAACGCCGGCTGGAGGCGGTGAAAGCCGATCTGAGACGAGGGACATCGCCCGCAGAGGCTGCGCTGGATGCCGGTTTCGCCGATCAGGCGCATATGAATCGCCACTTCAAGAAGGCCTTCGGTCTTTCACCCGGACGCTGGCTGCGGATGGCGGGCAAACCAGCCTGGAGTTGAACGCTCCGCCTCGCACGATTGTTCAATACCGCTTGCGATGATCGCCTTAACCTCGTTCGAAATGGCAGGAGGAAGCGGCAATGGATGCGTCGAAGCGGACCTACGCACCGGTCAATTGTCAGGACAAGCTCGCTCGGTTTTCCGACCAGTGGCAGCCGCGCGTGATCGCGGAAATCAACGACTATCAGGTCAAGATCGTTCGCATCGAGGGCGATATCGTCTGGCATCCAGAAACGGATGAGGCCTTCATCGTGTTGGACGGCACGCTTCGGATCGATTTCCGGGACGGTTCGGTCAACGTCGGCCCGGGCGAGATGTACGTCGTACCGAAGGGCGTCGAGCACAAGCCATTTGCCGACCGTGAGGTGAAGATGCTGCTCATCGAACCGCGCGGCATCCTGAACACCGGGCATGAGGGCGGTGAGCGCACGGCTGAAAACGATCTCTGGATCTGACACAGAGGATGTGGCCATGGCTGGAGATCTCGCTCTCCTTGTTCTTGCCGCGCTGCCGCTGATGGGCAGTCCGGGTCCAGCAACGCTCAGCCTCGCCGGCATGGGCGCGGCCCACGGCGTGCGGCTGAGCGCGCACTACGCCGCGGGCGTCAATATCGGCACGATTGCCGTCGTGCTGGCGATCGCAGCGGGCGTAACAGCCGTTATTCTCGAACTGCCGGGCATGAAGCCGGCGCTCATGGTCCTCGCCGGCGCCTACATGATCTATCTCGCGTGGCATATCGCCACTGCGCCGCCCGTTGCCGCTGAAGAGCAGGGCTCGAACGCTCCGTCTTTTCTGAGCGGCCTCGTGCTCGCGATCGCCAACCCCAAAGCCTATGCCGCGATCGGCGCCGTTTATGCGGGCAGCGCTACCGGCGCCGGCGAAGGCGCCATGGCGAAGGTTATCGCTCTCAGCATCCTCGCAATCGCTGTAAACACGACCTGGCTCTGGTTCGGTGCCGCTATGGCGGCGATCCTCCACGACCCGCGAAAGGCGCGTGTCGCCAACCTGATCTTCGCTTTCCTTTTGCTGGCCTCCATCGCCCTGCCGTTGCTCCGGTAGATTCGCCGCTTGAAAGGACGCGTGGTTACCGCTTATGAAGCCGCATGACCGCCAAGATCCTCGTCAGTGCCTGTCTCATGGGCCATGCGGTGCGTTATGACGGCGCATCGAAGCCGCTTGCTCACCCGGCGATCGATCGCTGGCGCGAGGAGGGTCGGCTGGTGACGATCTGTCCCGAGATGTCGGCCGGCATGCCGGTTCCACGACCTCCGGCGGAGATCGCGGACGGACAAGCGGGAACCGACGTGCTTTCGGGAAAGGCCCGGGTGGTCGAAAACACCGGCCGCGACGTGACGGAGGAATTTGTTCGCGCAGCCGAAAATGCCCTGGCGCTTGCGCTGGAAACCGGCTGTCGCTTCGCGCTGCTGATCGACGGCAGTCCGTCCTGCGGTTCACGCTTCATCTACGATGGCAACTTCAGCGGCGCCCGGCACTCGGGCATGGGCGTGACCGCCGCATTGCTGCGGCAGAACGGCATCGAGGTCTATTCCGACAGCGAAATAGATCGCCTCGTCGCCGCTGCAGGTTTCCTTGAATCATAGCCGAAAAACATGCAGCAATTCGAAGTGCTTCAGCGTTCTTTGCGCGCCTGATAAGACACGGCGCTGTAGGGCAGATGAAGGTTACAGCGCCGTGCGTCCTTTGGGACGCACAAAGGCCGCTGTAACTCTTTGATTCCACGCATCGTGCTTTCCGAAAATCGGGTCCGATTTTCGGGCCGATGCGCTAGGCCGTGCGCGGAATGGGGTTTCCTCCAAAAGATTACGCCCCTGCTTCTCTCAGGGGCGCAATCTCTCGCCATTGCAGCGAAGGCCCGCCAGCCGTGAGTCAGGGGTCAGCTGGACGGGGCAGGGAACTGTATTTATATGGTTTTACTCTAGCCGAAGTTCGAATCCAGCCGGATCAAATTCCTGTGAGTTGCCCGCCATCGAGGCTGCAACCGGTTCCGCGCGCGAGATTGGAAGAACAGCCGCAGTTTTCGCCGTCTCATCGATCTCGACGGAAACGACTTCATGCGTGCCGGGCTGGATAAGATCCACGCTTGCGGACGCATTCGCCGTTGCCGGCTCGATTTTCATCGCCGCGGCTCTCACGACTTCCTCGGGTGCCTTGCTGACGAAGACGACCGGTGATCCGCCGAGCCAGGCTTCGGTACGCACCAGCTTTACCTCGCCACCGACTTCCTTGAGTTCGACCTTGTCGGTGCCGGGAGCGATCTCGGGGACGACATAGGAGGACTTCTTTTTCGGCTGCAGCGGCGGGCAGTCCACGCAGGAAACCGTAGCGACACTGGAGTTGACCGCCTTGCCGGAGACGACGTCCTCGATCGACGATGCGGCGGCCGTACCGGCGAGAAGCGCGCAAGTGGCGGCGATAAGCAGGGAACGCATTGGATTCTCCTCGAAACTATCGAGGCGACGATATGTGTTTTCCCTTACCTTCCCGTCATGAGGATTGGTAAAAATTGAATGATGCCGGCTTTTTCGCTTAATGCATGTCGCCCAAAAGTGCGCCGCATTTGTGCGACGTCAGGTGATCCCACCTGACTGCAAAATGCTCTAGGCGGTTTCCCGCGCGACGGCGCGCCAGCCGATGTCGTGACGATAGAATCCGTTTTCCCATGAGACGCCGCGCAACGTCGCGTAGGCAGCGTCCTTAGCCTCGCTGACGCTTTCGCCCATCGCCGTGACATTGAGCACGCGGCCGCCGGTCGCGACCAACTGATCGTCCTTCATCGCCGTGCCGGCATGGAACACCTTTGTCGTTGCGGATTCGTCGGGGAGGGCAGTGATCGGCGTGTTCTTCTCGTAGGCGCCCGGATATCCTCGCGAGGCCATGACGACAGTCAGCGCCGCCTCGTCGCGCCAGTCCACGCTCATCTCGCTAAGCGTTCCCGTCGCTGCCGCGTGAAGCAGCGGCAACAGATCGCTCTTCATACGCATCATAAGCACCTGGCACTCGGGGTCACCGAAGCGGACATTGTATTCGATGAGTTCCGGGCCCTTTCTCGTGATCATCAGTCCGGCGAAAAAGACGCCGGTGAACGGATAGCCGCTGTCGGCCATGCCGCGCATCGTCGGCTCGATGATCTCCCTCATCGTGCGCTCGACCATTTCCGCCGTCATTACCGGCGCCGGCGAATAGGCGCCCATGCCGCCGGTGTTCGGCCCCGTGTCGCCGTCGCCGACGCGCTTGTGATCCTGCGCCGAGGCGAGCGGCAGGGCGTTCTTGCCGTCGCAGAGACAGAAGAAGCTCGCTTCCTCTCCGTCGAGATAGGCCTCGACGACCACCTCGGCACCGGCTGACCCGAAGGCGCCGGCAAAGCACTCTTCGATTGCAGCGAGGGCCTCGTCAAGCGTCATGGCGACGGTTACGCCCTTGCCGGCGGCGAGCCCGTCGGCCTTGATCACGATCGGAGCACCTTGCTCCCGCACATAGGCCTTGGCCGCATCCGCCTCGGTGAAGCGTTTGTAGGCGCCCGTCGGAATGCCGTATTTCGCGCAGAGATCTTTGGTGAAGCCCTTGGAGCCTTCGAGTTGGGCAGCGGCAGCAGACGGGCCGAAGACCGCAATGCCTGCGGCGCGGAGCGTGTCCGCGAGCCCCGCGACAAGTGGCGCCTCGGGGCCGACAACGACGAAATCGATCGCAGTCCGCTGGCAGAAGTCGACCACAGCCTGCTGGTTGTCGACATCAAGGGCGACGATCGTCGCTTCTTCGGCGATACCGGGATTTCCCGGTGCGGCATAAAGCGCGGTCAGTTTCGGCGATTGTGCGATTTTCCACGCAAGCGCATGTTCGCGTCCGCCCGATCCGATCAGAAGAACCTTCATTGCCACCCTCGCCATCAGGTCATTGCTGCGCTGCGGTTAGGACGGCAAGCGGGGTAAGGTCAAGGAAAAAGCGGTCCCTGCAGCGGAATCACATGGCTACCGGGGTTGAGCGAGAGCCCGTCCGCGAGTCCTCGGCACTTCCTTCAACCGCTTCCGGCGTGGCGCGCGCTGTTCGGGTCAGCGCCCAGATTCCGAGATCGTCGAGCGAAAGCGGCTTGCTGATCAGATAGCCCTGGAACCGGTCGCAGCCCGCTGCGGTCAGCATCGCAAGCTTCTCCGGCGTGTCCACGCCTTCGCCGACCACGGCCATATCTTTCGCGTGGCAGAGGGCGACAACGGCCTTGAGGACGGGCAGGGACTGTGACGCGGTCAGGTTGGAGACGAGCGCCCTGTCGAGCTTGATCGTGTCCGCGGCATAGTCGATGATCTGCTGAACCGAAGTGTAGCCGGCGCCAAAATCGTCGATGGAGAGCCGGAAGCCCTTCTGGCGCAGATCGTCGATGTTCCGGCGCAACTGATCGCTCACCTTGACCGCGAAGGTCTCCGTCAGTTCGATGTCGATCGATTGCGGCTGAAGTCCATGGCGCTCGATGCAATCGGAGAAATAGTCGCTGATCGAGCGCGAGTGCAGTTCGGCGGAGGAAATGTTGATCGCTAGAACGGTATCGGGGCCGAAAAGCGCCTTCAACTGGCGGCAATCGGACATCGCCTTGTTGATGACCCACCAGTCGATCTTGGAAAACAGCCCGGAGCTTTCGGCGATCGGCACGAATTCGTCCGGAGTGACGTTGCCGAGAATGGGGGAGTGCCAGCGCAGCAGGGCCTCGCAACCGGTGACGCGGCCTCTCGTGTCCACGATCGGCATGTAGACGAGGTGAAACTGCTCGTCCGGATCGAGAGAGCGCAGTTCCTCCTGTATCTGGCGCAGGCGCGTGCGTTTGTCGTGCAGCGCGCGGGAGAAACGGCTGGAGCGGTTCTTGCCGGCGCTCTTGGCCTGATACATGGCGGCGTCGGCGTTGGAGATCAGTTCGGCAACATTGCTCGCATCGTCCGGACAGATCGCCGCGCCAATACTCGCCGTCACCGGATAGCGTTTGCCTGAAACCTCGAAGCCGTCGTCGAACAGAGCGAGAATTGCCGCCGCGATTTCCCGGACGGTGCCGTCGCCCGGCCTTGAGCGCACCAGCACGGCAAATTCGTCGCCGGACAGGCGGGCGAAGATCGCTGGTTTCTGTCCCCGCCTTTGGGTGATGGTGTCGACATGGTCTGCAAGTCGTGCGGCAAGTGTCTTCAAGAGCTCGTCGCCGACCTCGTGGCCATGCTTGTCGTTGACAAATTTGAAGTTGTCGATGTCGATGAACAGCAAGCTGCATTTTTCGCCGGACGAAATGGCGTCCTGAACGACGCCGGTAGCAAGCGCGTTGAAATGCGCGCGATTGCTGATGCCGGTAAGCGTGTCCGTCCATGAGCTTTTCTGCACGAGCTCGAGCGAATGAACCGACTGGCGATGCAACTCTCGGATGTTCTGCGTCAGGCGGCCGATTTCGCCCGCTTCGTCGTGATCCACGATTTCGTCGCGTGCTCCGACCATGACCGCCATGACGTTGGCGTCGAGTGTGGCGATCGGCCCGGTAATGAAGCGCCGGATCAGGAAGACGATCAGCCATATGGAAAAAAGGCTCATCGCCACTGCGCCGAGGGCGAGCAACGTCTTCTGGCGCAGCATCTGGCTGTCGAAATGCGCGTCCGAAATCGTCAGCGTCGCATAGAGCGCCGGTCCGAGAGGTGCGCTCGCCGAAAGGTCATCGGTAACGGCGAGCGGCCAGGGCTGGAGAACGATGTCGGCCTCATATTCCTTCTTCAGCGCGGCCTGCATCTGAAGGAACCGATCGGGCTGTACGGCCACCTGCATCAGAAGCGCGTTCGCCTTGTTGCTGGGCAGAGGGCGACCAAGGGTTATCGGATCGATGAACTGCGAGTAGACGATTCTGGGTCGTCCGCCGACGTCGTGAAGATAGGTCCAATCCGTAAGCTTGCTGCCCTTGACGAGTTGTCTGGCGAGTTCGACCTGTGCCTGGTCGACCTCCGCAAACGGATCCCAACTGTTTTCGAAATAGTATTCCGTGTCCAGCCTGGAGGTCAGGATGACCAATGAGACGAAACCCATCGGCTCGTCCGAGAGCGACTTTACGCTCTCCTGCAGACGCACGCCAAGCGCAGTGGCGCGATAGGTTCTGTCCGTTTCGGATACGAACTGGCGCAGCGCATTGCTGTTCAGGAGAGCGTTGAGGAAACTCTTGCTCCGTCGGACCTCGTTCTGAAAGACCGCGGCCGCATGCTCGAGCCTTTGCGACAGCTTGGCGTGTTCCAGCGACCGGATCGAGCGGCTTTGGGCGATGTGGACCGAGAGGGCGGCGAGGAGGTAGCCCGCAAGCACCACAGGGAAGATGAGGATGAGTGCGCGCTTGCCGAGTGTCACTGGAAATTCGCCAACGTACTGATAATGCGCCGGCGCGCTTGCACCGACTGGACAGAGAGTTCTTGCTGATATTGGCTTTTCGCCAGGATTTCCGCAGGGGGGTAGACCGCCGCGTCGGAGCGCATCGCTTCGGGCAGGAGCTTGAGCGCCGCGCTGCTTGCTGTCGGCATGGACAGTGCCACCGCGTTTGCGGCTGCGCTCTCCGCCGAGCCGATGAAGTCGACAAATTCCAGCGCCCGCCGCTTGTTCGGCGAGCCCGCCGTCGCGGCCATGCAATCGAGCCAGGAAAGCGTGCCTTCGTTCGGGACCGAATACTTCCAGAGACCGGAGACGCCAACCTTGTCGTTGAGCACATGCTCATCACCGCTGTAGCCGAGCGCCATGTGAATGTTTCCGCCGATCGCCGGGTTCTGGATGGAGGTGACCACATAATCATAGGTCAGCACGGACGGTGCCTGTTCCTTCATGAGGTCGAAGGCGGCCTTCAGCGTCTCGTTGTCGTTGGCGTTGATCGACGCGCCGAGCAGCATCAACGGGGCAACGAAGGCCTCGTTGTGGTCGTCGAACATCGCGATGTGCTTCTTCAACGCCGGCTTCGGGCGCATTAGATCCTGCCAGGAGGTCGGGCGTTCCTTCACGACATCGGAGCGGTAGAGAATGCCCATGGTGCCCCAAAGATAGGGCAGGCCGTGCCCGGCGCAGCGCTTGCGCCATTCAGGCGCATAATCCTTGAGCGAGGGGACATTGATTTCCGTAAGCGGTTCGAGAACGCCTTTCCTGCCGAAAAGCGCTGCACCGTTTTCGCCGACGACGACGATATCAATGTTGCTGCCAGGGTCCGCCAGGATCTCGTCGCGGGCATCGCCGCTGTCATAGTTGACCTGATGGATCGCGACGCCCGTCTTCGCCGTCCAGCGGTCGACGATTTCCTGGTCGATGTAGGATTCCCAGATGAGCAGGTTGAGTGTTTCGGCGCGAGCGGCGGACGCGTATGCCAGCGTCGCCAGGAAGACGGAAAAGACCGCGCGCCCTCTCATTTCATGCCCCTGCCCAAGCCCCCATCCAATAACGCTAACGCGCAATAATTTATGAATGATTACAGAGGGTCGCGTCGGCACAAACCGGTTTCGACGCGACCGGTAGCTGGACCGATGTCCTCCGCCGGGACTGCATGGGCCGCGTCCTACCTCGTCGGAAGCCTTGGCAGCAGCACCGTCAGGATGCCCAGCAACGGCAGGTAGGAGCAGAGCTCGTAAACGAACGTAATGCCCTGGCGGTCGGCGAAGATGCCGAGCACTGCAGCGCCCATGCCGCCGAAGCCGAAGGCAAAGCCGAAAAAGACGCCGGCGATCAGCCCCACGCGGCCGGGAACGAGCTCCTGTGCGAAGACGACGATGGCCGAGAAGGCGGACGAGAAGATGAGGCCGATGATTACGCTCAGCACGCCTGTCCAGAACAGGTTTGCATAGGGCAGCATGAGCGCGAACGGAATGACGCCGAGAATCGAGAACCAGATGACGAAGCGCGCGCCATACCGATCGCCGATCGGGCCGCCGAGGAAGGTCCCGGCAGCCGCCGAGCCGAGGAACAGGAACAGCATGAGCTGGGCCTGCTGCACGCTCGTGCCGAACTTCTCGATTACGAAGAAGGTGAAGTAGCTGGATATGCTGGCGAGATAGACGTTCTTCGTCGCGGTCAGCAGAACGAGAATCGCGATTGCCCACAGAACGCGAGCCTTCGGCAAGGGAAGCGCGCGGTTCGGAGCGGGCCGGTTCATGGTCATGCGGCGATGGCGCACATACCAGGTGCTGACCCAGGAAAGGACGAAGAAGCCGGTGATCGCCACGATCGAGAACCAGGCGAGACTGCCCTGGCCGAATGGAATGACGATGAAGGCGGCGAGCAGCGGTCCCAGCGCGCTGCCGGCATTGCCGCCGACCTGGAAGAGCGATTGCGCCAGTCCGTGGCGGCCGCCCGACGCGAGCCGCGCCACCCGGGAAGATTCGGGATGAAAGATCGCAGAGCCGACGCCGATCAGGCTCGCGGCCACGAGAAGGATCCAGAAGTGATCGGCGTTTGCGAGGAGAATGAGGCCCGAGCAGGTTGAAAGCATGGCCACCGGCAGGGAATAGGGCAGGCCCCACCGATCGGTGACGATGCCGACCGCCGGCTGCAACATCGATGCGGTCAGTTGAAACGTGAAGGTCAGGAGGCCGATCTGAACGAAGTCGAGTGCGTAATTCTCCTTCAGCAACGGATAGAGTGCGGTCAACAGCGACTGCATGACATCGTTCAGCATGTGGCAGAAGCTGACCGCAAGAATGACGGAAAAGGCGGTCTTTTCGGGACTGATGCTTGCTGTCGACGTCACTGAAGCCATGAGATGTTTCCCTGCGAACGGCTCACCTGTTGATCTGCCGGTCATCTCTAGACGGCTTGTCGCTGGCCTGCTTTTGTGATTTGGTCCAGTTCTTTCGCGAGTGGGCCAAATGCCGGTATCGAGAAGAAATCACCTGCTGCAACTGCCGGATGCGGATCACTTCAGAAGCCTGGAATGGATCGAGAAGGCGAACGCCTCTGTCCTGGCGATCGGCAAGGACTACGCCTCCGGCTTGAGGATTCCGCCACACAGCCATAGCCGCACGCAGTTGTGGTGGGCGCGCTGCGGAGTTGTCCTGGTGCACACGCCGGGCGGGCGCTGGATGATCCCTCCGGGTCACGCCCTGCTCATACCCGCTGGCACGGAACACTCGGCGGAGATGGTGAGCGATGTCCGGATGCACTCGATCTATATTTCCGCCGCCTCCAATCGCGCGGATCGGCCGCTCGTGCTGGAGATCACGGCGCTCGTCGGCAGCCTTATCGACGCCTTGGTCGGTGCTAAGGACGAAGTATCGTCGGAACGACGGGAGCAACTGATCATGGATCTGTTGCTGGCGGAGATCCCGCGGCTCGCCGAGCGGCCGTTGGGCCTGCCTTTCCCGCGGAACCAGAGGCTTGCCACCTTATGCCGGCAGTTCCTGAAGACACCTTCCGCGAACGCGACCATAGATCAGTGGGCCGATCGCATGGGCATCAGCCGCCGTTCCTTTACACGCCTTTTTCGGCACGAGACCGGCGTCAGCTTCGTTACCTGGCGACAGCAGGCCTGCATATTCGGCTCGCTGCCGCGCCTCGCCGACGGCGAACCGATCACGACCGTGGCGCTCGATGCGGGCTACGAGAACGTCGCGGCATTCACGACCATGTTCCGGCGCATGCTTGGCGCACCGCCAAGCCTCTATCTGCGCGACCACTCAAGCTGACCGACAACATGCCATGGGAAATGAATGCTGAATTGACCTGGTTAACGGAATCGTAGGAATACACCACAAATAAAGCGGCGGTTGTATCACATAAGAGCTCTCTCCCTCGCTCGTGCCACGATCCAGCCGACTACAGCGCCGCGCGTCCAGTCGGACGCGCAAAGGTCGCTGTAGCACTTTGAATTGCTGCATGATTCACCCGGAGTTGTTCATTGCGTATCCGTATTGCTTTTCTTTCCGGAACTATTCTTCTGCTGGCCGGCGCGGCTAAGGCCGAAGACGGCCGCTTTATCTGGTCGGGCGATTGGTATCTGAAGGTCGGCGCCACCGGTTTCATCGGCCCGAAATATGAAGGCGCATCCAATCGGATGTTCCAGGCGGCGCCGCTGGTCTCGCTCGGCAAGGCCGGCAGCACCGTGCGTTTTTCGTCGCGCAACGACAATATGTCCTATGGGCTCCTCGATCAGGGCGGCTTGCGGGCAGGCGTCGTGGGCAAGCTGCTCTTTGAGCGCGACGAGGATAGGTCGAGCGATCTGAAGGGCCTCGATCCGGTCAAGTTCGGCGGCGAAGTCGGCGGCTTCGCCGAAGTCTATCCGACCGATTGGATGCGTCTGCGCGCCGAAGTCCGCCAGGGTATCCGCACCCATCACGGTGTCGTCGCGGACGTTGCGGCGGACGCGTTCGTCGATGTCAGCGACACAGTACGGATTTCCGGCGGTCCGCGTCTGACGGCTGCGACGAGTGATTATTTCGACACCTATTACGGTGTGAACAACAAGGAATCCGCCGCGTCCGGCCTGAGCGCCTATGACCCGGGCGGCGGCATCCACTCCGCCGGCCTCGGTGCTGCGATCACCTGGCAGGCGACAGAGAAGCTGGAGACCAGCGCCTATGCCGAATACCGGCGATTGATGGGCCCCGCCGCCGATTCGAGCCTGGTGCGCGAACGCGGCAGCCGAAACCAGCTTCTGGTCGGCGTTGCCGCGACCTATCGCTTCGACTTTACTCTTCCTTGACGGCCCACAGCGCCGTGCGTCTTATCAGGCGCGCAGAGGATGCTGTACCACTTTGAATTGCCGCAACCATGCCGCACTGACTGTGGGACGGAGCGTTGCCGCTTGACCGTCCGCCCTCGGGGAGCCAAACAGGAGTGATGAACACCTCTTCTCTCGATTCCGGCCGCGTTTACGACGCACCATCCAACAACTGGGTTTATCGCGTGCTGCCGCGCGCGCTTTGGCCCTACGCGCAGCTTGCCCGCTGGGACAGGCCGATCGGGTGGCAGCTTTTGTTGTGGCCTTGCCTCTGGTCGGCGGCGTTGGCTTCCGCAACTGCGGCAACCCTTGGCAGCTTCTCGGCCGGCCGTTTCCTGTTCCACGTTATGCTGTTCACGGTCGGCGCGATCGCGATGCGCGGTGCCGGCTGCACCTACAACGACATTGTCGACCACGATATCGATATGGAAGTGGCGCGCACCCGGTCGCGCCCGCTGCCTTCCGGGCGTGTCACGCGCTTCCAGGCGAAGGCCTTCATCGTACTGCAGGCCCTTGTGGGACTTCTCGTCCTGCTGCAGTTCAACGGCTTCAGTATTTTCCTGGGTATTCTGTCGCTGGCGCTGGTGGCGATCTATCCGTTTGCCAAGCGCTTCACCGACTGGCCGCAATTCTTCCTCGGCCTTGCCTTCTCCTGGGGCGCCATAATGGGCTGGTCGGCGGAGTTCGGCGCGCTCTCCCTTGCCTCCATTTTGCTTTACGCAGCCGCGATCGCCTGGACCATTGGCTACGACACCATCTATGCCTATCAGGACAGGGAGGACGACGCACTGATCGGCGTCCGTTCGACCGCGCGCCGGTTCGGCGACAATCCCCGGCCTTGGCTGATCGGGCTCTATGGATTTGCCGTCTTGCTTATGTTGCTCGCTTTTGTCGCGGCGGGCGTGGGCTTCTTCGCTTATGCGGCCCTTTTGGTGGCGGCGGTGATGCTTGGCTATCAGATCCTGGTGCTGAATATCCATGACCCGCTGCAATGCCTTGCATTGTTCAAGTTCAACAGCGTCGTCGGTCTCATTGTGTTTGCAGGGCTTGTCCTGACGCTACTCATCCGTCTCATATGAAAAATCCTCCGGCTGGATCCGGAGGACGTGTGGGCTTCCGGTCGACCGGACATTTCGGTCAAGCCTCGTCCATCGTGACGCCGGTTACGCCCAGCTCGGTCCGCCATCGGGCTTGCGCAGCTTGATGGCAGCACGTGCACGAAAAGCGGCCCGGATGGCAGTGAGGACGGCGAGCAGATGCTTGCGCATGCGATATCTCCTTCATTCGTGCCATTGGCTATGGAGCGCATATGGCATGATGAAGGCGAAGCCACTGTTTCTGCGGTAACATTTGCCCGCAACATGTGGAAAACCTGGCGGCGTTCCCCGCGTGCTCCACAGGCGCCAAAAGACGAGAACCGACCGCAGGGTTCGGCCGGTCCTCGCACTGGACGTCGATAGGGAGTGGAATCAGGTCCGGGCGATGATTTCGCGTCCGCCGATTTTCATGTGAACGCCGAGCGTCCCGGTCGAGCGGCGCACGAGAAAGCGCGGGCGGCGCTCGGCGAAAAAGGAGTGGCGGCGGCGCGGTTTCGTCGGAGCCGTGCGGACATCGCCGAGGTGCTCTTCCAGAGGACGTGCGACGCCGTCGGCTTCGACCATCAGCATCGGGATGCGGTAGGCTTCCGCCCAGGCCCGCCAGTCGGCGGCAATGTCGGAAAGGTCGTGGGCGACGAGCAGCGGGATGCAAAGATCCGGATCGTCGTGATGGAGTTCGAGCGTCACTGTAACCTCTCCGTCGCCGTGGTCGATGGCCCGCGCTGCAACACCCTTGAACGCTCGCGCAGGCAGCGCGATCGAAAGCGGCAGGCCGCTCGATGGTAGCACTTTGCGCAAAACAGCGCCACGTTCGTCGAGGCTGATGGTGACATTGCCGGCATGTCCGCGCAAGGCGTAGGTTGCCTGCTGCGGAAAACGCTTGGGATCGAGCCTCAGTTTGTTTTCAACCCAGGCCGGTTGAGAAAGTGTGTTGCGCATTTCAATCGCCCTTGTTTTTCCTTGAGAGCCGGTTCCCGGTCTTCTCGTCGGGACTTTTCGTCCTCTAGGGCGGGAGAATAGGCAGCCGCTCTTCCGGACGGCTTAAAAATCGCGGTTAAAAAAACTTTGCGTGGCCCGATGGTTAGCAAAAGCCGACCCGTCAAGGTTTCTTCTTCGTCAACGAAATTGCCGGGATTTTTTTGAACCGCGAACGAATGCCGGAAAAGCCACACACAAGTCTGTAGGAAGATGATGTGGCGTCAGAATTCTGTTTGGTGGGCGCGGCCCGCCAGCAATCGACAAGAAGCAATCGACAAGGCGGCGGCATGGTTTCGACCTATATCGACTATAATCTCATTACCCGTGACATGAGGGCCAGTCTTAACCGGGTGTCGATACAGCCGCTGGTTGCGCGCGAGGCCGAATACTACAAGACGAATATCGGCAAGGTGACGTCGGTCGACGAATTTCTCGACGACTACCGCCTCTATTCCTACGCGATGAAGGCCCACGGCCTGGAGGACATGACCTATGCGGTCGCCTTCATGCGAAAGGTTCTCGAGAGCGACCTCAAGGACGACAACAGCTTTGCCAATCGCCTGACGGACGAGCGGTATCGCAACTTCGCCGAGGCGTTCAGTTTCGGTTCGTCGACCGCCGTTGCCCAGACCGACGCTCAGACCGATGCGCTGATCGGGCTTTACAGCGAAACGATCGCCAACCAGTCGAATGTGCTCAATGCCGAGACGAGCTATTACAACGCGGTGATCGATACGGTGACGGATGTCGACCAGTTCCTGGGCAATGAACGTCTCAGGACCTATGCGATGAAGGCCTTCGGGTTCGATCCCAAATACACCTCCTATACCCATTTGAGACAGATCCTGACCAGCGACGTCAGCGATCCGAACAGTTACGTTAACAAGCTCGGCAGCAACGCGGCGCTGAATTTCGCAAAGGCATTCAATTTCCAGACCGACGGGACCCTGCCCGCCAGCACTTTGCCGCAGGACGCGGCGCAAAAGAGTGCCATCAACGAAAGCTATATCCTCAACGCCAGCGACCGCGTTACCTCGGCCGAGGCTTTGCTCAACAAGAGCTATTATGAGTCGAAGATCGGCAGCATCACGACGGTCGCCGCATTGAAGGCCGATACCCGCCTGTTCAACTACGTGGTGACTGCTTTCGGATTGCCGCCGAGCACCTTGACGACGACCGTCGAGAACATTCTGACCAGTGACCTCGACGACCCGAACAGCTACGCCAACACGATGGGCGGCGAGTACAACAAGGCCTACAAGGCCATGGCAGCCGCCTTCAATTTCCAGACCGATGGCACGCTCGCGAGCGGCGACAGCGCGCAGACGGCAGCGCAGATCGCCACCACGTCCGATGGCTATATGATCCATTACAACGACAAGGACGATGCTGCGGACGAGGCTTTGATCTCTCGTTTCAAGATGCTGATCAACACGCTGACGAGCGTTGACAATCTGCTGAACGACACCAGCATGATGACGCTTACGCTGCGCGCATTCGGTCTCGAGGAGGAGGGGGACAGCGTACGCAAGCTGAGAAAAGTCCTGACGAGCGATCTCAGCGACCCCGACAGCTACGCCAATTCTCTCAAGGACGAGCGTTACGTGACGCTCGCCAAGGCGTTCAACTTTGAGCCTGACGGCTCGCTCGGCGCGCCCAAGCTTGCACAATCCGAGGCCGAAATCCTCAATACATCGAAGGCCTATGTCATCGAAAAGAGCCGCTTTGGCACGGACGAAGATAAGGCCAAGGCGCAGGAAGAGGCGAAATACTACAGTGCCGAGATGCAGAAGATCGAAACGCTCGACGATTTGCTCGGTAACCGGCGCCTGGTCGATTTCGTCCTTGTCGCCGCAGGCATTGATCCCGAGACCATCGAGACCAGCTATCTCAGGGAGATGTTTGTTTCCGATCTCGATGACCCGGAAAGCTTCATCAACACGGTGGACGACACCCGCTATCGCGAGATCGTGGCCTCTTTCAATTTCGACGGCGAAGGAAAGCTTGCGCGCGGAGCCGCAGGCCAGATCCAGACCCGGCGCGGCATCATTGCCACGATGGATCTTTACCTCAATCAGACGCTGGAAGAAAACGCCGGCGAGGACAATGCCGGTGTGCGCTTGGCGCTCTATTTCAAGCGCATGGCTACCGACGTCAACACGGTTTACGACCTTCTTGCCGACAGCGCCTTGATGCAGGTCGTCAGAACCGCCTTCAGCATCCCGCAGGAGATGGCAAGCAGCGACATCGATGTTCAAGCCGAATACATCAAGCGCGTGATGAACATCGAGGATCTCCACGATCCCGAGAAGCTCGATAAGCTCCTGCAGCGGTTCACAGCGCTTTATGACGTCGAGAACAACACCGATGTCTCTCCCGCCGCCACGATCCTGTCAGGCGGTGGCGGTTTCGGCATCAGCGCCGATACGCTGATGCAGCTGACGCAGCTCAGGCTGGGCGGTTAGATCACATAGACCTTGTGCGCAACACCTTGTCTGGATTCATGATGCCTGCGGGGTCGAACGCATGCTTGATCCGCTGCATCAGTTCGATCTCGATTTCCGGGCGGATTTCCGCGAGCTCATCGCGCTTCAATTGACCGATGCCGTGCTCGGCCGAGATCGATCCGCGATACTTCAGCACGATGCCGTGGACGATGGCGTTCATCTCGCGCCAGCGGTCAAGGAAGACCTGTTTGTCGGCGCCGACCGGCTGCGAAATATTGTAATGGATGTTGCCGTCGCCCATGTGGCCGAAGGCGCAAATACGGGCGCCGGGTATCGCTTTCATGACGGCGGTGTCGGCCTCGGCCATGAAGGCGGGGATGTTCGATACGGGCACTGATACATCGTGCTTGATCGAGCCGCCTTCCGGCTTCTGTGCCGGCGACATGCTTTCGCGCATGTGCCACAGCGCCTTGCGCTGCGTCTCGCTCGTCGCGATGATCGCATTTTCGACGAGACCATTGCTGACGCCCGTCTCGAGCACACCCTCTATCATGCGCTCGGCGCTCTCCGCGGAATCCGAGGTCGAAATATCGATCAGCGCGTACCAGGGATGGACTGTCGGCATCGGATCGCGCACGCCCGGAATATGCCGGGAGGTGAACTCTATGCCGATCCTCGGCATGAGTTCGAAGCCCGTCAACGCCGGTCCGCAGAGGGTCGAAGCACGATCGAAGAGGGCAAGCGCATCCTCGACGCTCCTAAGGCCCGCGAATGCCACCTGATGGCCAAGCGGCTTCGGGAACAGCTTCAGTACCGCACCGGTGATGACGCCAAGCGTTCCTTCCGCGCCGATGAACAGGTCTCGAAGGTCGTAGCCCGTGTTGTCCTTCTTCAATCGGCGTAATCCGTCCCAGATTTCGCCGGTCGGCAGCACGACCTCCAGCCCCAGGCAGAGCTGGCGCATATTGCCGTAGGCGAGCACGGCCGTGCCGCCGGCATTGGTCGAGAGATTGCCGCCGATCCGGGCGGAGCCTTCGGAGCCGAGCGACAGCGGGAAGAGGCGTCCGGCATCGTCCGCCGCCTTCTGGACATCGGCAAGGATACAGCCGGCATCGGCCACGATGACATTGCCGACGGGATCGACGTCGCGGATGCGGTTCAGCCGCTCGAGCGAAAGAACCATGTCGGCTTTTCCTTCGCGCGGGATCTGGCCGGCCACATGTCCGGTATTGCCGCCCTGCGGGACAATCGCGGTACGGGTCTGGCTTGCCAGGCGCATGATGCGCGAGACCTCCTCGACGGAGCCTGGCCTGAGCACGAGCGGCGTGGTGCCGTGATGGAGCCCGCGTGATTCGACGAGATAAGGCGCGGTCTCCGCCGGACTGCTGAGCGCGTGGCCGCTGCCGACGATGTCGATGAAAGAGGCGATCAGTTCGGGAGAAAGTATGGTCGTCATGATCGCTCCTTCGTTTTTCGGCGAATTGTTCAGCCCCTGGGCGCCGCTGCCCGCTGCAGGCGGTCGATGATTGCCTCTCCGAGGCCTTCTTCCGGCACGCGGCCGAAGGCGATCGTTCGAGCACCGCTCGCATCCGCCTGCTTCATGTAGTCGAAAAGGTTGGCGGCCGCCTCGCGAAGATTGCCGCCGGGGCTCAAGTCCAGCACGATCGTCGCTTCGCCCTCGCCGGGAAGCGGCCTGCCGCCGAAGCGGATCAACGCCTCTCCCGCCCGGACATCCTCGGCATTCAATCTTACGGTCGCTCCCGGAGCGTAATGTGACGCAAGCATGCCGGGCGCCTCGATCGTCGCGCCGGCGCTGTCCGGCCGCACGACCTCGCACCCTGTGAGCTTCTCGATCTCGCCGGCGTCCAACCCGCCGGGTCTCAGGAGCCGCAGTGTGCCGCCTTCAACCTTGATGATTGTGGACTCAAGCCCGATTCCAGCCGGGCCGGCATCGAGGATGAGCTTCAGCTTGGAACCGAGGTCGGCCTGAACATGGGCTGCGCTGGTGGGGCTGATCTTGCCGGAGGTGTTGGCACTCGGCGCCGCAAGCGGGCGTCCGAAGCGAGCGATCACCTGCCGTGAAAAGCCAGCAGGCATGCGGATGCCGAGCGTATTGAGCCCGGCGGAAGCGAGCGCGTGGACGGTGCTCTCCGGCCGTTGCGGCAGGATAAGGGTTAGAGGACCCGGCCAGAAGGCGTCCGCAAGCTGGCGCGAAATCGGGTCGAACGTCACATGCGCCTCGGCCATCGCCATATCCGAGACGTGGCAGATCAATGGATTGAAACGGGGCCGGCCCTTCATCTCGTAAATGCGGCTGATCGCTTCGGGGTTTGTCGCGTCCGCCGCAAGCCCATAGACCGTCTCCGTCGGGATCGCGACCGGCTCGCCCTCGGAAAGAACGACGCAGGCGTGCTCGATCGCCCGGGCCGGTTCTGTGCGTGTATCGATGATTTCGGCCATGACGGTTCCGTTTGCCTTTCCGTCGCCTCCTTTAACGGACGTGCCGGAAAAACAGAACGATTTTCTTCGCCAAGGCACGTCACCCAAAAGTGCGCAGCGGTTTTGGGATGACGACATGTATGAAAACAAGAAGCGCACGTCGCCCAAAAATGTGCAGCGGTTTTGGGACAGCGACATGCATAAGAGCAATGCCGACCGTGTCGGTCAAAGGCTGCGAATGATCTTGCGCAGTGCGTCGTCCCGTGCGCCCAGCATCAGGACGTTCTTCAGTGCTATCTTCGGATCCTGCGTTCGGAAGATCAATCCGTTGCCCCGCACATTGCGGTTGATGACCATCTGCCCTTCGTCACCGCCGGGCTCGATGGCGACGGCGAAGTACATGCGCGAATAACCCCTCTGTATCCGATCGAAAAAATGCGTCTCGTCACCGAGATCGGAGAAGAAGTTCGCGAAATAGAAGGCCCAGGTGACGTCGTGCGAACGCTCGAGGTGCGTTTTCGCGGCGGTCACATGGCAGTAGCCGAGATGCGGACTGTTCGGCAGGGTGCGGTGAAAGACCATCTTCGGGAATTGGATCGAAGAATGGAAAGCGTTGATCCGCTTGTGGGTAGTCTCCCCGGCCGCCGAAAGCTTCCGCCCGGTTTGCTCCGCAACCTCCTCATGCGTCAGGTAACGCCGCTGCTCGGCCATCCAGTGCCGTCGGCGGTCGATCCGTCCGGTCCGCAGGAACTCCGCGTGGGGTGTGGCCTTTGGTGCGGGGATCACGGCTCTCGTGCCGGTATCATAATATCTCAGTCTAGCCATCCGCGCCGGCGCCATCCTTGTCCGCGAAGCGAGTTGATCTCCCCGAATGCTAGTCCTTCAGGGTTAACAGATGATTTTTCAACACATTTTGTCGATGGTATCCGCTTCGAAGGTGTGTCGTAAAATGGCCAGTCAAATTCGTGCCCGGGATGACGCTGCCGAAAAAATCATCAGTTGCTTACATTTTCCGCTATCACATTGTTTATAATAAATAATATCAATCCCCAAATTTAGGATCGATGAGCGGATATCGTGTCGTCTTTCCGGGAGCCGATGTCGTCAATCGGCAAATGAAAAGATGCTGGGCGCGCTTAGATATGGACACTCAAGGTGCCGCTCCAGGGAGGGCGGAGAATTGGGAAGCCGGTCAGATCCCGGCGCTGCCCCCGCAACGGTGGTGGAGCGAAAGCCACGGCAAAAGGCCACTGGACGGTGTGTCCGGGAAGGCGCCGGGCGGGTCCCTTTAGGGGCCACTCCAGAGCCCGGAAACCAGCCTTGGGACGAAAAATCGACCGTAACTGGTTGCGGCGGGCAGCCGGATCGGAGCCTTTGACGCGCCGGCATCATTGTCGGCGTTGGTTCCTGTCCTGCCTCTGCGAACTGATGAACGAGGACAGGACATGGACATTCAGAACGATATGCTGCGCCGGCTCATAAACCGTCGTGAGGGCTATAGCCTCGACCGGGCCTTCTACACCGACCCGGAATATTACCGGCAGGACCTCGAGCACATCTGGTACAAGGACTGGCTCTTCATCGGTCACGACTGTGAAATTCCGAAAGCCGGCAACTACTTTACCGTTCAGGTCGGCGACTATCCGATCGTCATCGTCCGCGACCGGCAGGGAACGATCCGGGCGCTTCACAATTCCTGCCGCCACCGCGGCTCGCGCGTGTGCACGCAGCACAAGGGTTCATCGGCCAAGCTCGTCTGTCCCTATCACCAGTGGACCTACGAATTGGACGGCAAGCTGCTTTTCGCGCGGCAGATGCCCGAAGGGTTCGATCCGGCTCAGCACAGCCTGAAGCCGGTCCATTGCGAAACGGTTGGCGGCTATATCTTCATCAGCCTCGCCGACGAGCCGATGGATTTCCAGCCGTTCCGGGAGACGGTTGCCGGCTATCTCGCGCCGCATAGACTCGGGGAGACCAAGGTCGCCTATGAGAGCACGATCGTCGAGAAGGGCAATTGGAAGCTTGTCTGGGAGAACAACCGCGAGTGCTATCATTGCGCCGCCAACCATCCGGAGCTTTGCCGTACCTACCCGGAGGCCCCGACGGTGACGGGCGTCCAGGGTGCCATGAACGACCCGGAGATCGGCGCCCATTGGGAAAGGTGCGAGGCGGCAGGCCTTCCGAGCAGCTTCAGGATTGCACCAACCGGCCAATTCCGGATGACGCGGATGCCGCTGATCAACGGGGCGGAGAGCTACACCATGTCCGGACAAGCGGCCGTTCGCAAACCGCTTTCGACCGGCGTCAACGAGCGCGGGATCGGCACGCTCTTGCTCTTCCACTACCCGACGACCTGGAACCATGTGCTCGGCGATCACGCGATCACCTTCCGCGTGCTGCCGCTTGGACCGGAACTGACGCAGGTCACCACCAAATGGCTTGTCAGCAAGGACGCCGTCGAGGGCGTCGATTACACCATCGAGGACCTTACCCACGTTTGGACCGAGACCAACGACCAGGATCGCCAGATCGTCGAGGAAAACGCCTTCGGCATCCGCTCGCCGGCCTATGAGCCCGGCCCCTATTCGGCCGAGCACGAGGGCGGCGTCATGCAGTTCGTCGAATGGTACTGCAATTTCATGCAGAACCGCCTGCAAGGCGACGTCGCTCCTCTTTCGCGGGTGGCATGACCATGGAAATGGGCTCTTCCTTCCGCCATTTCGATGAGCTTCATCCGTGGATCGATCGGCAGCATCTGCTCGAATGCATATCGGCCGTGGTCGAGACTGCGGACGTGATGACCTTCACCTTCCGCTCGGACAAGCCGGCCTGGTTCCGCTACCTGCCGGGGCAGTTCGTCACGCTGGAACTGCCCGTCGGCGAGGAACCGGTGATGCGCACCTACACGCTGTCATCCTCTCCGTCCCGCCCGCTCTCGGTTGCCGTCACCGTCAAGGCGCAGCCGGACAGCACCGGCACGCGCTGGATGTTCGACAATCTGAAGCCGGGCACGAGGCTGAAGGCGCTCGGGCCGCTCGGCGATTTCAGCTTCGTTCGCCATCCGGGGGATAAATACCTGTTTATCTCGGCCGGCTCGGGTGTCACGCCGATGATGTCGATGACGCGCTGGATGGCGGACTGCGCGCCGGACACGGACATCACCTTCATTTCCTGCGCGCGTAGGCCGGAGGACCTCCTGTTTCGTTCCGAGCTGGAGGTTCTCGCCCGCCAGATGCGGCGGTTCAATCTTGGTTTTCTCGTCGAAGGCCATGAGGCGCGCCATGGCTGGCATGGGCTACGCGGTCGCATAGATGCGACAAAATTGCCTCTGCTCGCGCCGGACTTCCTGGAGAGGACGGTGTTTTGCTGCGGGCCTGAGCCCTTCATGCGCGGCGTCAGGGAGATGCTGAAGGGTGCTGGCTTCGATATGGCGCGCTATCACGAGGAGAGCTTCCAGCCAGCCGCCGCACCCGCGGCAGAGGAGCTTGCGGTGCGCGCCGGGGCGGGGGTTTCGGCGGAGGCGGCTCGGGTGACCTTTACCATGAGCGGCAAGGACGTGACGGTGGTGCCTGGCCAGACGATCCTGCAGGCCGCCCGCGCCAACGGCGTCCGGATCGGTGCGGCCTGCGAGGGCGGCATCTGCGGCACATGTCGCGTGATGAAGGTCGCCGGCGATGTCGAGATGAACCACAATGGCGGCATTCTCGATGACGAGATCGAAGAGGGCTACATCCTTGCCTGCTGCTCTCGGCCGATTGGTGACGTCCAGATCGAGGCGTGACGGGCGGGTCTGTCAGCGCCGCTCGGTCTGATCGGGCAGGTGCACTTCGGCAGCTCTGACCGCGATCGAGCCGGTAACGGTCCTGTCGACGCCGCTGCCCGACTTGCTCTCGGCCGTCGCGCGGCTGACGAGCAAGGCAGGCCGCTCGAGGGAAGCTACCGCCCTGGCGCTGGCCGTCGGCGCTGTCCCGCGCGTCGCCGCCGCGACCACGGTCAACACCGGCGGTTTCTCGGGCAGAAGGGCGCCTTGCGGCCAGACGGCCCTCAGCGCGGACGCCGGCATCGCCGCGACATTCACGTCGATGTCGTCAAGCGTGCCGGGCACACGGTAGGGGCAGCGCCGCTTGCCGCAATTGTGCGACGAGGAGAATTGCCAGAGGGCATAGCCGTCCCAGTTCCCCATCGGAAAAACCTTGCGGATGTCCGGCTTGTAGCGGGCGTACCAGAGCGGAAGACGCGACAGCAGCCGGTGCTTGTAGCGGTTGGCGGCGATGTATTTCGCGGTGATGTGATTGGTGTAAAGGATCGGATAGCGGCCGGTGCGGGCCTTGATATGCCCGGCGAAGATGGCCGCGTCTTCCAGCGACATGTATTTTTCCGGGTCGATCCCCTCTATGTCGAGGACCATCACCTCGTCGTCGCGCGGATTGGCGTAGTCGAGGAAATGATTGGCCTGATCGACAGGATTGCCGGGCCGGGCCAAATGATAGGCGCCCCAGAGCAGGCCGTACGCGCGCGCGATCATTCGGCGCGTCTGGTAGAGCTCGCGGCTGACGGCGTACTTCCGCCACATCGTCTTGCAATGGGCGACCGTGTCGCCGCCATGGTCTCCGGTGCAGGAGAAGCTCTCGGGCAGGCCGTCGGAGGCTTTGGCGATGAACCCGGCGATGCGCTTGTCCTTCAGCAGCGCTTCCCAGTCGATGCTGTTCATCTCATAGGCATCGACGATGATGGCGTTCTGCCGCTGCTTCCAGGGTTCGAGATCACGCGCGTGAACATTCGCCGCCGCGAAGGTCAGACCCAGAAGGGCCGCCAGGCGCAAGATCGTCCCCGAGATCGAGAGTCCCCGCTTTTCCATCCACTGAGATTGCCGACACTAGCGTTAAAAGGTCGTAAATCTCAGCCCCGTGTCGATCCTGCGCGAAACGATCGCTCCTGTACACAGACCTGCGGCAGAAGCGTCATGCGTAAGTTCGGCTCAGGATTGTGATGTTGCAGGTGGCCGGCACGGTTCATCTTTCGACCCTTGCTCCAGTGGCAAAGGCGCAATCGCCGGCTGCATGTTCCAGAAATAGGGAACAAGACCCGCTACTTATGCGTTCAACACGCCGTTGATTTCCGGCTTTCGGTCATGGAGGAAACCATGAAGACAATGACTGGCAAGTGGCTCTCGGCGGCGTTCGCAGCCTTGTTGCTGGGGACGTCCGCCGCACCGTCGCAGGCGTTCACACCCACGCCTTCAAGGATCGAAGCTGAGAGCAATGTAACCGACGTTCAATATCGGCCGCGCGGATATTATCGCTACGGTGACCGCTATTATTACAACGGCTATCGCGGCTATCGTTACTATCGTCCCGGCTATCGCTATCACGATGGCTGGTGGTACCCGGGAGGGGCCTTCGGCACTGGCGTGATTATCGGTGGGCCGATCGTCCGTCCACCGATCGCCCGCCCGCCGGTTGCTCGCTACGGCAACAGGCACGTCGAATGGTGCTACGCGCGCTATCGGTCCTACAGGGCCTATGACAACACCTATCAACCCTATGGCGGCCCGCGTCGGCAGTGCTACTCGCCCTACAGCTAAAATCGGCTTGCAGGCCGACGAGAAGGCAGGTCGGAAGTGATTCCGGCCTTTGGATGAGGCTGGAAGACCGGTCCGCATCCTTCCGCAACGGCGTGCTACAGAATGCCGATGCGACGGAGAATGAGCCAGGCAAGGCCCATTGAAAAGGCGATGATCAACGCCGCGTAGAGTGTCCCGCTTCCATCGGCGAAGGGCAGGGCTCCCGTATTCATGCCGAAGAAGCCGGTCACCAGTGTCGGCGGCAAAAGGAACGCTGTCATCAGCGACAGGATGTAGAGATGCCGGTTTGTCTCCGAGGGAATCTTGCTGTCGATTTCCTCATGGAGAAGCCTCGCGCGCTCCTGGAGCGCGAAGACATCCCGGTCAACCGCCTCCAGCCGATCGGAGAGCCGCTCGGCCGCGTCGATGAAACCCGGCGGCACCTCATCCTCCTCCGATGCTCCGGCCCGCCGCAACAGGGCGAGAATGGTCCGCAGGTGCCGATGCAGCCGCACCACGGTCCTGCGCAGCGGTGCCAGCCCTGGCTGCTGCCTGTGGCCAGCCTCTCCGTAGACGTGATCCTCGATGACATTCAACTCTTCGGTCAGTTCCAGGACGAGGGTGATCAACGTTCTCTGGAACTCGACAACCAGCATTTCGAAGAGGTCGATCGGCCGGTTGCATTTGGTGCTCTTCTCGACGGCCGCCTTCACCCGGTCGATGCTGCGTAACGGATGCAGCCGCGTCGTGATGATGATCTTGTCACTGACCGCGAAATGCAGCCAGCCGATCGTTTTCGTGACCTCGTCGAACGTGCGCTCGAAATCCACCAGCGTCCCGTGGACGACGTCCTCGGAAACGGTAATTGCGGCCTGTGTGTCGTGACTCGTCAGCGTGGCAATCGCTGCCTGCGGTAGGTTGCTGATGCGTTCGATCAACCCGGGCGTGCGCGCATCGCTGAGCGCCAGATGCAGCCAGACCCAGCCGTCGCCGCCAGACAGGTTGTCGATCGAAGAGTCGGCCGCGATGCGCTGGCATCGGCTCTCCCCCGGTATGAAGCGGTAGGCCCAGACAAGGCCCGGTATCTCGGGAGAAATCAAGTTCATCTCAGCGCCTTGGCCTGACCGAAATGAGGTAAAGTGTGAGCGGGCAATCCGGACTCGGCTTCTAATCGCCGTCGATGACAGTTTTGTTACACGCCTGCGCAATGCGAGCCGAACGCAATTGACGTTGACGTATACGTAAAAATCAATAGTGTCGGTTCGAAGAAGGACGCGCGGTCGACGATGGCAATGGCTGCACGGGGAGGACCATCATGTACAAAGCACCGGTCGACGAGATCGCATTCACACTGAAGCACGTAGCCGGCATGGCCGAGGCCTTGGATGCCGGTGTTTTCGGTGAACTGGGCGAGGATCTGGTCGATGCAATCCTCGCGGAAGCCGGGCGCTTTGCGACGGAAGAGGTGGCCCCTCTTGGCGATATCGGTGATCGGCAGGGCGCACGGCTCGTCGACGGTGCGGTCAAGACGCCGGAAGGCTGGCGCGATCTCTATCACAACTGGATCGGCGGCGGCTGGAACGGACTGACGGCGCCGGAAGCCTTCGGCGGGCAAAACCTGCCGCACATGCTGCACGTCGCCGCGATGGAGATGTGGAACGCCGGCTCGATGGCGTTCGCGCTTGGCCCGACGCTGACCATGGGCGCCATCGAAGCCTTGGAGAAGCACGGCTCGGAAGCCCTGAAGGCGACATATCTCGCGAAAATGGTCTCGGGCGAGTGGACCGCCACGATGAACCTGACGGAGCCGCATGCCGGTTCGGATCTCGGCGTGCTCAAGACTCGGGCCGAGCGTCGCGACGACGGCAGTTATCGCATCTTCGGCCAGAAGATTTTCATCACCTGGGGCGAGCACGACTTTACCGACAACATCGTCCATCTGGTGTTGGCGCGCCTGCCGGACGCGCCCGCCGGCACGAAGGGCATTTCGCTGTTTCTCGTGCCGAAATTCCTTGTCAACGCCGACGGCTCGCTCGGTGCCCGTAACGACCTCTTCTGCCATTCGCTCGAGCACAAGCTCGGCATTCACGGTTCGCCCACCTGCACGATGATCTATGGTGACGGCAAGTTCGGCGATGAAAAAGGTGCGATCGGCTATCTGATCGGCGAGGAGAACCGTGGGCTCGCCTGCATGTTCACGATGATGAACAACGCCCGGTTGGCCGTCGGCATGCAGGGGGTCGCGATCGCCGATGCCGCCACCCAGAAGGCGATCACCTATGCCAAGGAACGCACGCAGGGCCGGGCGCCCGGCTGGAGCGGAGAGGGCATGAGTCCGATCATTGAGCATCCGGATGTCGCCCGGATGCTTCTGACGATGAAGGCGCTGACACAGGGGTCGCGCGCGATCGCCTATGCCTGCGCCCACGCAGTCGACATGGCACATGCCAGCAAAGGCGACCAAGCCCGTCATTGGCAGGAGCGTTCGAGTCTGCTGACACCGATCGCAAAGTCCTTCGCCACCGATGCCGGTGTTGACGTCGCCTCCTTGGGCATCCAGGTGCATGGCGGCATGGGCTTCATCGAGGAGACAGGCGCCGCCCGCTACCTCCGCGATGCGCGCATCGCGACAATCTATGAAGGCACCAACGGTATCCAGGCGCTCGATCTCGTCACCCGCAAACTGCGTTTGTCCGATGGCGCCCATGTGCGCGGACTCATTGCCGAACTGAGCGAGATCGCCGCCGCCGTCGGATCCACCAACAGGAAGGGTTTCGGCGAGACGGCGGTGCGGCTCGATGCTGCGATCGGCGATCTCGCCGACGCGAGCGAATGGCTGCTTGCTGCGCTGGACGGCGGAAGGCTCACCGACGCGCTGTCCGGTGCCACCGCCTATCAGCGCCTCTTCGGGCTGGTGCTGACCGGTGCCTATCTCGCCAAGGGTGGCCTGGCGGAGGCAGGCGACGGAAAACAAGATGCGCGCATCGCGCTCTGCCGGTTCGCGGCGGAGAACCTGCTCGCAGAAACAGGCGCGCTCAAGGACCGCGTCGTCAGTGGCGCGGAAAGCCTTGCAGCCGCGCGCGCCGCTCTCGTTTGAGGGGGAACTCATGACCGATCATGTGCTTGTCGAACGCCCGGAGGCCTTGCCCGGCGTCCAGGTCATCCGTTTCAACCGCCCGGAAAAGAAGAACGCCATCACGCGCGAGATGTACGCCAAGATGACCAAGGCGTTGACGGTCGCAGGAACCGATCCGGCTGTCCGGGTCACGGCATTCCTCGGCTCCGAAGGATGCTTCTCCGCCGGAAACGACATGGCCGATTTTCTCGCCTTTGCCATGGGCGGGACAATGGGGACCGAGGTACTCGATTTCCTGCTGGCGCTCGCGGGCGCGAAAAAGCCGGTTGTATCCGGCGTCGACGGTCTGGCGATCGGCATCGGCACGACCATCCATCTCCATTGCGACTTGACTGTTGCTTCGGCACGTTCGGTCTTCAAGACCCCCTTCGTCGACCTTGCGCTCGTGCCTGAGGCCGCATCCAGCCTGATCGCGCCGCGCATCATGGGGCACCAGCGTGCCTTCGGGCTTCTCGCCGCTGGAGAACCTCTAGCGGCCACCGATGCCTTGCAGGCCGGGCTGATCTGGAAGGTCGTTGGCCCGGAAGCGGTGGAGGAAGAGACGCTCTCGCTCGCGGCGCGCCTTGCCAGGAAGCCGCCGGAAGCGCTGCGCATTGCGCGTGATCTCATTCGTGGGGATCGAAGTGATGTGCTCGCCCGTATCGACGAGGAGGCTCAGCACTTTGCAGCGCAGTTGAAGAGTGCGGAAGCGCGCGCGGCCTTCGAAGCCTTCATGCGCCGCTAAAGCGCGTCGCGTTCAATCGGACGCGCAAAGGTCGCTGTAGCACTTTGAATCGCTGCATGATTTTGTCCTTAAATCGATTCCGATTTGAGGAATCATGCAGTAGTTCCGCGGCGATTTAGAGCCGCCTCCGATTGCCGCGGACATCCTGAATTTGCATACGTCAATTTTAATTGGTTCTTAAATAGCAGCCGCTAGCGTGCAGCCACAGTAGGCCTTCCCCTGAACATCCCGCCCTCAAAGTGGAAACACGAAAAAGCGGAGAAGATGTTCTGAAGAAGAGCGCCGGGCGTCCCTTTGATAGGCGGGCGCCAGTGGTGCGGGCGGCCCCGGCCGCATGAAGCATGGCCGGTCTTGCCTTCGCGGCATGTCCATCATTTCCCGCAACTTCGTCCGTCGCCTGCAGCGATCGATCCGCTATGCGCGGGAAATCTCACGAGCTCATGTCCGGCGAAGAATGCCGGCCACTCCAGAGGGAGCCCTTCCTTGTCTAAACGATCGAATCTCATGACGCGCATTCTCGTTGCTGCGTCCTGCGTTGTCGTCGCCGCCTTTGCAGGCTTTTCCGTCTATATCGATACGCTGCAGAACAGCGCGACGACAAAAGCTGTCGAGGAAAATATCGCCTCGTCCGGCAACCAAGCGGCCCAGAGCGTCGCCAACTGGCTGAACGGCCGCGTGACGCTGACGGCCATGGCGGCGGATGCCGCCGGCCGCGTCGCCGACGAAGCCGCCATTCAGAGTGTCTTGAAGAACGATATTCTCACCTCCGAGTTCATCTCCACCTATGTCGGCAACGAAAGCGGCAAGTTCATCACCTGGCCCGAAACGCCGATGCCGGAAGGCTACGATCCGCGGCAGCGCCCGTGGTATCAGCAGGCCGTCAAGGCCGATGCGCGCGTCCTCACCGAACCCTATATCGACGCCTCCAGCGGCGATCTGATCATCAGCGCGGCCGTGCCGGTCAAGCACGATGGCAAGCTCTATGGCGTGGCCGGCAGCGACTTCTCGCTGAAGACCCTGGTCTCCATGGTCAAGGCGATCGACGTCGGCGGCGAAGGCTTTGCGTTCCTTGCCAGCAAGGACGGTCAGATTCTAGTCCACCCGGATGCCAAGCTGGTGACGAAGACGCTTGCCGACGCCTTTCCGGTCAGCACGCCGAAGATCGGCAGCGGCATCGTCAACACCGAACTCGACGGCAAGCCGATGCTGGTCAGCTTTGTTCCGGTGAAGGGGCTCCCCTCGGTCGAGTGGTATGTCGGCTTTGTCGTGGACGCGGACGTCGCCTATTCTACGATCGGTGAGTTTCGCGTCGCTGCTACCGTTGCGACGATCCTTGCCGTCGGTGTCATGATCGCTTTCCTCGCGACGCTGCTCAGCCGCCTGGTCGTCCGGCCGATCACCGAAATGACCGGCACGATGGAAAAGCTGGCAGCCGGTAATATCGAGGTCGAAATTCCCTGCGAGGGTCGTCGCGATCAGATCGGCTCGATGGCGGCAGCGGTTGCCGTGTTCCGCGCCAACGCCGTCGAGCGTGCACGGCTCGAGGACGAAGCGGATGCGAACCGGTCGCTCTCCGAGCGCGAGCGTCTGGACCGAGAGGCCCAGAAGGCGCGCGATGCGGCGGAAGTACAGCACGCCGTCGACGCGCTTGCGACCGGCCTTGGCCGGCTCGCCAACGGCGATCTCGCCTTCCGCATCGACAGCCCCTTTGCCGATCGCCTCGACCGTCTGAGGGCCGATTTCAACAACTCAGTCGCCAAGCTGCACGACACGCTCCGTGCGGTCGGCGTTAACGCCCGTGCGATCGACGCCGGCGCAAGCGAGATCCGTTCGGCCGCCGACGACCTTGCCCGTCGCACGGAGCAGCAGGCAGCCTCGGTCGAAGAGACCGCTGCAGCGCTCGAGGAGATCACCACGACGGTGAAGGACTCGGCTCATCGGGCGGAAGAGGTGGGAGCACTCGTCGCCCGTACCCGCGCCGGCGCCGAGAAGTCCGGTGAAGTCGTCCAGAACGCCGTGCAGGCGATGCACGCGATCGAGAAGTCCTCCGGCGAGATCTCCAACATCATCGGCGTCATCGACGACATCGCCTTCCAGACCAACCTTCTGGCGCTCAATGCCGGCGTCGAGGCGGCCCGCGCGGGCGAAGCCGGCAAGGGCTTTGCCGTCGTCGCCCAGGAGGTGCGCGAGCTTGCCCAGCGCTCGGCCAACGCAGCGAAGGAGATCAAGGCGCTGATCACGACCTCTGGCGACCAGGTGCGCTCCGGCGTGACGCTGGTCGGCGACACCGGCCGGGCGCTGGAAGCGATCGTCGCGGAGGTCCAGGAGATCAACAAGCATGTGAGCGCGATCGTTATTGCAACGCGCGAGCAGTCCACGGGCCTGCAGGAGATAAACACCGCCGTCAACACCATGGATCAGGGCACGCAGCAGAACGCAGCGATGGTCGAGGAGCAGACGGCGGCAAGCCACGGCCTTGCCCAGGAGGCGGCAGCGCTCAACGCCCTGCTCGCGCAGTTCAACCTCGGCGAGACGCAGGCGTCCGCCCACACAAGCGCCGCAAGCTACCGGCGCCGTGCGGCCTGATCAGAGGCGACTGGCAACATTTGGGGGTCCGGCATTTTGCCGGGCCTTCGTCATTTCTGGGGTTTTTCCAGCGTCGCCACTGCCTCGACATGCGCTGACCAGAGAAACTGGTCGATCGGCGTCACCGACGTGATCCGATATCCCGCGCCGGTCAGAATTGCGAGATCGCGGGCAAGCGTCACCGGATTGCACGAAACGGCCGCAATCTTCTTGACGCCCGAGCGGGCGAGCTCGTGGCATTGAGCCTCGGCACCGGCGCGCGGCGGATCGAATACGACGGCGTCGTAGGATTTCAACTCCTGCGCCATCAACGGCCGGCGGAAAAGATCACGCTTTTCGATCGTCACCGGCTTCAGGCCTTGCGTGTTGCGCGCGGTAAAGTCCAGCGCCTTCAATGCCTTGTCGTCGCCCTCGACGGCATGCACGCGCGCCCTTTGCGCGATCCTGAGAGCGAAGGTGCCGATGCCGGAGAAGAGGTCGGCGACGTGTTTGGCCTTGCCGACATGCTCAAGCACGAGCTTTGCCATCGCCTCTTCGGCAGGCCGCGTTGCCTGGGTGAAACTTCCGGGCGGCGGTGACACGGTCACGCCGCTAAAGTCGATCGCCGGTTTTACGGGTTCGACAATGATCTCGCCGTTGAGGCTGACGCGGGCAATGCCGCGTTCCCCGAGTACAGCCTCGACGGCGAGGCGCCGTTGCCGGTCGGCGAGCTTGATGCCTTCGAAGGCAAGATCGAGACCGGAGGTGGTTTCGAGCACCGTGATGCGGAACGGCTCGGCATTCGTCGCCATTGCGGCCGCGATCTTGCGTATGGTTGCGAGCCGGGAAACGATGCCCGGGCTCGTGATGGGACATTCGCTGATCGACACGATGTGATGGCTCTCTGCCTGGTTGTAGCCAAGCAGCATTTCCTTTTCGGTGCGCCGCGCGGTGAACACGGCACGCCGCCGCTCGCCCGCGTGTGCGATCACCAGCGGGGCCACGTCCGGCGTCAGCCCCTTCGACTTCAGGGCGTCGATGACGAGATTGCGCTTGAAGGTGTGATAGAGATCGTCCGAGGCATGCTGCAGCGTGCAGCCGCCGCAGGCGCCGTTGACGCCGTCCGGGCCGAAGTGCCGACATTTCGGCTCGACACGGTCGGGGGAAGCCTCTTTCAGCGAGATGAGCGTGCCGTGCGCCTTGTTGACGGCAAGGGCGACGGTTTCGCTGGGGAGCGTGAACGGCGCATAGACCGGGCCTGCTTCGGTCTGCGCGATGCCGTCGCCCTGTGCCCCAAGGCGGGTGATCGTGACGGTTTGCGTGCTCATGGCTTCACACCGGCAAGGAGGAATTCTGTGTTGCCATCGCCACCGGCAATGGGGGAGGGGATGAGACCGAGGCTTCGCCAGCCCATGTCCGCCACCAGCCAGCGCTCGAGTTCGGCGGCAACGGCAGGGGCGCTCTCCGGGTCCTTGAGCAGCCCGGCCTTGCTGATCGCCTCGCGCCCTGCCTCGAATTGCGGCTTGACGAGCAGCACGCAATGCGCGCCGGTCTCGGCCATGCCGAGCGCGGGTGGTAGCGCGAGTTTCAACGAGATGAAGGAGACGTCGGAGACGACGAAGGTGATCGCGTGGTTGCCGACGTCCTCCATTGTCATCGCCCGGGCGTTCAGCCCTTCGATATTGGTGACGCGAGGATCTTCCGCGATCCTGGGATGCATCTGCCCGTGGCCGACGTCGACAGCTACGACATGGCGGGCACCGCGCGTGAGCAGAACCTCGGTGAAGCCGCCGGTCGAGGCGCCGATATCGATGCAGGTCTGCCCGGATGGGTCCAAGCCGAAATGGTCGAGGGCGGCGACGAGCTTCAGCGCGGCACGGGAAACATAGGCCTGCGCCGGATCGTCGATCGTGATGGCGACACCTTCGACGAAGCTGGCGGCGGGCTTGGTCACCGTGCGGCCATCGACCTTGACGGTTCCGCGCTGGATGGCGTCGCGCGCACGGGCGCGGCTGGCAACGAGCCCGCTGTTCAGCAGCAACTGATCAAGACGGATGGATATCTTTGCTTCTTCGGACATGCAGTCTCATCGCGCCTTGGCGTTGTCTCTTCGTTGAAGCGTATAATCGAAAGGGCTCAGCCAGCCGCGCCGAGGCCGACCGCGTGCTTCTGGCCAAGCGCCTTGAAGACGGTCGAGACAATTCCGGCCCGATCGAGTCCGGCCGCCGCATACATGGCTTCAGGTCTCGCCTGTTCCATCCAGGTGTCCGGCATCACCATCGGCCGCACCTTGAGCCCGCCATCGAGCAGGCCGTCCATCGCAAGGAACTGCAGCACGTGGCTTCCAAAGCCGCCGACAGCGCCTTCTTCGATGGTGATCAGCACTTCATGGTGACGGGTAAGCTGGCGGATGAGATCGTGGTCGAGAGGCTTTGCAAAGCGCGCGTCAGCAACCGTCGTCGAGAGACCGGCGGCGTCCAGATCCTCGGCCGCCATCAGACAGTCGGCGAGCCGCGTGCCGAACGAAAGCAGTGCGATCTTCGAGCCTTCCTTGACGATGCGCCCCTTGCCGATCTGCAGGATCTGCCCGCGTTCCGGCAGGTCGACGCCGACGCCCTCGCCGCGGGGGTAGCGGAAGGAAATCGGGCCTTCGTCATAGGCGGCTGCGGTGCGCACCATGTGTTTCAGTTCCGCCTCGTCGGCGGCGGCCATCACCACGAAGCCGGGTAGTGTCGCGAGATAGGTCGTGTCGAAGGAACCGGCATGCGTCGGCCCGTCGGCGCCGACGAAGCCGGCGCGGTCGATCGGGAAGCGGACCGGCAGCCCCTGGATCGCCACGTCATGAACGACCTGGTCGTAGGCGCGCTGCAGGAAAGTGGAATAGAGCGCCGCGAATGGCTTGTAGCCCTCGGCCGCGAGCCCTGCCGCGAAAGTCACTGCGTGCTGCTCCGCGATGCCGACATCGAAGCACCGCGATGGATGGACCGACGCAAACCTATCGAGACCAGTGCCCGAGGGCATCGCAGCCGTGATGGCGACGATCTTGTCGTCAAGGCTCGCCTCCTGGACGAGCGTTTCCGCGAACACCGACGTGTAGGCCGGCGCATTCGGCTTCGCCTTCGCCTGGGCACCCGTGATCACGTCGAACTTGTTGACGCCGTGGTACTTGTCAGCAGCCGCTTCCGCCGGCGGATAGCCCTTGCCCTTCTGCGTCACGACGTGGATCAGGACTGGTCCTTTGGCGTTGTCCCGGACATTGCGCAGCACGGGCAGCAGGTGATCGAACGAGTGACCATCGATCGGACCGATGTGATAAAAGCCCATCTCCTCGAAGAGCGTGCCGCCGGTGACGTAGCCGCGGGCATGCTCCACGGCACGCGTGATCGCCCGATCGACGCTCTTGCCGAGATAGGCCGTCAGCTTCTTGCCGACCTCGCGGATGCCCATATAGGTGCGGCCCGAAGCAAGGCGCGCGAGATACGCGCTCATCGCGCCGGTAGGCGGCGCGATCGACATGTCGTTGTCGTTGAGGATGACGATGAGGCGTGCGTCGAGCGCACCGGCGTTGTTCAACGCTTCGTAGGCCATGCCGGCCGAGAGCGCGCCGTCACCGATCACGGCAATCACGTTGCGGGACTTGCCGTCGAGATCGGCGGCGACCGCCATGCCGAGACCGGCGGAGATCGAAGTCGAGGAATGCGCCGCGCCGAAGGGGTCGTATTCGCTTTCGGCGCGCCGCGTGAAGCCGGAAAGGCCGCCTTCCTGGCGCAGGGTGCGGATGCGGTCACGCCGCCCAGTCAGGATCTTGTGTGGATAGCACTGATGGCCGACGTCGAAGATTAGTCGGTCATGCGGCGTGTCGAAAATCTTGTGAATCGCGATCGTCAGTTCGACGACGCCAAGGCCGGCGCCGAGATGGCCACCTGTGCGCGACACTGCATCGATCATTTCCGCGCGCAATTCACTTGCCAGCTGCGGCAGATCCTTGTCCTCGATCTTCTTGAGATCGTCGGGGAACTTAACCTGATCAAGCAAGGGCGTCGCCGGCATAGGATTGGTTGGCAGTTGTGTCACGCTGCATGCCTCATGCGCGCCGAGGACGGCGCGCGAACTGTTGATGGTGTTCGTCGAAGTGGCTCTTTAGACGCAATCGCGGTTGAATGCAAAATTAGGCTTTCCTGCGACTTCAACCAAGAGCTTAACGAAAATTAGCTTTCGGGCAAAGGTATGAACTCTTCCTCGTCCCCCGGCACGATGTCGAAGCGACCGCTGCGCCACTCTTCCTTTGCCTTGTCGATCCGTTCCTTGGACGAGGAAACGAAGTTCCACCAGATGTGACGCGGCGAGCCGAGAGCGGCGCCACCGAACAGCATGACGTGACAGCCAGCGGGTCCGGCGGTCACCGTAATTTGATCGCCGGGGCGGAAGACGAGCAGCTGGTTGTCGGCGAAGTGATCGCCGGCGATGATCGCTTCCCCGGAAAGGATGTAGAGCGCCCGTTCTTCCCAATTGGCGGCAAAGGGGGCGCTCTTGCCCGGTTCGACCATCAGGTCGACATAGATCGTATCGGTAAAGGTGGAGACCGGCGAGGTTGCACCCTCGAAGCCGCCGATGACGACGCGTGCCTGAACGCCGCCATCGGAAAGAACCGGCAGCATATGCTTTTCCGTGTGATCGAAGAGCGGGTCGATTTCTTCCTTGTGGTCAGGGAGCGCCAGCCAGGTTTGCAGGCCGGACACCGAACGTTCGTGGTCACGCTGATTTTCCGGAGAGCGTTCGGAATGCACGATGCCGCGGCCGGCGGTCATCAGGTTCACGTCTCCGGGACGGATCACCATTTCGGTGCCGAGGCTGTCGCGATGCTTAATCTCGCCGTCGAAGAGGTAGGTGACGGTCGAAAGGCCGATATGCGGATGCGGGCGAACATCGATCGCCTGGCCGGCCCGAAGCAGCGCCGGCCCCATCCGATCGAAGAAAATGAAGGGTCCGACCAGGCGGCGCTTGGCGGTCGGCAGTGCCCGGCGAACCTCGAGGCCGCCGATGTCGCTGGTGCGCGGAATGATGAGATGTTCGATGGCATCGCAGGCCGGCTTGTCACCGGCGAGCGGATCGGGACCAGGAAAAAACGACATGGCAATCACTCCGTTGGTGCGCGTCCTCGCGGGAGAGTAGCGCCAATCCCGCCGGGGCGGTAGCGGGCGTCGGAAGACACTGTGTTTATCGTTCCGCGTCAACGATCGCGGTCATTCGCAAAGGCAGAAAACATGAAGGCGCGCTTCGCCCCTTACCCCGCGGGCTGGGAAGGAGACCTCGGGGCAGAGAGCCGCCGCGAGTTCCCTTCTCCCCGCTAGCGGGGAGAAGGTGGCCGGCAGGCCGGATGAGGGGCGAAGATCGGCTCAACCCCTCCCGCCAACTCACTGATCCGCGTCGAGCGGTTCCACGCCCTGCGGCTTGCCGGCGCGGTCGAGCCGGATCTTCTCGATGCGGTCCTCGGCGGCCTTCAAAAGCATCTCGCAATGCTTCTTCAGCGCCTCACCGCGCTCGTAGATCTCGATCGACTTGTCAAGTGCGACGTCGCCGCGTTCGAGCGCCGAGACGATGCGCTCCAATTCTTCGACGGCCTGCTCGAAGGAGAGGGCGGAAACGTCCTGTTGCGTGGTGGTGTTCATCAATTACCCTCTCATCAATCTCAGAATATGCATGCCCGCCGACTCGGCGAGTCCCTGCAGGTCATAGCCGCCCTCGAGCAGGCTGACGATACGGTCGCCGGCAGTCCTGTCGGCAACTTCCATGAGGCGGCCCGTTGCCCAGTCGAAATCCTCGGCCACGAGGTTGATCTGCGCCAGCGGATCGCGGTGGTGGGCATCGAAACCGGCGGAGATCAGCACGAAGTCGGGACGGAAATCATCAAGCGCCGTGAGCACCCGCGTGCGGAAAGCGTCGCGGAAATGCTCGCTGCCGCTGTTCGGCGAAAGCGGAGCATTGACGATATTGCCATCGGCACCCGTCTCGTCCTTGGCGCCTGTGCCGGGATAGAGCGGCATCTGGTGGGTCGAGCAGAAGAGCACCGACGGGTCGTCCCAGAAAATGTCCTGCGTGCCGTTGCCGTGATGGACGTCCCAGTCGACGATCGCGACGCGCTCGGCTCCGTGCGCCTTTTGCGCATGGCGCGCGGCAATCGCGATCGTATTGAAGAAGCAGAAACCCATCGCCCTCTTTTTTTCAGCATGGTGTCCCGGCGGACGTGCTGCGACGAAGGCGTTGTGTGCCTCTCCGGCGAAGACGGCGTCCACCGCCGCGACGGCGCCGCCGATACCCGTCAGCGCCGCGACAAGGCTCTGCGGACTGGCACAGGTATCCGCCTCGAACTGGTTTATATCTTCTTCGGGAATCTCCCGGACGATCGACCTCAGATGTTCTTCCGGATGGGCGAGCAGAACAAGATCCTCGCTGCCCCTTGGCGCCCTGATCCGTTTGAGTTCGGCGAAATTCGGGTGCTCAAGCGCCAGGTTCAGCGCCCTCAGCCGGTCCGGCCGCTCGGGATGCCCCTCGGGAACCTGGTGCTCCAGGAAGACTGGATTTTCGTAGAGGAACGTAGCCATGGCGGAAAACTAGTGCGCAGACTGCCAGAGGTCCATGGTACACGCGGTGAAAGTGCCGATTTTCAACAGCGCGGATCGAGCAGAATCTTGCCATCGCGGCGCGGGTCCTCCTGATGCGCCAGGGCTTCGGCGAGACGGCTCAACGGATAAATGGCTGCGATCGGACTCGCAAACAGCCCATCACGCAGACCCGCAAAGCTCCGCTCGAAGGCGACTTCGAGCGGATTGCGGCCGGCCGAATGCACCCAGGTCCTAAGCCAAAAGAAGGTGAAACGCACATCGGGCCGGCCGCTGATTGCCGCCTGCGGCACCGGCACACCGCTCAAGGCACCGTACTGGATGAAGATCCCACCAGGTTGAACGCAGCGTGCGATCAACTCGCCGGCCAAATTCCCGCCGACGGCATCGAGCGCGGCGTCGAAAGTGAGCCGCGGCGGAAGGTTGACGCCATCCGCGACAATGACCCGGTCCGCATCGCCGAGGTGGCGCACGCTCTTTTCGCTTCGAACGATGGCGGTGGTCGTCACGTCCTCCATTGCGAGCAGGCGCAGCAACATGCCGCCAATTGCAGAGCCGGCCGCAGTCACGCCGACCCTGCGGCCCTTCAGCGACCCGAAATGCTCCCGCAGTTGCTCGACGAGCCTCAAAGCCGTCAGCGGGTTGACGTAGCTGGTGGCAGCCTGCTGGTCGTCGATGTCGTCAGGAACGGCAAAACACCATTCGGCCGGGCGGACGAGAAACTGCTGCCACAGGCCGCTCGCGCCGATCGGAACGACCCGATCTCCGGGCTTCAGATCCCTTACGCCCGCCCCGA
Organism: Sinorhizobium terangae; assembly: GCF_029714365.1. Lineage (NCBI taxonomy): Bacteria > Pseudomonadati > Pseudomonadota > Alphaproteobacteria > Hyphomicrobiales > Rhizobiaceae > Sinorhizobium > Sinorhizobium terangae. The sequence goes on from NZ_CP121659.1 coordinate 539,559, forward strand.
TCCGGGTGACGACCCCGACGCCCTCGAAACCGGGAACGAAGGGCAGCACGGTACGTGCGCTGTAGGCTCCCGTGACGGGGATCAGGTCCGATGGATTGATGGCCGAAAGCGAGATGGCGATCTCGACTTCCCCGGCCCCCGGCGCGGCGCGATCGATATCGACGAGCTCGATCACTTGTCCGGGATCGCCAAACTGTCTAACCAGAGAAGAACGCATCGTGAGGGCCTCGCATGGACGGCACGCAACGGGAAAATGTCACGGAAATCCGCATTCCGTTTCGCGATATAGACATGCACGGCCATATGCACAATGCGGCCTACTACGCCCATGCCGAGGCCGCCTTGTCCGGCCTGTGGCGCCACCGGCCGACCGTCAGGAACGAGCCTAGCTATCTCGTGCGCCGATCGGCCTGCGTCTTCCATCGCGGTCTGCGTTACGACGAGCCGGCCCGTTTCATCGTCAATGTCTCGAAGATCGGCGGCAGTTCGGTGAGCTTTGCGGTGCGCGTGGAGGCTGCCGGCCAGCTTGTCGCCGAGGTCGAGATTGTCTGGGTGGCGGTCGATCCCGCCCGTCATGCCCCGGTACCGCTGCCTGTCGCCACACGCGAATGGCTGACCACCTATCTTGCGTGACCGGGCCGAAGGCTGCGGAAGTGAGCGACCGCGCCCATGCCGCCGCCGATCCCGATCATCGCCAGGCCCTCTGTGTCGGATGGAGCCGCAAGCATCTGTGAAAACAGCCTGACGACGAGTATTGTCCCCGACGCGCCGTAGGGGTGACCAAGCGCAATCGCCCCGCCGTCGAGATTGACGCGCGCCGGCGCAATATCGAGTTGATCGAGGCTGCCGAGAACCTGCGAGGCGAATGCCTCGTTGAACTCGATGAACTCGACTGCGGCGATATCGAGCGCCGGATTGCGTGCGCGAAGCCTCGCCATCGCCGGAACCGGACCGAGCCCGAGGAGGTTCGGGTCAACACCCGCCGTCGCCGCGTCGACGAACTCCAGGGCAAAGGGAACGCCGAGCCGGCGCGCCTCGGCGAGGCTCGTCACCAACACCATGGCGGCCCCGTCATTGATCGGACAGGCATTGCCGGCTGTCACGGTGCCATCCTTGACGAAAACCGGCTTCAGCCGCGCAAGCGTCTCCGGCGCCGCGTTTGCCCGAGGGCATTCATCGCTGGAGACGAGACCAGTTGGCGTCGAAACCGGCACGATCTCGCGCTGGAACCTGCCGGCCGCCGCGGCCGCAACAGCGCGTCGGTGGCTTTCCAGCGCGAACCGGTCTTGCCGTTCGCGGGAAATGCCGCAGGCAGCAGCGACGTTCTCGGCGGCAACGCCCATGTCCGGATCGCCGATCGAATCGGGCGCCATCCGTGCCCGCCGGACCGGCTGAAGTTCCTCGTCGCGCTGAAGCGGCGGGCGAAGCCGGATATGGGCGCGGCTGGCGCTTTCGCTGCCGCCGGCGAGATAGAACCGGCCCGCTCCTGCCTGGATCTGCCGCGCCGCGAGTATGACGGCCTCGAGGCCAGAGCCGCATTGCCGGTCGACGGTGACGCCGGGGATCGCGACAGGCAGGCCGGCTTCAAGTGCGGCAAGCCGTGCGAGGTTGCCGGCACTGTTAGCGGCGTTGCCGAGCAGCACGTCGTCGATTTCATCGCGGTCGATGCCGATGTCGGCGATGATCCGGTCAATCAGCGGGGCGGCAAGCGTCGCCGGTTCAACCTTGGCCAGGCTGCTATTCACACGGCCGATCGGCGTGCGCAATGCGGCGATGATGACGGGTGTGCCGGCCGGGTCAGATGAGGCGTTCAAGGGCACCGTTTCCCTCCGCGATCCATTGCCGGAGCTCCTTGGTGGCGATCTTGCCGGAGGCCGTCATCGGCATTTCACGGCAGAGCCAGATCTTGCGCGGATGCTTGTAGCGCGGCAGGGCGGCGGCAAGATGACGTTCGAATGCAAGATGGTCGAAAGCCTCGCCGTGCGGCTGGATGATGGCAACGAGCTCGCTGCCGAGGTCGGGGTGGTCGAAGCCGAGGACCTGGACGGCGGTCACATCGTCGGCGGCCATGATGACGGCCTCGATCTCGGATGGATAAATGTTGTTGCCGCCCGAGAGCACCATCCCTCCGGCACGGCCGATCAGATGCAGTGTGCCGTCGGGGTCGAGGAAGCCGAGATCGCCGACCGTCGCGAGATCGCCGTGCCGACGAAACCCTGCGCCATCGCCGGCCGCAACATAGCCATCGGAAATGAGCGCGCTTTCGACGAAGATTGTGCCGGTCTCGCCCGCCGGGAGGCTGTTTCCCGCCTCGTCGAGAATCTGGAGTCGGACGCCGGGGAAGGCCTTGCCGACGGCTGTGGGCGCGTGTTTGTCCGCTGCACCGGCGACGGTAATGAAGCCGAGTTCGGACGCACCGTAATACTCGAGGACACACGCCTCCGGAAAAGGAAGGCGCGCGGCCTTCCGGTCCGCGGGCGTGAGCTTCGCGCCGGCGACGGTGATTGCTTCGACCGAGGGCAGGATGCTGGAGCCCCGCACCTGTTCGCACAGCCGCCGCAGCATCGTCGGCACCAGGACGAGCCGCTTGGCCTTCCTGGCCGTGATCGTCGCCACGGCTTGTCGGGGGTCGAAATGCCGGGCGCCGATAAATTCGGCGCCTGCCTTCAGGCTTTCGGCGAGCGCGTAGAGCGTCAGGCCGTGGGCAAGCGGCCCCGGAGCACAGGTTGTCGTTTCGACCCCGATGCCGAAAAAACGCTGGCCGGTTTCGAGGCTGAGACGCCAGGACCGGCGATCGCGGATGATCGCTTTCGGTTCTCCCGTCGTGCCGGACGTGAATACGATAAGGAAAGGTTCACGGCCCTCGCCGACAGGGATGGTACCAACGCGATCGGGGGCGGTGTCGATGAGAGAGTTTTCACCCGTCGCCGGCTGTTCGAGCCGCAGCCCATCGCCCTCCGGATGGACGACGATGTCGGGCCGCAGCTGCTCGATCATCCGCCGGCGCGTCGGCTCAGGCAGATGCGGATCGATGAGCGCGGCGCAATTGCCGCCGGCGGTCGCGGCGATGAAGGCAGCAGCGAAGAGCGGGTGATTTCCGGTCTGGAGCGCGATCAGCCGGGCGCGGCCGGACAGAATGCTGCTATCCGTCTCGGCTGATGAGCGGTGCTCGATCTCGCGGAGGATGCGGCCCGCGTCGGCGGCAAGGTCTCCGAAAGAGAAGACCCGGTCTTCGAAGCGGAAAGCCGGGTCATGCGGGCGCTCACCCGCATGACGCATGATTGCTTCGGCGAGCGGCATTGGTTCAGGCGCGGACCGGCAGCAGCGGATAGCCGGCGTAGACGGCGCGGGCGGCAAGGGTCGCGATCGCCGCCTTCAAAAGGTCGCCGGGGATGAAGGCGAGCGAACCTGTCGCGGCCGCGAGCAGCGGCGTGCCGGTGACGGCGGACAGCCATGGCACGCCGATCCCGTAGAGCACGACGATGCCGCCGACGACCGAGGCCAGGAAGAACCCGCCGAACTGACGGCTCTCCGGCTGGCCCTCATGAATGAAGCGCTCGGCGATAAGGCCCGTGACGTAGGCTGCGACCGCCCAGCCGAGGATGAAGCCGCCCGAAGGGCCAGCCAGAACAGCGAGACCGCCGCGTCCGCCGGAAAGCACGGGCAGGCCGATGGCGACCAGGAGGACGAACAGCAGGAAGGCGAGCGCCCCGCGTTTAGCGCCGATGATGCAGCCGGCGAGCATCACGCCCATCGACTGCGCCGTGATCGGAACAGGGATGAAACCGAGCGTGATCGGCGGGATGAGGCCAAGTACGACGACGATCGCGGCAAAAAGCGCGACGAGGACGAGATCTCTGGTGTTCATGTGGTCCTACCCTTTTATTAGAAAGCGCGAATTTATTGCCGCCGAAATCCGCGAGCGTCAATGGCCGCGGCAATCGTATCCGCATCTTTGAGCGTCAGGACGATAAGCGGCCCGATGATCGTCAGCGGCCGTATCGGCAGGCCCCGCGCGCGATGCGCCTCGCGGATAGCCTCATAGCGGGCGAAGATGTCCGGAACGAAGCGTAGCACGAGGCCGAGCGCCAGGCTGACATCGGCGGCATTGAGCAAGCCGATGCGCTCGAGCGGCTTCAGAAGGATCGTGATCTCGTCCATGAAGGCGCTGATTGTCGTCGTCGCTGTCACCGCGGCGGCGAAGAACACCAGCGCCATCAGCCGCAGCACCAGCGCGGCGACTTCGGGGAGGGGCAGAAGGAAAAAGTTGACGGCAGCAAGGACGAGGATGGTGAAAAAAACGAGACCGATCCGCGCGAGTGCCTGGCGCAACGTCATGCCAAGCGAAAAGTAGAGCCATCCGCAGAGCAGGAATGCGGGCACGAGCAGGTAGAGCGATTGCGTCGCGAAGAGCGAGAGGCTGAGGAGCAGGAGGGCAATGAGTTTCACGCGCACCGGCAGACGGTGAAACCAGCTATTGCCCTCCACGTAGAGGCTCGTCAGCATCCGGCCACCTCGTGATACCGCCGGATCGTTTCGGCGGGTTTGCCATCGGCGAGCAGCCGACCCTCGTGGAAGAGCAACAGCCTTTCGACGCCTTCGACAAGCGCAAGGTCGTGGGTGATGACGATGGTATCTTCGTCGAGCGTGTCGATCGTATCCGCGACCATGCGGCGGTTGCGGAGGTCGAGCTGGTTGGTCGGCTCATCGAGAATCAGGATCTTCGGCCCGGTAACGACGACGCTCGCCATGGCGACGAGTTGCGTTTCGCCACCCGAAAGCTCATGCACACGGCGCCGGGCAAGATGCGTGACGCCGAAGCGCGTCAGCGCCGCCTCGGTGCGTGCGGCGACTTCGTGCTGAGGCAAGCCGCGATTTTTCAGTCCGAATGCGATATCGTCGCAGACGATCGGCATGATCAACTGGTGCTGCGGGTTCTGAAAAATGAAGCCTGCCTCGGCGAGCACGGCCTTCTCGTCCTTGACCGTATCGAGGCCATTGACCATCACCCGGCCCCTGGTCGGCTTGACGAGCCCGTTGATCAGCCGCGCGAAGGTCGTCTTGCCGGAGCCGTTGAGGCCGATGATGCCGATGCGGCGTTCGTCAAGGGCGAGTGTCAGGGGATGGAGCGCGACTCGTTCGCCGAAGCTGACCGAGCAATCGGTAAAGCGAATATCCAAGCCTTGTTCCTCGCGGTTTGCGTGGTGGCTCTATAGGCAAGTCGCTCAGGAAGGGCAATGCAGCCAAGCCTTTGCATCACGCATTTCAAAATTGGGAATAAAAGCCTACTCTTTCAAACCATGACGATTCGCCTCTCCAATCGCGATGCCCGGCGCATCTTCCTTGCAAAACAGGGCCTTTCCGCCGCGCCGCAACGCGCGCTCGGCAAGGACGGGCTGTTGAAGCTCATCCGCGAGCTCGGTTTCATCCAGGTCGACAGCATCCAGACGGTCGAGCGGGCCCATCACCAGATCCTCTTTTCCCGCAACCAGACCTATCGTCCCGAACACCTCACCGAATTGTTGGAGAAGGACGGCGAGCTTTTCGAACACTGGACCCATGACGCCTCGATCATTCCGAGCGCCTTTTTCATCTATTGGAAACATCGCTTCAAATGGGAAAGCGAGACGCTGCGCGAGCGCTGGATCAAATGGCGGGGCGAGGGGTTCGACGACGGTTGCGAGGAAACCTACGAACGCATCGTCAGCAATGGTGCGGTGATGGCGCGTGATCTCAAGGTGGACGGCCACGCATCCGGCGGCTGGTGGAACTGGCATCCGTCGAAGACTGCGCTTGAAGTGTTGTGGCGCCAGGGCAGGCTGGCGATCGCACGGCGGGAGAACTTCCAGAAGGTCTACGATCTTACGGAGCGCGTCATACCTGCGCACCACTACGAGGGCGAGGTGAGCCACACGGAGTTCATCGACTGGGCCTGCCGCAGCGCTCTCGATCGACTGGGCTTCGCCACCCATGGAGAGATCGCCGCCTTCTGGGATCTGGTGTCGCCGGATGAGGCGAAAGCCTGGGTTGCCGCGCATCGGGACGAGCTTTCAGACGTCCTGATCGAATCCGCCAACGGCGGCAAGCCACGCCCGTCCTATGCGTTTTCCGGATTCCCCGACAATCTTGGCGACATTGCCGAGCCGCCGGCGCGCATCCGCGTGCTCAGCCCGTTCGATCCGTTGCTGCGCGATCGCAATCGAACGGAGCGTCTTTTCGGCTTCTTCTATCGTATCGAGGTTTTTGTGCCGGAGCCGAAGCGGGAATACGGCTATTACGTCTTCCCGTTAATCGAAGGCGACCGCTTGATCGGCCGCATCGACATGAAAGCAGACCGAAAGCTCGGGCGCCTCGATGTTCGCCGCCTCTGGCTGGAGCCGGGCGTCAGGGCTTCGTCCGGCCGCATGGAAAAGCTGGCTGCAGAACTCGACCGCATCGCCCGGTTCACCGGCGTCGAAGAGGTCAACCTTCTCGACGGCTGGAATGCGTCCTTTTCCTGAGAATTTCCTTGGCTTGCGGTCCCTTGCTTCCTAAATGGAGGGCATACAGCGCCGCGCGTCTCATCAGACGTGCAAAGGTCGCTGTAGCACTTTGATTTGCTGCATGTTTCTTTCCTTAAATCGACTACGGTTTAAGGAAACATGCAGTGAGACCTCGAACCAGCGGGAGCGGACGACCATGAACACCGATCTGATAAGCCTCTTCGATGCGGACGAGGCTACGGTCCGCAAGGTTCTGTCCGACACGCTTTCCGGCGCAGATGATGGCGAGCTCTTTCTGGAACACGCGCAGGCCGAGGTCCTCTCCTTCGACAACGGACGCCTCAAGGGTGGCAGCTTCAACACCGACCAGGGTTTCGGCTTGCGCGCCGTCGCCGGTGAATCGGTCGGCTACGCGCATGCCGGCGAATTGTCGCTGGCCGCCTTGCGCAGGGCAGCAGACGCCGTTGGCCAGGTGACGCGCGGCTATGCCGGCTCCTATGCCGCAGCCCCTCAGCGCACCAACAAGAAACTCTATGGCGACGAAAACCCGATCGGTGAGCCGAGCTTCGAGTCCAAGGTCGCGTTGCTCCAGGAGGTTGACGCCTATCTGCGTGCCAAGGATCCGAAAGTCAGGCAGGTGACCGCTTCGATCTCCGCAAGTTGGCAGGTGGTCGACATTCTGCGGGCTGACGGTCATCGCGTCCACGATGTGAGGCCGATGACCCGTATCAACTTCTCGGTCGTCGTTGGCGACGGCGATCGGCAGGAAACGGGGTCGTTCGGGACTGGCGGGCGCCGTGGGTTCGGTGACTTCGTCACGGAGGAGAACTGGAAGCGCGGTGCCGACGAAGCGTTGCGGCAGGCGCTCGTCAACCTCGAAGCCATCGATGCCCCCGCGGGCACGATGGACGTGGTGCTCGCCTCCGGCTGGCCCGGCGTCATGTTGCATGAAGCGGTCGGCCACGGGCTCGAGGGCGATTTCAATCGCAAGAAAACGTCGGCCTTCGCCGGCCTCCTGGGTGAGCAGGTGGCGGCCAAGGGGGTCACCGTCGTCGACGACGGCACGATCGAGGCGCGGCGCGGCTCGATCTCGGTCGATGATGAGGGCACCCCGTCAGGCTACAACGTCCTGATCGAGGACGGCAAATTGGTCGGCTATATGCAGGACCGGCAGAATGCACGGCTGATGGGCATGAAGGCTACCGGCAATGGCCGCCGACAGGGCTATGCGCACGTGCCGATGCCCCGCATGACCAACACCTACATGCTTTCCGGCGATCGCACGCCCGAGGAAATCATCGCTTCGGTCAAGAAGGGCATCTACGCCGTCTCCTTTGGCGGCGGTCAGGTGGACATCACCTCCGGCAAGTTCGTGTTCGGCTGCACCGAGGCCTATTTGATCGAGAACGGCAAGGTCGGCGCGCCCGTCAAGGGGGCGATGCTGATCGGCAATGGGCCGGATGCGATGAAGCGGGTGACGATGGTCGGCAACGACACGAAACTCGATACCGGCGTCGGCAATTGCGGCAAGGCCGGCCAATGGGTGCCGGTCGGCGTCGGCCAGCCGCATCTCAGGATGGATCAGATCACCGTCGGCGGCACGCAGGCGTGAGCGAAGCGCCGGTTGAGGGATGAGGGATGACGCCATGACCGATGAGGCACCTGGAGCGGTGGAGATCCGCCGCTTTGCAGCTGCGGACGAACAGGGCGTCATCGACGTCATTCTGCCGATCCAGCGCGAAGAATTCGGCATCGAGATTACCATCGACGACCAACCGGATCTGCGCTCGATCGCCGATTTCTATCAGAGCGGGACCGGAGATTTCTGGGTTGCCACCATGGACGACCGGATCGTCGGCACCCTTGGACTCAAGGATATCGGCGGTTCTCAAGCGGCAATCCGCAAGATGTTCGTCGCTCCCGATTTTCGTGGCCGCAGCCATGGCGTGGCGGCGCGCCTGCTCGAAAGCCTGCTGGCTCACGCAGAGCACCGCAAGATCGCAGCCCTCTTTCTCGGCACCACGGACAAGTTCCTCGCCGCGCATCGTTTCTATGAGAAGAACGGCTTTGCCGAGATCGCGAAGGATGATCTGCCGGCTGGCTTTCCCGTCATGAGCGTCGACACGAAATTCTACGTTCGCCGGCTCTCGCCCGCCGCATAGTTTGCGGCGCGCAAGATCCTCTTTCGGCAGCTAACCGCCGCAAGATCCTCTTTCGGCAGCTAACCGCGGTCGGGCAGCAACGTGCAATCGTAGGATCGCTTCCTGAGAATGGCGCAGGCCGAATTGGCGGCCTCCCGGCTGGCGAAGCCGATGAAACGCGCCCGATATTGCTTGGCGCTGCCGGTGCCGGACACTTCCGTATGAGGGGAGGCGCCGAGCAGGACCGCGCCACCGGCCGATTGCGCTTCGACCAGAATCTTCTTGGCACCTTCCGCCGTTGCTGCCGTGGAGATCTGAATTTGCCAGTGGCCGTTAGCGGCCGGTGTTACGCCTGCGGTGCCGTCGACGGCCGTGGGGCGATCCGCCGGCATCGCGGGTGCGGTGGATGCGGCAATGGCGAGGCCGCTTTCACTCGTCCGATCGGTATCGGTATAGGATAGCCGGACGCCCGGCAGCCCAGCCACTTCAACCGCGCCTTGCGAACTCGGTGCCGCGACCAGCCGGTTGCCGGCGGGCGCCGCCGCCCTGCCCAAATGCTGGTCGAGCAGGGAAGCCATCTTGTCATCCCGGCCCTTCGCCGACCGACCACCAAGAACCACGCCGACGATGCGGCGGTTGCCATCTCTGACAGCGCTCACAATGTTGTAGCCCGATGCATTGGTGTAGCCGGTCTTGATGCCGTCCATGCCCGCGTATCGATACATCAGGTTGTTGTGACCGCGAATCGTGCGGCCGCGAAAGGTGAATCCCTGGGCCGCGAACATGCGGTACTCGCCAGGAAAATCCCTCATGAGTGCAATTGCAAGCCGCGCCATGTCGCGCGCAGTCGTTACCTGCTCGCGTGCCGGCAATCCGGAAGCGTTGACGAAATACGTGCGGCTCATGCCGAGACGTCGCGCTCTTGCGTTCATCATCTGCGCAAAGCCGGCCTCCGAGCCCCCGAGCGCTTCGGCGACCGCCGCCGCCGCATCGTTGGCGGAGCGAACGATCATGCCGTAGACGGCCTCCTGAACTGTGATCGTATCGCCGGGCTTAACTCCGAGCTTGGTCGGCGGTTTGCGCGCGGCTGTCGGCGACATCACCACCCGGGTGCTCCAGCCGATCTTGCCCTGATGCAACGCCTCGAAGGTCAAGTAGAGCGTCATCATCTTCGTCAGCGACGCCGGATGATTGAGCGTGTCGGCATTCTCGGCAGAAAGAACCTTGCCTGTCCGCGCATCAAGAACGAGGGATGCGCTACCTGCCAGCGCATGCGCGGCACCGAACACGAAAGCGGCGATCGCCGCCAGGGCAAATCGAAAGCTTTTCATCGGATTTCCCTCTCCAAAGCACGCTCGTTAGGAACGGTGTTTCGCTTTGTGACAGGGTAGCCGCTCTGTTGCAATATCGAGGCTTATAACTGCTCCCCAAAATGCAGAACTTTGGCGGCAAATGCAGCGAAGTCAGCCAGATTCAGCAAGGCTTAACCGGCCGGCGCTAGTTTCGCTCCGCAGGGCAGGGTAACCGGATGAAGCAGGGCATCGCGCGGGTGGTCAGAAACCGAGTGAGGCGCGTCGCCATTGGCGGCGGGCTCGAAATCGCGCAACTCCTGGCGCGCTCCGGATTGATGACGGGTGCGCGTGGAAGCGGCGCGATCTTCACCCTGCATCATGTTCGCCCCAGGGCCCCGCGGGCCTTTGACCCGAACGCCCACCTGGAAATTACGCCCACGTTTCTCGAGGAGGCAATCCTCACACTGAAACGCGACGGTTATCGCTTCGTCGCGTTGCAGGATCTGCCGGAAAGCCTGGTGCTCGGCGACCCACGGCCCGTCGCTTGCTTCACGCTCGATGACGGCTACCGCAACAATCTCGAATATGCACTGCCGGTTTTCGAGCAACACGGCGTGCCATTCACCGTCTTCGTCTCCGGCGGCTATGTCGATCGCACCCACACGCTCTGGTGGGAAACGCTTGCCGACATGCTCTCACCCGTAAGGGATTTCCGTTTCGACTTCGGCTCCGGTATCGAGGCCATGAGAGCCGTAAGCAATGCCGAAAAGCAGGCCGTGTTCGACCGCATCTCCGCCTATGTTCGAGGTCACGACGAGGAGGGCGCCGTCGGCAAACTGAATGAGCTGGCGTGTGCCCAAGGCATTGATCCCCTTGCGATCACCACACGTCTGACGCTCGATGCCGCAGGGCTGCGTTGCCTGCTGCAGAACCCGCTGGCAAACCTCGGCGCGCATACGATCAGCCATCGCGCACTGGCGCCGCTGAGCGACGCGGAGGCGCAGCGGGAGATGTCGGAATCCGCCGCGCGTGTCGAGGCCATCGCCGGCCGTTGGCCGGCGACCTTCGCCTATCCCTATGGGGACAGGCATGCCGTCTCGGAACGCGACTGTCGTCTGGCCGAACGGCTCGGCTTCACGGTGGCGGTGACGACACAGCCCGCCACGCTTTCAGCCGACACCGTTTCAAATCTCCATACGCTGCCGCGAATCTCGCTCAATGGGCATTTCCAGAGCCGCCGCCACGTCACGGCGCTTGCCTCCGGAATTCCCTTTCGGCTGATGGCGGGATAATCCGTCGGCGCATCACGAATACATCTTCACGGATACATCCGAACCTTTGCCCAGCCGCCCTCCGGTGTTTGGCGACGGAACTCCACGCGGTCATGCAGCCGGAAGGGCCGGTCGTGCCAGAATTCGATCGAGGTTGGGCAGATGCGGAAGCCGGACCAGTATTCCGGGCGCGGGATTTCGCCGATGGCGTGGCGTGCCGTGTATTCGGCGACCGCCTTTTCCAGAGCGAAACGGCTTTCCAGCGGACGCGATTGCTTCGAAGCCCAGGCGCCGATGCGGCTCCCGCGCGGCCGGCTCCTGAAATACTCGTCCGCTTCTTCGTCGGAGACGATTTCGACCGGACCGCGAATTCGCACCTGCCGGCGCAACGATTTCCAGTGGAAGCACATGGCGGCTTTCCGGGCGGAAAGAATTTCACGGCCTTTCTGACTTTCGAAATTCGTGTAGAAGACGAAACCGCGTTCATCGAATCCCTTGAGCAGCACCATGCGGACGTTGGGCAGCCCATCCGGATCGACGGTCGCAAGCGCCACGGCGTTCGGATCGTTGATCTCGTTCTCTTCGGCGTCTTTCAACCATGTGCCAAAAAGGGAAAAAGGTTCGTTTGCTTCGGTGAAGTCACCGGTTATTAACTCATTCGCGGTCATAGTGCCTTCCAATGCCGTGATATCTGGCGCGGGACGCCTCGGGATGAGCCCGGTCGGTGTTTCCGCATCGAAAAGTGTCAGAGCCTGCCTGTGGACTTCCTCGGAAAACGTGCAGCTCTTGCGAGTCTGACAGGATTGCCGTGCAAGACATAGCAAAGTCGATCGATGGCAAGAAGGGATTTTCCTTCGCCTTGCTGCGCAGTGGAATGCTTTGCATGACACTTCTCGCCCTGCCGGGGTGCATGGGCGCGGGCCTCGACCTCTTTGGCGGTCCAAGCGTCGACCGTGTATCGACGGGAACCGTACCGGTCGCGAAAACCGCGGATGGTCTCTCGGACGCCGTCGCCGTGCGCAACGCCGTTTCCTCCGCCGATATCAGTCAGGGTGGCGACAGCCCGATTCCGTGGGCGAACGCGAGGTCCGGCAGCGCAGGCGTGATCAGTGCCATCCAGGAAGACCGTGCAAGCGGAATGCTCTGCCGGCGCTTCACCACGACCCGTCACTCCTTTGAAGGCATAGCGAAGTTTGATGGCAGCGCTTGCCAGCTCGGCAATGGCGAGTGGTACCTGACGAGCTTCGGCCCCCAGGACTGAAAATCCTCGATTAACCACGTTGTTTCAAAGCCGCGGAAAAGCGTCGCGACCGAAACGCTCGCTCCGACGCCGCATGCGTCGACTAACCGATATTTAGCAACTTCTCCAGATCATCGCCGAGAGAAGAAAACGGCAAGCCCGGCGTTCTTCCAATGGTCAGCACAAGGCGAGCATCAGGGAGAGGCCGCCGGTCGGAGAAGATGGTGACGAACCATGCGTGATCCCTATGCAATTCTCGGCGTGCGCCGCAATGCCGGGCAGGATGAGATCAAGGCCGCTTGGCGATCCGTGGCCAAAGCCGTGCACCCGGACCACAACCAGGACGATCCCTTGGCAACACAGCGCTTTGCCGAGGCGGGAAAGGCTTACGAACTGCTGCGCGATCCGGTGCTGAGGAGCCGTTACGATCGCGTTCGGCGTGAAGCCGAGCTGCGCCGCATGGAAGCGATGAAGCAGAAGATGCGTGGGCCGGAACCTGCCGAGGAACCGGTCGATGCCGAAACGGCGGAAGAGGCGATCTCGCGCATCTTCGGTGTCGAACCGCAGGCTCAGCCATCTCCCTCAAAACCAAAAGCAGCGCCTCAGCGGCCAGTCGACAAGGGCGAGGCGCCGGCGGACACCAGGACCGAGGCGGTCGCGGATTCGAAACGCGAGGAAGCGTCCAGGCTCGAAGCAACGGCCCTCCGGCGCTCCGCTGCACCGGCGGCGGATTTGGTCGCCGCGATCGTACGGCGAATTCGCGGTCGCATTGCAAAGCCTGCCGAGAAGGTGCCGGATCTGGCGGTCGACGTGAATGTGAGCATCGAGCAAGTCGTCAATCGCGCCCGGCTATCCGTCGAGCTTCCGGACGGCGAAACCGTGAAGCTCTCGATCCCGCCCGGCACAACCGACGGCCAGGCCATCCGGCTCAAGGAGCAGGGATACCGGGTGACGGGCATGGCGCGCGGCGATGTCCTGGCGACATTGCGGATCAACCAGGAGGGGCCGTTTCGAACGCAAGGTCTCGACCTGGTGACCACCCTGCCGCTCGATCTTGAAGATGCGGTGCTCGGCTGTGACACTGTCTTAGAAACGCCAAGCGGGTCGGTTACGGTTACCGTCCCGGCGTGGTCCGGATCCGACAAGGTGATCCGAATTGCCGGCGCGGGCTTGCGCGGTGCGGATGGAGAAGCCGGGGATCTGCTTGTCGAACTGCGACTGATGCTTCGCGAAAAGCCGGACGACAAGGTAACGGACCTGATGCGGTCCTTGCGCCATGGCCTTTATCTGTGACGGTTTTCTGACAAGCTGAACCAATATTACGGGGACTAACAGTTCCTGATCTGCGCCGCGCTTGAACCGTTTTAACGGCTATGCCATAGGCAAATGCTCGACAATTTGCCGCACTGCACAGACGCTTGTGCGGCGGCGTTGACATTCATGAACTCTCGCATCGGCGGCGGCCGGTGCAGCAGACAGTATTGGGGACATTCCATGGCTCAGGCATCGGGTCTGATGAATGGCAAGCGCGGCGTCATCATGGGCGTCGCAAACAACCGCTCGATTGCATGGGGCATCGCAAAGGCTTGCTCGGAAGCGGGCGCTGAAATCGCACTGACCTGGCAGGGCGACGCACTGAAGAAGCGTGTCGAACCATTGGCGCAGGAACTGGGCGCCTTCATGGCGGGTCACTGCGATGTGACCGACCTTGCAACAATAGACGCCGTTTTCTCAACCCTCGAAGAGAAGTGGGGCAAGATCGACTTCGTCGTGCATGCCATCGCCTTCTCCGACAAGGATGAACTGACAGGGCGCTACCTCGAAACGAGCCGCGACAACTTCGCGCGTACGATGGATATTTCCGTCTATTCCTTCACGGCTGTTGCCGCACGTGCCGAGCGCATCATGAACGACGGCGGCTCGATGCTGACGCTGACCTACTACGGTGCTGAGAAGGTGATGCCGCATTACAATGTCATGGGCGTTGCCAAGGCGGCGCTCGAGGCGAGCGTGCGCTATCTTGCAGTCGATGTGGGCAACCGCGGTATCCGCGTCAACGCGATCTCGGCCGGTCCGATCAAGACGCTTGCCGCATCCGGCATCGGCGACTTCCGCTACATACTCAAATGGAACGAGTACAATGCGCCGTTGAAGCGTACCGTCTCGATCGAGGAAGTCGGCAATTCGGCGCTCTATCTGCTCTCCGATCTTTCGAGCGGCGTCACCGGCGAAGTGCACCACGTCGATTCCGGTTATCATACGGTCGGCATGAAGGCTGTCGATGCACCGGACATTTCCGTTCTGAAGGACTGATTTCCTTTTTTGATGCGACGGCGGTGGTGACAGCTCGCCCGGAGTGAACGCTGTGCTCGTCTACATGGTTCGGCATGGACAAACGGATTGGAATGCCGAAAGCCGTCTGCAGGGACAAAAGGACATCCCCCTCAACGAAACCGGTCGCCGGCAGGCGACCGGGAACGGCCTCGCCCTGGCAGAGATCCTAGGGCGCGAAGCCAACAACTTCGATTTCGTTGCCAGTCCGCTCGGCCGCACACGCGAGACGATGGAGCGCCTGCGGCACGCCATGGGGCTCGACCCGCTCTCCTACCGGACCGACGACAGGCTGAAGGAAGTCTCCTTCGGCGACTGGGAAGGTTACACCCTGCCCGAATTGAAGCGCCAGGTACCACAGCGCATCGCCGAACGGCGCGTTGCCAAATGGGATTTCATCCCGCCCGGCCAAGACGCGGAAAGCTACGAAATTCTCTCATGGCGCGTCGGCGCCTGGTTGAAGGGCGTGATGCGGCCGACGGTCTGCGTCACGCATGGCGGCGTCATTCGCGTGCTGTTCAAGCTTCTCGGAGAAATGAGCGCCGACGAAGCGGCGGCTTCCGCCATTCCGCAAGACCGGCTGCTGAAGATAGCTGACGGGTCGATCGGCTGGGTCTAAAGCGCGTCGCGTTCAATCGGACATGCGACGCGCGCTTCTTGCAAAGGTGCTACAGCAGCGTCCTTGGTGCATCTTTTGAGACGCGCGGCGCTAAAAGACGGGCCTGATCACGGCTACTGGACGATCTCCAGGTCGTTGATGACGCGTTTGCCATCGATTTCGGTATAGAAGACGAGAACCTTGACGCCTGCCTCAAGGCCTTCAAAGTTGAATTCCTCGGGAGCCTGATAGCTCTTGCCGTCATCGAGCGAGAGGCTCAGGCGCTCGGTGTCCACGCTGGTGATCACCGCCTCCACATCGGCGCTTTCGGCATGCGCGGAAAGCGGAGAGAGCAAACCTGCAGTGGCCATGAGTGCGGCAATGACAAATCGCATCTTTCTTGCCCTCCTCAATGATTCCGCGAATATTTTTGTCATCACCATTTGATCCCTGATTGTGGCAAAAGTTGCCTTAAACCGTTGCTTTAGCGCAACTGTCGGCTGGTTTAGGACAGTGCAGCCGACGATCGGAGAGTGGACGCCGCCGCGGCGAATTTCAAGCCAACGAGGCTGATCGGCTGCCCGGCGGATGGACGTTGTCGCCACGTTTTCCAGTGAAATTTTTGCGAAAGCCTATTTTAAGACTCCAAGGCTACCGTGCGCCGCGGGGATTGGGGAAATCAATTGAGTATCATCGTCGCTCTGTGCCGCCGCGTTCGTGCGATTGCCGATTTTGCGAAGCCGTCGTTCATTCCGGCGTTGATCGCAGGTGCCGTGGTCTTCATCGGTGGCAATATCTATGAGCGCCAACACCGCGAGAACTTCCGCAAAGACCTCAAGGTCGATGTCGAAAACGAATTAAGCCTGATTGCGGGGCGTTTCCGCGGGGTATTCAAAACCAATATCGCTGCACTCAATGGGCTGGCGAATGCGATTGCCGTCCAACCGGCGATGACGGAAGGCGATTTCAGCAAGCTGGCTTCGAAGCTGCTCCTGCAAAATCCTCAGCTCATTCGTGTTTCCGCGGCACCGGCGGGCGTCGTCACGATGACACTTTCGCAAGCGCGCCAACAATCCTTTGTCGGCACGGATCTGGGCAGATTCCGAGCAATGCGAGCGGCGCTCGATCGTGCTGCTTCAACGACAAAGCCCGTAGTGGTCGGACCGGTACGCCTGCCAAGTGGCTACGATGGCTTCGAAATCTTTGTGCCGGTCACCTCCAATGTCGGGGGACGAAATGCGTTCTGGGGCTTCGTTGAGGCCGTCCTTGATGAAAAGGCGCTCTATCGGTCGGCACGCCTCAACGAGGAAAGCATGGAAATTCACGAGGCTGACGGCCGCGACCCTCGGCATGTGCCTATTCATCTCGCCATTCGCGACGTTTCGGTCAGCGACAACGTTCTGGAACCGTTTCTCGACGAAACGGGCGTGTTCCTGAACTCGCCGATCGTCCGGGAGCTCCCTTTGCCCGGTGGCGTGTGGGAATTGGCCGCGACTCCCGTCGCTGGCTGGGCGCAGGAACCGGTAGATAGCCGCGACATCATGCTTGCGACCATCGCCGCTGTCGTGATCGTTGTCGTACCTATTCTTCTTGCCGGTGGTCTCGTCAATGAGCGGCAGCGCAACATCGCCAAGCTGAAGGCGCGCGAAGGCGAGGTGATGGCCCTGTCCCATCGGCTCAACCTGGCTCTCGACGCTTCGAAGATCGGGATCTGGGAAATCGACATCGCCACGCAGGAACGGTCCTGGGATGACCGGATGTTCCACCTGCATGGGCTTGTCCGCACCGGCCGCGATCCCACCCATGCGGAATGGCGCGCGACGGTGCACCCTGATGACACCGCCGCTGCCTCCAACGCCTTGTTCCGCAGCCTGGACGAAGGGCTTGAACATCGCTCGCAGTACCGCGTCGTGATGGCGGATGGCTCCATCCGTCACGTCCGCCATGTGGGCTCGGCCCACGACGGGCCGGACGGCCGGGCGAAAATCACCGGCATAAGCTGGGACGTCACCGACGACGTGCTGATGACCGAGCAACTTAGGGCGGCCAAGGCGATCGCTGACATGAAGAATGCCGAGCTCGCGGATGCGAAGGATCGCATCGAGCACAATGCCCTGCATGATCCGCTGACGGGACTCGGCAATCGGCGGATGCTCGACAAGGCACTGGATCGGCTCTTCGCGGCGAGCGCCGTAAAGTCGGAGAGCATCGCCATCCTCCATATCGATCTCGATCGCTTCAAGCAGATCAACGACACGCTTGGACATGCCGCCGGCGACGCCATGCTTGTTCATGCTTCCGAGATCCTGCGGTCGAGCGTCTCGGCAGATGACATCGTCGCCCGCATCGGCGGAGACGAGTTCGTCGTCGTGATCTCCGGAGCGCCGGACGATACGGCCTTGGCCGCGCTATGCGACCAAATAATCGCACAGATGCGGCAACCGGTGGACTATGACGGCTTTCCTTGCCGCTTCGGCGTCAGCATCGGCGTTGCGGTGGCGCATCGTTCCACGGCGGACGCGCGCAAGCTGCTCGTCAATGCCGACATCGCCCTCTATCGAGCCAAGGAAAGTGGACGCAACCGCTACCAGTTCTTTACGCAGGCGTTGGAAGCCGAAGTGGTCACCAACAAGCGCATCGCCGATGAAATCCTGGAAGGGATCGAGCGCGACGAGTTCGTGCCGTGGTACCAGCCGCAGTTCGACGCCTCGACGCTGGCACTGTCCGGTGTCGAGGCGCTGATCCGTTGGCAGCACCCCCGCGAGGGAATCCTGACGCCGGACCGGTTCCTGAGCATTGCCGAAGAGCTGAACGTGACGGCGACGCTCGATCGGCTGGTTCTGCAAAAGGCTCTTGCCGACCGGATGCGCTGGGCCGCGGCCGGTCTCCAGGTACCGAAGATTTCCGTGAACGTCTCTGCCAAACGCCTGCAGGAAAAGGATCTGCTCGCCTCGCTCAAGGGACTGAGCATCGTGCCCGGGCAGATTTCGTTCGAACTGGTGGAGTCAATCTTCCTCGACGAAAGCGACGACGTCGTCACCGCCAATATCGACGGGATCAAGAAGCTCGGCATCGACATCGAGATCGATGACTTCGGCACCGGGCACACCTCGATCGTCAGCCTCTTGAGGATCAAGCCGAAGCGCTTGAAGATCGATCGCCAGCTGGTGGCGCCGGTGCTTGGCGCCCGAACCGAGCAGGCGCTCGTGCGCTCGATCATCGACATCGGCCGCTCGCTCGGCATCGAAACCGTTGCCGAAGGCGTGGAAACCATGGCGCATGCGGAAATGCTCGGCATCCTTGGTTGCGACCTTCTGCAGGGCTACGCCTTTTCCAAGCCGTTGAGCAGCGAAAGTTTCATCGCCTTCGCCATGGACCGCGGATTCCGCCTCGCTTCCTGATCGATTTGGCGACAAAGCCAGCCGGTGCCGCAGAAAGTCTTTTCCCTTTGACGGCTTTCCACTAAGAGAGGGCGCGCGCCTGTTTTTTGCGCGCGGTTGTCAGCACTTGGTTGTCGTCATGTCGCACAATAGCTTCGGTCACCTCTTCCGCGTCACCACCTGGGGCGAAAGCCATGGGCCGGCGCTCGGCTGCGTTGTCGACGGATGCCCGCCCGGCATTCGCTTCACGCTTGCCGAAATCCAGGCTTGGCTCGACAAGCGCAAGCCCGGGCAATCCCGCTTCGTGACCCAGCGCCGCGAGGACGACCTGGTCAAGGTCCTGTCCGGCGTGATGTTCGACGAGGACGGCGAGACGATGATCTCGACCGGTACGCCGATCTCGATGATGATCGAGAACACCGACCAGCGCTCGAAGGACTATTCCGAGATCGCCAAGCGTTACCGGCCCGGCCACGCGGATTACACCTACGACGTCAAGTACGGCATTCGCGATTATCGTGGCGGCGGCCGCTCTTCGGCGCGCGAAACGGCAGCGCGCGTCGCAGCCGGCGGCATCGCCCGCAAAGTGGTGCCCGGCTTGGTCGTGCGCGGCGCGCTCGTGCAGATTGGCAAGCACAGAATTAATCGCGCCAACTGGGACTGGGCCGAGGTGAACAACAACCCGTTCTTCGCTCCGGACCCGGCGATCGTCCCGGTTTGGGAGGAATATCTCGATGGCATCCGCAAGGCCGGGTCATCGATCGGGGCGGTCGTCGAGGTGGTTGCCGAGGGGGTACCCGCGGGGATCGGCGCGCCGATCTACGGCAAGCTCGACCAGGACATCGCCTCGAACCTCATGTCGATCAACGCGGTCAAGGGTGTCGAGATCGGCAACGGTTTTGCCGCGGCCGAGATCAGTGGCGAGGAAAACGCCGACGAGATGCGCATCGGGCCCGGCGGCGAGCCGGTTTTCCTTTCCAACAATGCGGGCGGCATCCTGGGCGGCATCGCCACGGGTCAGCCGGTCGTTGCACGCTTCGCGATCAAGCCGACGTCATCCATCCTGACCGAACGGCGCTCGATCGACAGCGACGGCAAGGAAGTTGATGTGCGCACCAAGGGTCGCCACGATCCTTGTGTCGGAATTCGGGCCGTGCCGATCGGCGAGGCAATGCTCGCCTGCACGATCGCTGACCATTACCTGCGCGACCGGGGTCAGACCGGGCGTCTGAAGTAGTTTGCGGGAGAATTTTGATGTCTTATGACCAGAAGCGCGTCGTCGACGCCATTCGCGCCTTCGAGGCCGGCGAGATCGTCGTCGTCACCGATGACGGCGGCCGCGAGAACGAGGGCGACCTGATCGTCGCAGCCGTGCATTGCACGCCCGAAAAGATGGCCTTCATCGTGCGCCACACCTCCGGCATCGTCTGTGCGCCGATGCCGCGCGAGGAGGCAAAGCGGCTCAATCTGAATGCGATGGTGGCGGAGAACGATTCCGCGCATACGACGGCATTCACCGTTTCGGTCGATTTCAGGCACGGAACCACCACCGGCATCTCGGCCGACGACCGGACGTTGACCGTTCGTAACCTTGCCAATCCGAACATCGGGCCGGCCGATTTCGTCCGCCCGGGCCATATCTTCCCGCTGGTGGCGCGCGAGGGCGGCGTGCTGATGCGTTCGGGCCATACCGAGGCTGCCGTGGATCTCTGCAAGCTCGCGAGCCTCCCGCCGGTCGGCGTCATCTGCGAACTCGTCAACGACGACGGCACCGTGATGCGCGGCCCACAGGTCGAGAGCTTCGCCGAGGCCCATGGCCTGAAACAGGTCTCGGTCGCGGATCTGATCGCCTATCGCCAGCGCAAGGAAACGCTGATCGAGCAGGGCAGTTGCTTCGAGATCGATACGCCATACGGCAAGGCGAAGGGCCACACCTATTCGCTGCCCTGGGATCCGATGCAGCATCTTGCCGTCGTCTTCGGCGACATTCGCGACGGCGTCGACATCCCCGTCCGTCTGCACCTTGAGAATGTCGGTGCGGATGTCTTCGGCGGGGATCGTCACATCGACGCCATCATGAAACGCATCGCCGGCGAGGGCAGGGGGGTCATCGTCTACCTGCGCGAGGGTTCCGTCGGCGTCGGCGTTTCGCAAACGGCGCGCAAGGGCAAGCATGACCGCGAGGTCCATTCGGAAGCCCAGGCGCGCGAAAGCGAATGGCTGGAAATCGGTCTCGGAGCACAGATCCTGAAAGACCTCGGCATCTCCTCGATCCGCCTCATTTCCTCGCGCGAGCGCCACTATGTCGGCCTTGAAGGTTTCGGCATCAAGATTGCAGCGACCGAGATCCTGTAGGGACCTGTCTTTGCGCACCGCAAGAAAAAGCCGCGCTCTGAGCGGCTTTTTGATATCAGCGCCTCTAGAGCGGTTCCGGTTTTGACTGAATCGGAGGGGATTCCGTTTTAGTCCGTTTTGTGATTCAAGATGCTGGCTGGAGCGGAGGCCAGCATCCGATGACGCGACCTCTTTCGAACGATCTTCGTGAACGTGTTGTTGGCGCCATTTCGGCGGGGGAAAGCTGCCGATCGGTGGCGGCTCGTTTCGGCATTGCCGTATCGTCGGCGGTGAAGTGGTCTCAGCGCTATCGTTCGAACGGGTCCGTGGCGCCCGGCAAGATGGGCGGCCACCGCAAGCATGTGCTGGAGCCGCACCGTGCGTTCATCGCGGAGCGGATCAACCAGACGCCGCATTTGTCGCTGCACAGGCTGAAGGAAGAGCTGGCGGCGCGTGGGGTGAAGGTGTCGCACGATACGGTCTGGCGGTTCCTGCGCCGCGAGGGGTTGCGGTTTAAAAAAAACGCTGTTCGCCCTTGAGCAGGCCCGTGCCGATATTGCCCGCCGGCGGCAACGCTGGCGCTCCTGGCAGTCCGGTCTCGATCCGAGACGGCTGGTGTTCATTGACGAAACCTGGATCAAGACCAACATGGCGCCGCTCTATGGCTGGGGGCCACGAGGCAAGCGCCTGCGCGGCTTTGCCCCGCACGGCCACTGGCGCACGCTGACCTTTGTCGGCGCTTTGCGCCACGACCGGCTGGCAGCGCCTTGCGTCTTCGACGGACCGATCAACGGTCGGTGTTTCCGCGCCTATGTCGAACAACAGCTCGTGCCCGTGCTCGAACCCGGCGACATCGTCATCATGGACAATCTCGGCTCGCACAAGTCGGCGGCCATCCGGCAGATGATCCGAGCCGCCGGCGCGCGGCTCTGGTATCTCCCGCCATACTCGCCCGATCTCAATCCGATCGAGCAGGCCTTCGCCAAAATCAAACACTGGATGCGGGCGGCTCAGAAGCGAACCGTCGAGGAGACATGGAAATACCTCGGCAGCCTTGTCCCCTCACTCCAGCCCGACGAATGCAGCAACTACTTCGCCAACGCCGGATATGCTTCTGTCAAAACCTGAAACGCTCTAATGCAGCATCACTTCCCAAATCAGGGGAGGGCGTCGTAGCCCTCGCCGAAACCCTTGAGGTCGACCGGGATGCCGATACCTTCTTCCGGCGACTGGAAGACGATGAAGGTCGCGGTCGCCCCAGCGCGGAACGTCTTCAGGAGCTCGTCTTCGAGCACCACTTCAGCATAGCATCCGTCAGAGAAGCAGCGCACGAAATAGGCGCGACCAATATCTTTGCCGTCGACATTGAGACCAAGGCCGTTCGGCAGGAGCACGCCGAGCGGCGCCAGAACGCGAAGGATCTTTGCCTTGCGATCGGCGGTCTTCAGAACGACGACCGAAAGCCCGACTTCCGGCCTGTCCTCGGCGATGACGTTCTGCATCAGCGCGCATTGCTCAGCCGACGCACCCGCCGGCTGATCGCAGACGATCGACCAGGCACCGTGGTTTGACTTCACCGTTCCGGGCGTGCCGCCGGATTGCTGGGCCATGCTTGCGGTGGGGAAGGCGAGGGTGGCAATTCCGAGCGCGGCCAGAACCGGCAGCCGGGAGAAGAGGGACAGGCCCATGTAAACCTCAAAACGTCGAATCATCAGGGCTATTCTTGATGCGCGCGAAGATAAATGAAAAGCCCTGCGGGCTACATTCCAGCGCCATATGGCGGAAATTGGGCCCCTCGGGAAGCTCTGGAATGCAAATCCGAGACTGTCCGTCGCCCGGGCCGCGACAGGCCTAACCCAATTCGCGGACCGGGGCGAGGGTCGCCTGTGCGAAAAGCGGCCTTTGTGCAAAAATGCCGCACGGCGTCGATTGGACAGATGTTGCGGCGCTGGTCAAACTGTGGTTTGAAGCGCTGCAGTATCGCAGGGATTCTGCGATTTCGGTTTGATCCTGATCAAAGCGCATTGGGGAGACACATTGTGAAAAACAAGGCTTATGCAGTTCTGGCAGCGCTTGCCTGTCTGCTTTTTGCTTCGAGCGCCTTTGCTGACAAGCCTGTCGAATGGCAGACGCGTCTTCAATCGGCCGCTACGGGCATCATGGAAGAAATCACGTGGTTTGAACAATATACCCTGTGGTTCATCATTCCGATCACACTCCTGGTTCTCCTCCTGCTGATTGTCATCGTGGTCAGGTTCCGCGAGGGTGCCAACCCGATTCCGTCCAGGACCAGCCACAACACTCTGATCGAAGTCATCTGGACCGTCGGTCCGGTTATCGTTCTGCTTTTCCTTGCCATCCCGTCGTTCCAGCTTCTGACGGCGCAGCTGACGCCGCCGCAGAACCCTGACCTGACCGTCAAGGCGACTGGCAACCAGTGGTATTGGTCCTACGAGTATGAGGTTGGGGAAAACCCGCTTTCGTTCGACAGCCTGCTGATGAAGGAAGAGGATCGCGCAAGCCTCGGCAAGGAAGACAAGACCCAGTATCCGCGTCTTCTCGCCGTCGACAACGAAGTGGTCGTGCCCGTCGGCAAGACCGTGCGCATGCTCGTGACGGCTGCGGACGTTATCCATGCCTTCGCCATGCCGGCTTTCGGTGTAAAGATCGACGCCGTCCCGGGCCGCCTCAACGAAACCTGGTTCAAGGCGGACCGTGAAGGGCTCTATTATGGCCAGTGTTCCGAGCTCTGCGGCAAGGATCACGCCTTTATGCCGATCGCCATTCGCGTAGTCGCGCAGGATAAATACGACGCCTGGCTCGCTGCCGCCGCAACCAATATCGGCGAAGCGAACAAGGCGCTCATGGCGTCCATCGACGGCGCGGCCAAGGCCGTTGACGTCGCTGCCAACGCCGCAAAGTAATCGGAAGGGGAGCTTGACCCATGGCTGGAACAGCCGTTCATCACGATCACCGGCATGATCATTCCGATCATGCCCATGCGGACCATGCGCACAAGCCGTTGAGCTTCTTCCAGCGCTGGTTCCTGTCGACCAACCACAAGGACATCGGTACGCTCTACCTGCTGTTCGCGATCTGCGCGGGCCTCATCGGCGGCACCCTGTCTGTCTTCATGCGCGCCGAGCTGCAGGAGCCGGGCATCCAGATCTTCCATGGTCTGGCCCAGATGGTCTACGGCTTCGAGGGCGATGCTGCCATCGACGGCGGCAAGCACATGTTCAACGTGTTCACGACCGCGCACGCCCTGATCATGATCTTCTTCATGGTCATGCCGGCGCTCATCGGCGGTTTTGCCAACTGGATGGTGCCGATCATGATCGGCGCACCGGACATGGCTTTCCCGCGCATGAACAACATCTCTTTCTGGCTGCTCGTGCCGGCGTTCCTGCTCGTCTTCCTTTCGATGTTTGTCGAGGGTCCGGCGGGTGCCTATGGTGCTGGCGGCGGCTGGACGATCTATCCGCCGTTCTCGACCGCCGGCATGCCCGGGCCGGCGATGGACCTCGCGATTCTTGGCCTTCATATCGCCGGCGCGTCGTCGATCCTCGGTGCGATCAACTTCATCACGACGATCCTCAACATGCGCGCTCCGGGCATGACGCTGCACAAGATGCCGCTCTTTGCCTGGTCGGTGCTGATCACCGCCTTCCTGCTCCTGCTCTCGCTGCCGGTGCTCGCAGGCGGCATCACCATGCTGCTCACCGACCGCAACTTCGGCACGGCCTTCTTCGCGCCGGAAGGCGGCGGTGATCCGATCCTGTTCCAGCACCTGTTCTGGTTCTTCGGTCATCCGGAAGTGTACATCCTTATTCTGCCGGGCTTCGGCATCATCAGCCACATCGTCTCGACCTTCTCGCGCAAGCCGATCTTCGGTTATCTCGGCATGGCCTACGCCATGGTCGCGATCGGCGCGGTCGGCTTCATCGTGTGGGCGCACCACATGTACACGGTCGGCATGTCGCTCGACACGCAGCGTTACTTCGTCTTCGCGACGATGGTCATTGCGGTTCCGACCGGCGTGAAGATCTTCTCCTGGATCGCGACGATGTGGGGCGGCTCGATCCGCTTCACGACCCCGATGGTCTGGGCGATCGGCTTCATCTTCCTCTTCACGGTCGGCGGCGTTACGGGCGTTCAGCTCGCCAATGCCGGTCTCGATCGCGCG
Source organism: Sinorhizobium terangae (assembly GCF_029714365.1). Taxonomy (NCBI): domain Bacteria; kingdom Pseudomonadati; phylum Pseudomonadota; class Alphaproteobacteria; order Hyphomicrobiales; family Rhizobiaceae; genus Sinorhizobium; species Sinorhizobium terangae. Next base: position 564,814 of record NZ_CP121659.1, read on the forward strand.
CTGCACGACACCTACTACGTGGTTGCGCACTTCCACTACGTGCTGTCGCTCGGCGCCGTCTTCGCGATCTTCGCTGCCTGGTACTACTGGTTCCCGAAGATGACCGGCTACATGTACTCGGAATTCATCGGCAAGCTGCATTTCTGGGTCATGTTCATCGGCGTGAACCTGATCTTCTTCCCGCAGCACTTCCTCGGCCTCGCTGGCATGCCGCGCCGCTACATCGACTATCCGGATGCCTATGCCGGCTGGAACATGGTGTCGTCCTACGGCTCCTACATCGCCGCAGTCGGCGTGCTCATCTTCCTCTTCGGCGTCGCTGAAGCCTTTGCGCGCAAGCGCGTTGCCGGCGACAACCCGTGGGGTGAGGGTGCGAACACGCTCGAATGGCAGCTCTCGTCGCCGCCGCCGTTCCACCAGTGGGAACAGCTCCCGCGGATCAAGTGACGGGGAACGAACAGAAGCCGCCGGTTCCGGCGACTTCACCCCGCCGGCCTGCCGGCAGAATGCGGCTGCCATGGCCGCAGCAATTTCAAGGACCAGACATGACGCTCATCGACAATCACGAAGCAGTCGGCATGGAAGGCGCACCGCGCCTGTCCGAGGCCTCTGCGCGCGATTATTTCGAGCTCTTGAAGCCGCGCGTCATGTCGCTTGTCGTCTTTACCGCCTTTGCCGGGCTCGTCCTTGCGCCAGGACAAATCAATCCGTTTATCGGCTTCATCGCCATCCTGTGCATCGCCGTCGGTGCCGGAGCCTCCGGCGCGCTGAACATGTGGTACGACGCCGATATCGATGCGGTGATGAGCCGTACCGCCAAGCGTCCGATTCCCGCTGGCAAGATCCTGCCTGAGGAGGCGCTCGCCTTCGGCCTGACGCTGTCAGCCTTTTCCGTGATCATCCTCGGGCTCGCCGTCAATTGGCTCGCAGCCGGGTTGCTCGCCTTCACGATTTTCTTCTACGCCGTGATCTACACCATGTGGCTGAAGCGCTCGACGCCGCAGAACATCGTTATCGGCGGTGCTGCAGGGGCCTTCCCGCCGATGATCGGCTGGGCCTGTGTGACCGGCGGTGTGTCGATCGAAAGTATCGTGCTCTTTCTCATCACCTTCCTCTGGACGCCGGCCCATTTCTGGGCGCTCGCCCTGTTCAAGATGCGGGACTATGGTGCCGTCGGCGTGCCGATGATGCCCAATGTCTGCGGCGAGGCGACGACGAAGAAGCAGATCGTCATCTACGCCATCCTGACCGCTCTCATCGGCATCTGTCCCACCTTGCTCGGCTTCGCGAGCCTCGGCTATGGGGCGTTCGCGACCGTCATGGGCCTGGGCTTCGTCTGGTATTCGATCGGTGTCCTGCGCATGCCGGAGGGAGACGAGAAAATGGTTCCGGCCAAGAAACTCTTCGCCTTTTCGATTGCCTATCTTTTCGCGATCTTCTCGGCCCTGGTGGTCGACTACGTGATCGCGCAGATCTGGCTCAACGCCGGAGGTATCGCCTGATGGAAACCGTTAAACTCAGCGAGGCGCAGCGTAAGTCACGGCGCAGCCGCAACATCGCTCTTGGTCTCGTACTCGCCGGCCTTGTGGCACTTTTCTACGTCGTCACGCTGATTAAATTCGGCAACGGCATGGTCCATTGAGAATGCCGCGCATGACCAACACTCCGCAATCGCAATCGAGCCGGAAAGAGCGCGCAAATGGCGTGATCGTCGGCGCGTGCATTGCCTTCGTGGTAGGCATGGTGGGCATGGCCTATGCCGCCGTGCCGCTCTACGACATGTTCTGCCGGGTGACGGGCTATAACGGCACGACGCAGCGGGTCGAGCAGGCCTCGGACGTCATCCTCGACGAGAAGGTCAAGGTTACCTTCGACGCCAATACGTCGGGCCTGCCGTGGGAATTCAAGCCTGTGCAGCGCGACATCGACGTCAGGATCGGGGAGACGGTACAGGTCAGCTACCGGGCGAAGAACCTGTCATCGAAACCGACGACCGGCCAGGCAACCTTCAACGTAACGCCAATGGCAGCAGGCGCCTATTTCAATAAGGTGCAATGCTTCTGCTTCACGGAAACGACCCTTCAGCCGGGCGAAGAGCTGGAGATGCCGGTCGTCTTCTTCGTCGATCCGGAGATCGTCAAGGCGGTCGAGACCAAGGGTATCAAGACACTTACGCTGTCCTACACCTTCTACCCGCGCGAGCCGTCCAAGCCGCTCGCCGAAGTGAAGGCTAAGGCAGGGGAAGCTCAGAACAAACTTTGACACAGGGCCCGTTTCGGCTATGTCGGGCGGGCGACACGAGAAAGACCTATCGGGGATTACTGACATGGCCGATGCGCATCAGAAGAATCACGACTACCACATCATAGACCCGAGCCCATGGCCGCTGCTCGCCTCCATCGGCGCCTTCGTCATGGCTTTGGGCGGCGTTGGCTTCATGCGCTTTGTCGCCGGTGGTTCGTTCAAGCTGTTCGGTGCAGAGCTTGCCACCCCCTGGGTTTTCTTCATCGGCCTGGCGGTCGTACTCTACACCATGTTCGGTTGGTGGTCGGACACGATCAAGGAAGCGCATGAGGGGCATCACACCCGCGTCGTGTCGCTGCACCTGCGCTACGGCATGATCATGTTCATCGCCTCGGAGGTGATGTTCTTCGTGGCCTGGTTCTGGGCCTTCTTCGACGCGAGCCTCTTTCCAGGCGAAGCGATCCAAGCCGCGCGCGCGACCTACACTGGCGGCGTCTGGCCGCCGAAGGGCATCGAGGTCCTCGATCCCTGGCACCTGCCGCTCTACAACACCGTCATCCTGCTGCTGTCCGGCACGACCGTTACCTGGGCGCACCATGCCCTGCTGCACAATGACCGCAAGGGTCTGGTTTCCGGCCTGACGCTGACGGTCCTGCTCGGCGTCCTGTTCTCGAGCGTACAGGCCTACGAATATGCGCACGCGCCGTTCGCCTTCAGGGACTCGATCTATGGTGCAACCTTCTTCATGGCGACGGGCTTCCACGGTTTCCACGTTCTGATCGGCACGATCTTCCTGCTGGTCTGCCTGTTGCGCGCAATTCGTGGTGACTTCACGCCGAAGCACCATTTCGGCCTCGAGGCGGCTGCCTGGTACTGGCACTTCGTTGACGTGGTCTGGCTGTTCCTCTTCTTCTCCATCTACATCTGGGGCAGCTGGGGTGCGCCGGTCGCCCACGGCTAAGAGGCCGGCGACGGTGTACTGAATTCGGGGCGGCCTGCGGAAACGCGGCCGCCCCTCGCATTTGGAGGTTGAGCAATGACTGACGACAAGGGGCTCTATCCGCCAGTCGACCCGATCTTGACCGGCATCAGGGGGCACTGCCCGCGTTGCGGCCAGGGTCAACTCTTCGAGGGGTTTCTGAAGCTGCGCCCGGCTTGCAGCAATTGCGAACTCGACTGTCGCTTCGCCGATTCCGGCGACGGACCTGTTGTCTTCGTCATTCTGATCGTCGGCTTCATCGTCGTCGGCGCGGCGCTGTGGATGGAGGTCAACGTCAATCCGCCGCTGTGGCTGCACTTCCTGCTCTGGATACCGCTCGCGACGATCCTTAGCCTCGCTCTGACGCGGATGCTGAAGGGCGTGCTGATCAATCTGCAATACCGCAACAGCGCGCGTCCGGGTGAGATCGATCGTGGTTGAAGAGCGCAAGCCGGCGGGGCGTGGCCGCCTCGGCAGGATTGCCGGCCTCATCCTGGTCGTTGCGGCTTTTGGCGTGCTCGTGTCGCTCGGCACTTGGCAGGTGCAGCGGCTTCAGTGGAAGGAAGGGCTGCTGGCTGCAATCGCAGAGCGGCGCACGGCGCCCCCGGTCTCGCTCAAGGAGATCGAGGCGATGGCTGCCGCGGGCGACGACATCGATTACCGCACCGTTAGCGTGTCGGGCACCTACGATCACGGCAAGGAGCGCCATTTCTTCGCCACCCACGAAGGCCGCACCGGCTACTATGTCTTCACCCCGCTGATGCTCGATGATGGCCGCGCCCTTTTCGTCAACCGCGGCTTCGTGCCGTTCGAGAAGAAGGATGAATCGACTCGTCCCGAAGGGCAGGTTGCCGGAACGGTAACGGTGAACGGCCTTGCCCGTCCGAGACTTTCGGAAAAGCCTTCCTCTCTCGTTCCCGATAACGACATCGCCAAGAACATCTTCTACTGGAAGGACCTCGATGCGATGGCTGGCGCGGCCAGCCTTCCGGCCGATCGGGTGGTTTCTTTCTTCGTGGACGCCGATGCCACCGCGAACCCCGGCGGACTGCCGATCGGCGGCGTCACGCAATTCGACCTCCCGAACAACCATCTGCAATATGCTCTTACGTGGTACGGTCTTGCGGCGGCGCTGGTGGTGGTGAGTGGCGTCTACTTCTATCGCCGCAGGCGGCAGCCCGACCAGGAAAATCCGGCCTCGGAGGTCTGATCCGGAGATGAGGCGCATGCGATCCGGTCAGGCGATCCCCGACACCGCATTTGCCCGGTTGAGGTGTTCTTTCTTGTGTGCGTTGCCGTTGCCGCTATATATGGCGCATGGCCGGGGTAGCCCGGCTATGTTCGCCCCTGTTTGTTCTACCGTTTTGTGACTCATGGCCTCATCCGCGGCAGCAAAATCTCCGGTTACCATTCGCCTCTGCGGCCCGCGCGGCTTCTGCGCCGGCGTCGATCGGGCGATCCAGATCGTCGTTCTGGCGTTGAAAGAGTTTGGCGCCCCGGTCTACGTTCGCCATGAAATCGTGCACAACCGCTATGTTGTCGAGGGCCTCGAAGCCAAGGGCGCGATCTTCGTCGAGGAATTGGACGAGATCCCGCCGGAGCATCGTAAGCAGCCGGTGGTCTTTTCGGCCCATGGCGTGCCGAAGTCCGTGCCGGCGGACGCGGACGCGCGCAATCTCTTCTATCTCGATGCGACCTGCCCGCTTGTGTCGAAAGTGCACAAGCAGGCGATGCGCCATCATCGGCTGGGACGCCATGTCGTGCTCATCGGCCATGCCGGGCACCCGGAGGTCATCGGCACGATGGGGCAACTGCCCGAAGGCGCCGTGTCGCTTGTCGAAACCGTCGAAGACGCGGACGTCTACGTCCCGCCGGACCCCGACAATCTCGGATTCGTGACCCAGACGACGCTGTCGGTCGACGACACCGCCGGCGTCATCAAGAGGCTGCACGAGCGCTTCCCGAATCTGACGGCGCCGGCGGCCGATTCGATCTGCTACGCGACCACGAACCGCCAGGAAGCGGTAAAGCAGGCGGCGCCCGGCTGCGACCTGTTCCTGATCGTCGGCGCGCCGAATTCATCCAATTCCAAGCGCCTCGTCGAAGTGGCGCTGAGAGCCGGCGCAAAGAAATCGGTTCTGGTCCAGCGCGCGTCGGAAATCGACTGGGACGCGATCGGGGACATCTCTACGGTCGGCCTGTCGGCCGGCGCATCTGCGCCGGAAGTCATCGTCAACGAAATCATCGAGGCGTTCCGCGAACGTTACGATGCGGCGGTGGAGCTTGCCGATACGGTCGAGGAAAATGAGAACTTCCTTGTCAACCGGGAGCTCCGCCACGTCGAATTGACCGCTGCCGACATGGCCTTCGTCAACGGCGAATAATCAAGGTGCGGTCTTCCGCCCCCGGCCTGCTCCGACTACTCGACTTGCATTTCTGAAAGTGGCGAACCTTGGCAGTTTATACCGACATTACGGAAGACGATCTGATCCGTTTTCTGGCAGCTTATGACGTGGGTGCCCTGACCTCCTACAAGGGCATTGCGGAAGGGGTCGAAAATTCGAACTTCCTTCTCCACACGACCAAAGGCTCCTACATCCTCACGCTTTACGAAAAGCGTGTAAACGCGGACGATCTGCCGTTCTTCCTTGGCCTGATGCACCATCTGGCCGAACGGGGGCTGTCGTGCCCGCTGCCGCTGCCGCGCGCGGACGGCAAGCTTCTCGGAGAACTGTCCGGCCGTCCGGCCGCCGTGATCTCCTTCCTCGAAGGCATGTGGCTGAGAAAGCCCGAGGCGCAGCATTGCCGCGAGGTCGGTTGCGCACTCGCGGCCATGCATGTCGCCGGCCAGGACTTTCCCTTGAAGCGCGCCAACGCGCTCTCGGTTTCCGGCTGGCGTCCGCTCTGGCAGAACTCGGAGGCCCGCGCCGATGAGGTGCAGGCCGGCTTGAAGGATGAGATCGCGGCGGAGCTGAGCTATCTGGAGGCACGTTGGCCGAAGAACCTGCCCGAAGGTGTCATTCACGCGGATCTCTTCCCCGACAACGTCTTCTTCCTTGGCGATCGCCTGTCGGGGCTCATCGATTTCTATTTCGCCTGCAACGATTTCCTCGCCTATGATATCGCGGTCTGCCTGAATTCCTGGTGCTTCGAGAAGAACGGCTCCTACAACATCACCAAAGGCATGGCGCTGCTGTCGGGTTACCAGAGTGTGCGAAGGCTGACGGCGGAAGAAGTGGCGGCCCTGCCGTTGCTTGCACGGGGCTCGGCCCTGCGCTTCTTCCTAACCCGGCTCTATGACTGGCTGATGACGCCGCCCGGCGCGCTCGTCGTGAAGAAAGATCCGCTCGAATACCTGACGAAGATCCGCTTTCATCGCGCTATCCTGTCGAGCGCCGAATACGGTCTCACACGTCAAGAGGCATCGGCATGAAGCACGTCGACATCTTTACGGATGGCGCCTGTTCGGGAAATCCCGGCCCAGGGGGCTGGGGCGCAGTGCTACGCTATGGCGATGTCGAGAAGGAAATGTCCGGTGGAGAGGCGGAGACCACCAACAACCGCATGGAACTGCTTGCCGCGATTTCGGCTTTGAATGCGCTGAAACAGCCTTGCGAGGTCGATCTTCATACCGACAGCAAATACGTCATGGACGGCATCTCAAAGTGGATTCACGGCTGGAAGCGCAACGGCTGGAGGACCGGAGACAAGAAGCCGGTGAAGAACGGCGAGCTTTGGCAGGCGCTCGATGAGGCGAGGGGGCGCCACAACGTGACCTGGCACTGGGTCAAGGGCCATGCCGGCCACCCCGAGAACGAGCGTGCCGACGAACTCGCGCGCAAGGGTATGGAACCATTCAAGAAATCGCGCCGCGCCGATGCGGTGAAATGAAACAGGCCCGCGCGGCCCGTATCAGCCCCTTATCCGCCTGCCGGCACCTTCTCCCCGCAAGCGGGGCGAAGGAGATCAGCGGCGCCCTCTCAAGTTCCCTCGCCCCGCATGCGGGGAGAGGGTGAGGGGGCAATTCCGCTCCAATTCTTGCGAGCGCGGTGTCAGATCAAAGCTGTTCCAGCATGGCGGCGGCGCCCGAAACAGTCGCCTGGCCGGGGCTCTCCTCGACGTTCAGCGTCTTCACCACCCCGTCTTCGACCAGCATCGAGTAGCGCTTGGAGCGGATGCCCAGCGTGCCGGCAGAAAGATCGATATCCATGCCGAGCGCCTTCGTGAATGCGGCGTTCCAGTCCGAGAGGAAATGGATCTTGCCCATGCCGCCGGACGCGGTTGCCCAGGCGCCCATGACGTGCAGGTCGTTGACTGCGACCACGGCAATCTCGTCGACGCCGCGGGCAAGGATCGCGTCTCGATTTTCGAGATAGCCGGGAAGGTGGTTGAGCGAGCAGGTCGGCGTGAAGGCACCCGGGACGGCAAAAAGAACGACACGCTTGCCCTTGAAGAGCTGGTCCGTCGTCACCTCAACCGGGCCGTCGGCAGTCTTTTCCTTGAAGGTTGTGGTGGGCAGCTTGTCTCCGACGGAAATAGTCACGGTTCTCTCCCTGATATGAGCGAAGTTCGGTGCGGTGGGAGCGACCGAACGCGTCAGGGACTATAGGTCGCCATCACTCAAAGGCAAGGGTCGTTTCCATGCTGCGGCTGCCGGCGCGCACAGTCAGCGCGATCGGCTTTCCCTTGATGTCCTTGTCCTTGCCGGAGAACTTCACCGGAATGTCCGCCGTGCGCTGAATGCCCGTTTCCACCCCGAACGCCGGCTTGCCGAAGCTGATACCGGAGGGGCCGGCGAGAAAGAGCTCCGGCTGGTCTGCCTTTGCTTCTGGCGGCAATTGAAGCCGGACCCGGATCGCTCCTGCAGCCGCATCGAAGTTTGCTGTCGCGACATTGAATTCGCTCGACGGGGCTTGCGGCAGCGCCGCTACGGCATCGGCGATGCGTGCCCCGTCGAGGGGATTGTCGAACTCGCCCTGCTTCAGGATAAGGTTCAGTTCGCCCTGGACCGGAATGCAGATCTCCTCGCAGATGCCCAGAAAGACCGACGCCCGGATGGCGAGATCGCCGTCGCCACGCGTCCTTTTCAGCACCAGTGGAAAAGCGACGGGCGTGTCGTAGCCGACATAGCGGCCCGCCCCCTCGCCGAATGTCTTCGGTGCGGGGAAATTGATAGCCTGGAGGACAACGCCGGAGGAGGGGTCGATCGTAATCTGTGGGGGGATTCCACTTGCGCCCGGATCTCGCCAGTAGGTCTTCCAGCCGGGCTTTAGCTTGACCTCGAGAATAGCCGGTATGGTGCCGTCCCCTTCGGGCTGCGCGGCGACGAGACGGATCGTGCCGCCGGCCGACGTCACCCAGTCGCTGGCGGCCGCATATGTTTTGGCTGGAAGAAAAAATAAAAGCAGAAGACTTGCCGCAGCGAGGCGTTGGGCCATCTTCTCTAATGGAGGGCGCTTGGTCATGGGCTAAGCATTACCGTTCTTCGCCCCGTACCGCCAGTCGACCCTGACTATGCCGGCGATCATAATCGCTTGATTGGCACGCGTGAGCGGCGCGCGTGCAAATTTTCGCAGCCGCCACGTAGAGGCGCTTTTCATTTCGCGACGAATTGGTAGGCTATACCCATTATGGCGACAACGGTGCTGCACAAGACACGCGAACGTGGTTTCCTTGACGGTCAATTCCTGATCGCCATGCCGAGCATGTTCGACGCCAATTTTGCCCGCACGGTCATTTTCGTCTGCGCCCATTCCGAGGATGGGGCGATGGGCTTCGTTCTTAATCGGCCCCAGCGGCTGACCTTCCCGGATGTCCTCTTGCATCTGCAGCTCCTTGACGAGGAGGAGGCGATCCGCCTCCCTCCGACGGCCAGGGACTTTCAGATACAGGCAGGCGGTCCGGTCGAGACCGGCCGCGGCTTCGTGCTGCATTCAGACGATTATCTGAGCGACTCCAGCATTCCTGTCAGCGATGACATCTGCCTGACGGCGACGCTCGATATCGTCAGAGCCATTTCGCGCGGCGAGGGGCCGCTCAAGGCGACGATGCTGCTCGGCTATGCTGGATGGGGTCCCGGCCAGCTCGAGGCTGAGATCGCCCAAAACGGCTGGCTGACGTGCCCCGCACGCGAAGAGCTCATCTTCGACCGCGCCTTGGACGAGAAATATGACCGAGCGCTTGAGCTGATGGGCGTCAGTTCAGCCATGCTTTCCACAGACGCCGGCCACGCCTGACCTTCGGCCCGCTTCGTCGCGGGCTACGCCCTCTTCATCAAGGGAAATCGTTCCTTCAGCAGGCGAAGAATCGACTCCGATCCGACCGGCGGACCAAAGAGGAAACTCTGGCCGTAATCGCAACCCATCTGCGCGAGTTGGATCGCGTCTTCTTCGGATTCGATGCCTTCGGCCACCACCTGCATGTCGAGTTCGCGGGCCATCGTGATCACGGAACGCAAGAGGATGCCGCGCTTGTCGCTCGGGTCGCGAACGAGCGCCTTGTCGATCTTGATCGTGTCGAAGGGAAAACGCGTCAGGTAGGAGAGCGACGAGTGGCCGGTGCCGAAATCGTCGAGCGCCAGCCGCAGGCCTGCCTCCTTGAGTTTTTCGAGGACGAGCCGCGCCTGTTCCGGGTTTTCCATCACCAGCGATTCCGTCAGCTCCATCTTGACCTTTGCGGGATCGCAGCGGTTCTTGTTGAGAACGGCGCGGATGTCGTCATAGAGCTCGTTGTTCAGAAGCTGTGCGCTCGAAAGATTGATCGCAACGAAAATCGGCAGGTCGCCCGTCTGTATCTGCCAATCGGTAAGATCGTTGGTCGCCTTTTCGAAGGCGAACATGCCAAGCTGATTGATGAGATCGGAATTCTCGGCGATCGGGATAAACTCCGTCGGCGAGACATTGCCACGCTTCGGATGATCCCAGCGCATCAGCGCCTCGAAGCCGGCGATTTCAGCATCGTTGAGCCGAACGATCGGCTGGTAGACCAGCGAAAGTTCCTTGCGCTCGATCGCCCGCTTGAGGTCCGCCTCGAGCTGCAGGCGGTCCGATCCCGATGTTCTGAAGGCCGGACGGAACGGTTCGACGCGGTTGCCGCCCGCCTTCTTGGCGCGGAACATCGCCAGCTCCGCGTCGTCCAGAAGCCCGGCTGCGCTCTGCTCCTGGTCGAGCCAGGAAACCAGGCCGATCGAGGCGGTGAGATTGATCTCGCGATTGCCGTAGTTGAGCGGGACCATGATCGCCTTGCTGACCGCATCGGCAAAGTCGGCGATTTTCGCCGGATCGCGCTCAGAGAGAAGGATGAGGCCGAACTGGTCGCCGCCGAGGCGTGCCAGAGTGTCCTGCGGGCGCAATAGACGGCGCAGACGGCGCGTCAACGCGATGAGAATGTTGTCGCCAGCCGCGATGCCGAGCAAATCGTTGACCTGCTTGTAGCGATCGATGTCGATCGCAAGAACGGTCGGCCGCACTGTGCTGGATCCGTCTGCCATCAGCAGGATTGCCTGCAAGCGGTCGAGAAACACCTGCCTGTTCGGAAGGCCGGTCAGATTGTCGTGGAGCGCGTTGTGCAGCAGCCGCTCGATCGAATTGCGCTGTTCAGTGATGTCGACGATGGTCCCGACGCAGCGGATGATCTCGCCGTTTGCGCCGAGCACGGGGCGCGCGCGGATCGACAGCCAATGATAGTGGCCATCTTCGGCACGCACGCGGAACTCATGGTTCAGCCGGCCGCGCCTATGCTCCAGCAGCACGTCGAGTGTCGCGCGGAACCGGTCGCGGTCGTCCGGGTGGAGGCGCGGCACCCAGTTCCGGACGGGGCCGTTCATGGTTCCGAGCGACAGACCGAGCTGGTGCGAGATGTCGGGGATGGTCACGACGCGGTCGCGCGCGACGTCCCAATCCCACACGGTGTCGCCCGATCCGGTAAGCGCGAGCGACTGCCGCTCCAGATCGGAGAAAAGACCCTGCTGATAGGCGCCGCCCGCAAAGGCATGCTGCATCACGGTGAAGCCGATCAAGAGCACGATCAGCACGAGGCCGCCGCCGAGCGCCGGCTGGACGATATCGTTGGCGAGCTGGCCGGTGACCGCGAGCCATGCACCGAAAAGCCAGACAAGGATCAATAGCCAGGCCGGAACCAGAAGGATCGCGCGGTCGTAGCGGTTGAAGCCGAGATAAGCGATCAGCACGATGCCGACGCTTGCCGTCAGCGCGAAGGAGAGGCGGGCAATGCCCGAGGCGATCGCAGGGTCATAGACGGCGACGCCGAAGAGTAGTGCCAGTCCGAGAATCCAGGCGAGCGTTGCATAGCCGAGATGCTGATGCCAGCGATTGAGGTTGAGGTAGGTGAACAGGAAAACGACCAGTCCCGCCGCCAGGAAGACTTCGGTGCCCGCTCGCCATATTCGCTCATCGCCGGCGGTAACGCTGATCAGTTTCGACAGGAAACCGAAATCGACGCAGATATAGGCAAGCACTGCCCAGGCAAGCGCCGCCGTCGCCGGAAGCATCGAGGTTCCCTTGACGACGAAGAGGATGGTGAGGAACACCGCCAGGAGACCGGCGATCCCGAGCACGATGCCACGGTAGAGCGTGAACGCGTTGACCGTGTCCTTGTAGGCATCGGGCTGCCAAAGATAGATTTGCGGCAGATCGGGGGTGGCAAGCTCGGCGACGAAGGTGATGACGGCGCCCGGATTGAGGGTGATGCGGAAGACGTCGGCCTCATCGCTCGGCTGCCGGTCGAGGGCAAAGCCTTCGCTCGGCGTGATAGAGAGGATGCGCTGCGACCCGAGATCCGGCCAGAACAGCTTTGAATTCACCAGCCGGAAATGCGGCGCGACGATCACGCGCTCGAGCTGCTCCTCGGAGACATTTGCGAGCGCGAAAACCGCCCAGTCGCCCTGGTGATTTTCGGTGCTCGATCGCACCTCGATGCGGCGCACGATGCCGTCGGTGCCGGGCGCGGTCGAAACCTGGAACGCCTCGCCCCTTCCACTGTAGATCTCGGTCGTCGCCGTCAGGTCGAGTGCCGTATCTTCGCGAGAGATCTTCACCGGTTCGAGCGCATGCGCAACGCCGCCGGCAAGGCCAATGGCGAAGACGGCGAATGCGACCAGAAACGCCGCCAGCTTTGCGGCTGGTCGCGCGAACGGCTTAGAGGTCAGGGGCATCAAAGGGGCATATTCCTGTTCGGTACGGCGTCTGCGGGCAGGAGGGAAAACATCAGATGGTCCCGCCACTGCCCGTTTATCTTCAAGTACTGTCTCAAATAGCCTTCACGCTCAAAGCCGGCCTTTTCAAGGAGCCGGATGCTCCGAGCATTCTCTGGAATACAGGCTGCTTCAATACGGTGCAACTCAAGGACCGAAAAGATGTAGGGGATCGTCAGCTTGAGGGCCTCGTACATGTGACCCTGGCCCGCAAACTTCTGCCCCATCCAATAGCCGATCATGCAGTTCTGGGCGGCGCCGCGCCGGATATGTCCGATGGTGAGGCCGCCGAGGAGCGTTTCGTCGGGCTTGTGGAAAAGGAACAGGGGAACGGCCTGGCCGGAGGCATATTCCTGCTCGTTGCGGATGACGCGGCCGCGAAACGCGCTCTCGGTCATTTCGTCGGCACGCCAGCTGGGCTCCCACGGCTCCAGAAAGGCGCGGCTCTCGCTGCGCAGCTGATACCATTGGCGATAGTCGGCGTATCGGGGAAGGCGGAGCAGATAGTTCCGGTTGGCGATCTCGATCGACTCGGGCTGCCGCGACAGAAACCGAAAAACCGATCGTGCCATATGTCCCTCCAGACCAGGATCGCGGCGGGGCGGGCAAAAGCCGTCTGGATTTTCCTCGTCCGTCCCAGCCAGTTACGCGCGACGGGACGTATGCCTCCCGTCAACGGCGCCGCCGATCAAGCTTTCCGGTAGCGCCGCCGCACTTCTGAAACGTTGCACAACTTCGCGCTCGAATCGAATCCGATTTTCAGGAATTGTACAAGAAAAACACTTCGGTTTCGCCAGGTTAGGCCGTTGCTCGGCGGCAGATCCGGTCAGATCGCCACGGCATGAGTCTCGGCCGCCCTGGGGCTTAGAGACGACAGGATGTCGCTCATGGGAGCCAGATGTTCAAGTGGGCCGATCGCCGACAACGTCGGGACCGTATCGAAGAACAAGCGACCGGCGAGATCGGTAAGGCGCTCCTTCGTGATGCCGGAGAGCCGTTCCATCAATTCCTCATTGGGGATGGGGCGGCCGTAGAGCATCATCTGGCGGGCGATCTGTCCTGCGCGCGCCGCAGGGCTTTCCTGCCCCATGAGCAACTGCGCGCGGATCTGCGCACGGGCGCGCTCGATTTCCTGCTGCTCGATGCTCATCGATGATTTGCGCAGTTCGTCGACGATCACCGGCATCAGTTCCGGCAGGTTTTCACCGCCGGTGGCAGCATGGACGCCGAAAATGCCGGTGTCGGAGAAGCCCCAGTGAAAGGCATAGACGGAATAACAGAGGCCCCGGTGCTCGCGCACTTCCTGGAACAGGCGCGAAGACATTCCCCCGCCGAGAATGTTGGCGAGGATCTGCGAGCAGTAGAAGTCGCGTGCATGGTAGGCTTTCCCCTCGAAGCCGAGCAGGACCTGCGCATCCATGAGGTCGCGGCTCTCACGGCTGTCGCCGCCGGTGTAACGCGCGGTATCGAGAACGGGAGAGGAGTGCGGCAGGCGCGGCAGGGCGGAAAAGCGTGTTTCGACCTCGCGTACGAAGGCGTCGTGCTCGACCGCGCCGGCTGCCACGATGAAGATCCGGTCGGTCGTGTAGTTGCGGCCGAGGTAATGGCGAATCTGGTCGGGCGAAAACGACATGACGGTGTCCGGCGTGCCGAGGATCGGGCGGCCGACCGTCTGGTCGCGATAGGCCGTCTCGGCGAAGCGGTCGAAGACGACGTCGTCCGGTGTGTCGTCCGCGGCACCGATTTCCTGCAGAATGACGTGTTTCTCACGCCTGAGTTCCTCGGCGTCGAAGGTCGAGTCAGTCAGGATGTCGGCGAGGATGTCGACAGCCAGCGGCACATGATCCTTGAGAACGCGGGCGTAGTAGGAGGTCGTTTCGGTGGAGGTGGCGGCGTTGAGTTCGCCGCCGACATTTTCGATTTCCTCGGCGATCTGGCGGGCACTGCGCCGCCGGGTCCCCTTGAAAGCCATGTGCTCCAGCAGGTGCGCTATGCCGTGTTCATCCACGGTTTCGTTGCGCGAACCGGACTTGATCCAGACGCCGAGCGCCACGCTTTCGAGATGCGGCATTCGCTCGGTCACCACCGTCAGCCCGGAAGGGAGCTGGGTGCACTTAACTTTCATCATACGTTTCTTCTCGTTCTACTCCCGAACGCGGGTACGCTCGCCGATGAAGGTTTCGACGTTCTTAAGCTCCGGGTCCAGGATATCGAAACGCTCCGCCCTATTCATGAGATCAGCAAGCCACGTTGGAAGCGCGGGGTCAATACCACTTGCCGATTTTACTGCGTCGGGGAATTTCGCCGGATGGGCCGTCGCAAGCGTCACCATCGGTGCAGAGGATTTTTCGTGTTTGGCCGCCACGAACACGCCGATTGCTGTATGCGGATCAAGGAGATAGCCGCTGCCCTCAAAGGTCTTGCGGATTGTCTTCGCCACTTCTTTTTCCGAGGCGCGGGCCGCGCGGAACTCCTTGCGAATTTTTTTCAAGGCACCGTCGTCGATCGCGAAGGAGCCCGATTGCCTGAGACCTGCCATGGCAGCACGCACCATGGCCGGATCGCGATCGTAAGCCTCGAACAACAGCCTTTCGAAGTTGGAGGAGATCTGGATGTCCATCGATGGCGATGTGGTTGCCTTGACCTCGCGCATTTCGTATCGGCCGGTTTTCAGCGTGCGTGCAAGAATGTCGTTCTCGTTGGTCGCAATGATCAGCTTGTCGATCGGCAAGCCCATGCGCTTGGCCACGTAGCCTGCGAAGATGTCGCCGAAATTGCCGGTCGGGACGGTGAAGGAAATCTTGCGGTCGGGGCCGCCAAGCGAGATCGCCGCGGTGAAATAGTAGACGATCTGGGCCATGATGCGGGCCCAGTTGATCGAGTTGACGCCCGAGAGCTTGACGCCGTCGCGGAAGCTCTGGTCGTTGAACATCGCTTTGACGAGATTCTGGCAGTCGTCGAAATTACCCTTGATCGCAATCGCATGCACGTTCGCGGCCGTGGACGTGGTCATCTGCCTTTGCTGCACCGGCGAGACCTTGCCGTGCGGGAAGAGAATGAAGATGTCGGTGCGTTCCCTGCCGGCAAAAGCGTCGATTGCCGCGCCACCGGTATCGCCGGACGTCGCGCCGACGATGGTCGCCCGTTCGCCGCGCTCCGCAAGCACATGATCCATCAGGCGGGCGAGCAACTGCATAGCCACGTCCTTGAAGGCGAGCGTCGAGCCGTGGAAGAGCTCCAGCACGAAGGAATTCGCCCCGGTCTGCACCAGCGGCACGACGGCCGGATGCCGGAAGCTGGCATAGGCTTCGTCGATCATCTCGCGAAACTTCGTGGCCGGAATTTCGCCGTTGGTGAAGGGCTCGAGCACGGCAAAGGCGATTTCCTGATAGGACTTGCCGCGCAGCGCCCGTATCTCCTTCTTCGAGAGCGTCGGCCATTCCTTCGGCAGGTAGAGCCCGCCGTCACGCGCGAGCCCTGCGAGGAGGGCGTCGCAGAAACCGAGGGGCGCCGCTTCTCCCCGTGTCGAAACATACTTCACCATTTTCACCCCTTCGTCCTGTCCACGCGTACGGCCCTGAGGTCCGCCCGACCCGGCCGCCTTATTGCGTCAATCCCCGGCAAAACACCCCGTCAATCTTGTCACCATGGCAATTCCGGCTGGCCACGCTCCCCGGAATCTTCTTCATAGGACCGCTGACTGGATCGATTTTTCAAAACGCCGCTGCTATAGACGATGCCCGTGGGCCGTGAAAGGCCCTGACCGAACGTTTTCGGTCGACAGTGCCGCGCGCCTTAATCAGACGCGCAAAGGCCGCACTTTTGAATTGCTGCATGTCTTGTCCCTAGATCGGGTGCATCTAAGGAAACATGCAGTGGAGGCGCGATTGGGATAAAGGGGGGTCACTGCTCCATCGCGCTCTAACCTATCGATATCGATCACGATGATTTTGGATTGATCCAGTCCAAACTCATCGTGATCTGGTGTTTAACCGGGTTCAGCAGAGGTTGTGTAACGTGTTTGGCAAAGTATCTCGCCGTGTTCTCGCCGTATCGCTTCTTGCGGCGCTCGCCGGCTGTAACAAGACGCAAACGGGCGGCGCCATCGAATCTGGCGGAAGTGCGTCCGCCGCTACGCCGGCGGTAATACAGGCGGCCTGCCCTCAGATTACGCTTCGGGACGGGACGTCCAGCTACCGCACCTATGCGAAGGGCGCGAAGGACGATCCGACCAAGGTCGTCTATCAGGCGTCGCTCGCCGACACCACGCGTCAATGCGTGCAGAGTGAAGATGCGCTCAAGGTAACGGTGGTGGTGCAGGGACGTGTCGTGGCGGGCCCCGCTGGAGGACCCGGCAAGGTGACCCTGCCGATCCGTGTTGCCGCGACGGACGGTAAAAAAACGCTTTATTCCGAACTCACCCAATTTCCGGTCGAGGTTCCGCAGGGCAGCGCCTCGACCCAGTTCGTTTTCACCAAGGCCGACGTGACGATTCCCGCTGGTGCCGGCGCCGAGGCCAAGGTTTTCGTCGGCTTCGATGAGGGACCGTACCGGACGCAGTGACTACTGCATGTTTCCTTAAATCGTAGCCGATTTAAGGATAAAAACATGCAGCAAAGCGCTACAGCGTCCTTTGCGCGTCTGGCAAGACGCGCGGCGCTGTAGGTGGACGCGAAATCCCGCAGCGCGCAACAAAAAACGCCGGGGCATGCCCCGGCGTTTTCTTATCCGTTCGCGGCCGCCTTATTCGGCCGGGACGCTCTGGCCGGCTTCCCATTTGTAGAGCGAGAAGCTCGGCGAGGTGAGATCGCCGGTTTCGCCGTAGGTCAGCTTGCCAATGACGGTATCGATCGCGTCGCCGGACTTGATTGCCGTCGCGACTGCGTTCGGGTCCTCGGCGGAGCCCGCCTTTTCGATGCCGGCCTTGAGGACCTGCACGGCGGCATAGGCATTGAGCGTGAAGGCTTCGGCGGGGATGTTCTTGGCCTTGAGGGCCTCAATCACCGGAGCGGCTGCCGGGTTGCGGGTCGCGTCGCTCGCATTGGTGTAAACCGTGCCGCTCGCCGCTTCGCCGCCGATCGCCCAGAACTCGGTATTAGAGAGGCCATCGCCGCCGAGAAGCTGGGCGTTTACGCCCTGGTCGCGCATCTGGCGAACGAGCAAGCCGCCTTCGGCATGATAGCCGCCGAAGTAGACGACGTCGACGTTCTCGGCCTTGAGGCGCGTGACGATGGCGCCGAAGTCCTTTTCGCCGGGGGTCAGGCCCTCATAGACGACTTCGGTGATGCCGCCCGCGTTGATCGCGGCCTTGAACCCGTCGGCAAGCCCCTTGCCATAGGCGGCCTTGTCGTGCAGCACGGCGACGCGCTTGTCCTTTAGGTTCTTGATGACATAGTCGGCGGCAACGACCGCCTGCTGGTCATCCCGCCCGCAGGTACGCAGCACGTTCCACAGGCCGCGGGTCGTGAGGTCCGGCGTCGTCGCCGTCGGCGTGACCATCAGGATGCCGTTTTCCGCGAGCACGTCCGATGCCGGCATCGAGGTGCCGGAGGTTACCGGGCCGACAACATAGCGCAGGCCCTCGCCGGCAAGCTGGTTTGCAACGGATACGGCTTGCTTGGGCTCACCGGCGTCATCGACGATCTTGATGACGATCTTTTCGCCATTGATGCCGCCGGCATTGTTGATGGCCTCGACCGCCGCTTCGGCGCCGTTCTTGACCTGCTCGCCGAAGGCGGCGACCGGACCCGTGAGCGGGGTGATCACGCCAATCGTGATATCGGCATGGGCGAGCGGTGCGAAAGCGACACTGGCCGCCAACGTCAAACCGGTCAATATCGAAAGACGCATAATGTCTCCTCCTTGGAAGTAACGCTTGTAGACTGCTTGATATAGCCCCTGGGCGCAGTGCGAAAGCCATGATTTCCGGAGGAAGGTCACGCGCAATCAATGCGGCATGGCGTCCTCGCGCGCAAAGTGAACGCGCCCCCATCGCAACCCGCGGGATTTTCCGTCCCGGTAGCAGCCGGGGCGAAAAAAGGATCGCACGGCCGTCAGGCCGTCATGGACTCCGACCATTCGGCGAGCGCGGCGATCACGCCGGGCAAAACCGCCATGCGGGAAATCACCGTCTCGGCGCCAGCTTCGGTCAATTTGTCCGCGTGCGAAGGATAGGTATGGGCACCGCCGGTGAAGCCGACGACCCGCATCCCTGCGGCGCGTGCGCCATGAATACCATGCACCGAGTCCTCGATAACGAGGACGCGCGAGGGATCGATACCGAATTGGGCGGCACCGTGCAGGAAGATATCTGGCTTCGGCTTGACGCGGTCCGGGCCGAGATCGCGCGCGGAATAGATATGCTTGCCGAAATGGTCCTTGATGCCGACCTTGCCGAGCATGATGGCAAGGCGCTCGGAGGTGGAGTTGGAGCAGACGCAGTGCGGCAGCGTCAGCTGCATCAGTGCCGGCTTGACGCCCTCGATGATCTTGACATCGCGGGCGAGCCGCTTGTCGAGAATGGCATCGACTTTGTCGATCAGCGATGCCGACAGTGGAATACTCGCCTCTTTCTCGATCGCCAGCAGCGTGTTGTGCCAGGTCATGCCGGCGAAACGCTCGGCCATTTCCTCGACACTGATCGGGTAGCCCGCTTCCGTCAGCAATCCGGCCTCGACTTCCGAGGCGATGATTTCCGAGTCGACGAGCACGCCGTCGCAATCGAAGATAATGAGATCGATACCGGTCATTTGGGGGTCAGTTCCTTGGGAGAAAATACGCCAGCGGCAGGGGGAGGAGTCTGGATCGCGGCGAAAGCGGCAGTTGAGCGAGCTTTATACGACGGCGGTCGAAAGCTCAACCTTTGGAAATCGCCGGATGCGCATGCGAGCTTGCTCGACAGCGTCGGGATGCACCTCTATCTGTAGCGCATGAACAAGGAACGTGACGACACGCTTGCGAGCCGCATCAGCCGCGTGCTTGCCGAAAGGATCATCTCCGGAGTGCTGCCGCCAGGCGAGCGGCTGCGGCAGGATCACGTTGCAGAGGAATTCGGCGCCAGCCATGTTCCCGTTCGCGAGGCCTTTCGTAGGCTGGAGGCGCAGGGGCTTGCCGTGAGCGAGCCGCGCCGCGGCGTGCGTGTCGCTGCTTTCGACCTCCAGGAGGTGCGTGAAGTGGCCGAGATGCGGGCCGCCCTGGAAGTCCTGGCGCTGCGCCACGCCGTGCCTCACCTGACGCCGGCGATCCTGGACAGGGCCGAGGCGGCAACGGCCGCGGCAGACAGTTCCAGAGATGTGCGCTCCTGGGAGGCGGCGAACCGTGCCTTTCACCGGATCATTCTCGAGCCCTGCGGTATGCCGCGCCTGCTCGCCGCGATTGACGATCTTCACGCGGCAAGTGCCCGGTTTCTTTTCTCGGCCTGGCGGTCGAGTTGGGAGGCGCGCACGGATCATGATCATCGCGCGATCCTGACGGCTCTCCGTCAGGGGAAGGGCGACGAGGCGGCCGCCATTCTCGAGCGTCATGTCGGATGGATCGGTAAGACTCCGGTAAGGACGGCCTCAGGCGAAGTTCACGACGCCTTTTCGATCGTCGGCTAGCGCACGCCCGGGGTGGAGTGTTTCGAATTATCTATAATTTTAGAGCGAGGGCTCGCTGAAGGTCCGCCGGGGCCTTCCGGTCGCCTACTGCATGACTCCTCAAGTCGGAATCGATTGAGGAAAAAATCATGCAGCGATTCAAAGCTCTACGGCGCGATTTTGCGCGTCTCAAAAGATGCGCGGCATGTAGGGGCCGGCGATTTCGTAGCCTCTAGCTATTGATTGCACCTCTGCTTACGGGTATTGAGCGAATTATAGATAGTTCTAGAAATTATCTATAATCGTGAAATACTGGTTTAGGAGAACCCATGTCCGAACTCGTTTCTGCGTCTGCCTTCGATCCGCTTCGTCTCGGCGGTAAGGCGTTGCCGCTCAAGGCCCTGTTCGTGCTGGCAGGCACCGGCTTTCTTGCGCTTTCTTCGCAGATCAGCGTGCCGATGGTGCCGGTGCCGATCACCATACAGACGTTCGCAGTCACCATGATCGGTGTCATCTACGGCTGGCGCCTCGGCGTGGTCACAATCCTCGCCTGGTTGGCGGAAGCCATCGTCGGCTTGCCGGTGCTTGCAAACGGCGCCGGCGGCATCGCCCATTTCGCCGGTCCGACCGCCGGCTATCTTGTCTCTTTTCCGTTGATCGGCGGCCTTGCTGGTTGGCTGGCTGGCCGGGGCTGGACGGGCGATCGGGTGGTGCTGAGCTTCCTCGCGCACTTTTCCGCCAACATACTCTGCCTCGTCATCGGCGCGGCCTGGCTCGCGACGCTGATCGGCCTTGAGAAGGCGGTCATGTTGGGTGTCGTCCCGTTCCTGCTCGGTGCCGTCCTGAAATCGGCGCTCGCCGCCGCAGTTCTGAAGGGGATCCAGGACCGCGTTCGTGAGCCGGCGGACCTGCTGTGACGGTTCGCCTGCGCGGGCATCACCTTCTGTGTCTGCTGACTTTCGTGGGCGAGGGCTATACGCCCTCGTTCACCCGCAACTACCAAGTCGTTGCCCGTCGCCTTTCCGCCGGCGAGCCGATCGAGATCGTCGAAGGGCCGGACGATATCTGTGCGCCGATGCTGGGTTTGGCCGAAGCTCATTGCCGCAACGAGAATATCCGCGGTCGCGACAGTCGGGCCTTGGCTGCAGTAGCCGACCTGCTTGGGTTTCCGCTTGGCCCGGGCTCCGTTCTCATTCTCGACGACCGGCGTCTTCAGGACCTGCGCGGCGCCTTTGCGCTTGGTTCTGTCCGTGGTGCCTGCGATGAATGCGAATGGTCCGCCCTCTGCACGCGCGTCGCGCGCGATGGCTTTGCCGGCGCGGTGGTTCGAGGCGGGTGGGCGCCGCCTGCCCTATTGGGGGAAGAGCTCTAAGAAGGCTTTTTCGCCGGTATCGGTAAAGCGAATGGCGCGGCTGTTCTGCTCGCGCCTCGCCCACCCCTTGTCGATGAAGAGGGTCAGGAGTGCCTCGCCGAGCGAGCCGGCAAGATGCGAGCGGCGCTCGCTCCAGTCGAGGCAGGTCCGGCAGATCGGCCGCCGGGATTTCTTGAGCGCGGCATAGTCGATGCCCAAGGCCTCGACGCGCGCCTGACCGGCATCGGTCAGCACAAGGTCATCACCGGTTACCTCGATTTGGCGCGCGGCGACCAGGCTGTCGAGCATGCGTACCCCGTAGTCACCGGCGAGGTGATTGTAGCAGACACGCGCCTTTCTGAGTGCCGGGTCCTTCGGTCCCGGTCGATGCCGCGTCAACCCACGGCTTGCCGCAAAGCCCATGATGCTTTCGAGCATCAGCCCGACCTCGTCCTCGCTCAAGGCATAATAACGGTGGCGGCCCTGCTTGCGCTGCGTGAGCAACCCGCCGGCCTCCAGCTTGGCAAGATGCGAGCTTGCGGTCTGCAGCGTTATTCCGGCATGCGTCGCAAGCTCGGTAGCCGTCAAAGCCCGGCCGCCCATCAACGCGGTCAGCATGTTGGCGCGCGCAGGATCGCCGATGAGCGAGCCGATCAGGGCAATGTCCGGACCTTCCTTCATACTTCGATCATAATCGAAGCATTCGCGCCGAACAAGGCGGCATAGTTGTCTTCATCACGAAGGAGACGACCATGATCACCTGTTTTATCCGTTACGAGATCGACCCGTTCCGCAAGGACGATTTCGCGGCCTATGCCCGCAATTGGGGCGAAGCCATTCCCCGCTGCGGTGCCGATCTCATCGGCTATTTTGGCCCGCACGAGGGCTCTGCTACGATTGCCTACGGCGTCTACAACATCGAAAGTCTTGCCGCCTACGAAGCCTATCGAGCGCGGCTCGCCGCCGATCCGCTCGGTCGCGAGAACTATGAATTCGCCAGGCGTGAGCGCTTCATTCTCAAGGAGGACCGTATCTTTTTGAGGAACGTCTCTCTGCCGCAAGGAAAGGAATGACGCGATGATTGCGGTAATATTCGAAGTCGCGCCGTCCGAGGACGAGCGTGACACCTATCTTGGCCTTGCCGCCGATCTGCGTCCTCGGCTGGACGGGATCGACGGCTTCATTTCGATCGAGCGGTTTCAAAGCCTTGCCGATCCGAACAAATTGCTGTCGCTTTCCTTTTGGCGAGACGAGGCGGCGGTGAAGGCGTGGCGTAACGGTGCCGAACATCGCGCCGCCCAGGAGGCAGGACGGCACGGCGTCTTTGCCGATTATCGGCTGAGGATCGCGACGGTCGTCCGGGACTACGGCCTCAACGATCGCGATCAGGCGCCGCCGGACAGTCGCGAATGGCATGAACGAGCCGAGACGACTTGAGAATGCGCCGCACCAGTGAGCCACTGAGCGACGGTCGGTCGGCATAAGCATGGACGCGAATTTTTCCGGAACGGTTTCAGCCTTTGGTAACCATCTTCGGTAACCATAAGCGTATAGTCAGTCCGAGTAAGCGTTTTTGCGAGTTGTCCATGTCTTCAGTTGTTTCGCTTGCCGAAATCTCCCGTGCCGCCCGTCCGTTGAACTGGCTCGACAGCATCATCAAGGGAGATTGCGTGGCCGCGCTGAACGCGCTTCCCGATAATTCCGTCGATGTCGTTTTTGCCGACCCGCCCTACAATCTCCAGCTCGGCGGCATGCTGCACCGGCCTGACCAATCGCTGGTCGATGCCGTCGACGACGACTGGGACCAGTTCGCTTCCTTCGAGGCTTACGACGCCTTTACCCGCGCGTGGCTGCTTGCCTGCCGCCGTGTCCTGAAGCCGACCGGCACGCTCTGGGTGATCGGCTCCTACCACAATATCTTCCGGGTCGGTGCGATCCTGCAGGACCTGCATTTCTGGATCTTGAACGACATCATCTGGCGCAAGACCAATCCGATGCCGAACTTCAAGGGCCGCCGTTTCCAGAATGCGCATGAAACGCTGATCTGGGCGACGCCGAACGCAAAGGCCAAGGGCTACACCTTCAACTACGAAGCCATGAAGGCGGCAAATGACGACGTTCAGATGCGCTCCGACTGGCTGTTCCCGATCTGCTCCGGCGCCGAGCGTCTGAAGGGTGACGATGGCAAGAAGGTGCATCCAACGCAGAAGCCGGAAGCCTTGCTTGCCCGTATCCTGATGGCCTCGACCAAGCCCGGCGACGTCGTGCTCGATCCCTTCTTCGGCTCCGGCACCACCGGTGCCGTCGCCAAGCGCCTCGGCCGCCATTTCGTCGGCATCGAGCGCGAGCAGGATTATATCGATGCCGCGGCGGAACGCATCGCCGCCGTCGAGCCGCTCGGTAAGGCGACGCTTTCCGTCATGACGGGCAAGAAGGCAGAGCCGCGCGTTGCCTTCAACACGCTGATCGAAAGCGGGCTGATCAAGCCCGGCGCAGTTCTGACCGATGCCAAGCGTCGCTACAGCGCGATCGTGCGCGCGGACGGAACGCTTGCCTCGGGTGGCGAGGCCGGTTCCATCCACCGCCTTGGCGCGAAGGTACAGGGCCTTGATGCCTGCAACGGATGGACATTCTGGCACTTCGAAGAGGGCGACAGCCTGAAGCCGATCGACGAACTCCGATCCGTCATTCGAAATGACCTGGCAAAACTGAACTGATCAACCAGTTCCGCTCGGGTCTTCGAAAAGCGCTCCATCCGGTTTTTGTACCTTCAGTCCCGGAGGGAGAGCTTTAAACGCCCGGAATCCGATGAGGATTCCGGGCGTTTGTATGAAGTAGGAACGGCCCTTCATCCGGCCTGCCGGCCACCTTCTCCCCGCTTTTGCGGGGAGACGATCGCATACGCTCCGGGCCATAGAATCGCTGGTTTTTGGAACAGCGAGGCCCCGGCTGCTGTTCGCAGCCAGGGCTCCATGCCAAAAAGCAAACAATCAGAGGAAGAAGTCGTCGACCCGCAGGCTGGAGACGCCGTTTACCTTGATCTGGAAATCGGCGTAGCCGTCGCCATTGACATCGCCCGAGACGACGCCGGAGCGGAAATTCAACTCGCCCGCCTCGCCGGAAAAGCCGCGGCTGCCGATGAAGGTAAAACTCTGGTTTCCGCTCCAGGTCGTGTCGGCGTCGATCGTCGAAAGGTCGATGACGTCCCATTCCGACCGGTGGAAGTCGGCGATCACGTCGCGCCGGCTGCCGACGGCCGATTCGCTGATCGAGTTAAAATCGAAGCTGTCGGTGCCGGTGCCGCCGTTGAGATAGTCGAAGCCGGTGCCGCCGCGCAGGATATCGGCGCCCGAACCACCATAGAGATCGTCGTCGCCGGTGCCGCCATCGAGGAAATCGTCGCCGCCGAGGCCTTCGAGAATGTCGTGGCCGCCGAGCCCACGCAGCACATTGGCGACCGAGCTGCCGGTGATGTCGTCATGGCCGTAGTTGGTGCCCGTCGCATTCTCGATGCTGATCAGGTCTTCCCGGCGGCCGGTGCCGGTGGTCGCATATTTGTAGCCGAGGTCAATCGTCACGCCCCGGCCGCGCTCCGAACCGAAGCTGTCCTGCAGTTGATAGCTGATGGTGTCGACGCCGGTGCCGCCGTTGAAGTAGTTCTTGAACCCGACGGAAAGGAAGGTGTCGTTGCCGCTATCGCCGTAATAGTCGCTGGCATAGGTTTCGATCTCGAAGCGGTCGTTGCCGCTGCCGCCGTAAACCACGTCGTAGGAGCTGGCGTCACGGACACGGGCATCGGCGATATAAAGATCGTCGCCGGCGCCCATGAAGATATCGTTGCCGCCCTCGAAGTAATTAACGACGACATCGTTGCCGTATCCCGCATCGACGAAGTTATATCCGCCGTAACTGTCGGTCCTGTTCAGATAAATCTGATCGTTTCCATCAAGGGCATAGATCTCTACCGAGATATAGCCGTTCTGGACGATCTTGTCGCTGTAGTTCGTGCCGTAGATACGCGTGGCCATGGAACAGAACCTTTCATAGTGGGCGTCGAATTCTGGTCCTGATCATGAACGGCGCGAGCTGAATGGCGGCTGAACCGATTGTGGCGCTTTGATGATTTTACAGCCAGTACGGGCATCCCCGAACGGTCTTAGTGCTGTATGCCATAGCAGGCGAGATCGACCTTCAGCTTCTCGGCGTCGGTGAAGTGAACCGCGTGCCAACCCGCAGTGCGCGCGCCCTCCACATTGGCCATGCTGTCGTCGATGAAGAGCGTGGCGGCGGGCTCCAGATCGAAGGCTTTCGCATGGGCCCGATAGATCGCGACTTCCGGCTTGATCAGGCCGACATCGCCGGAGACCGTCACGCCGCGTGCCAGCGTCAGGAAGGGATAAAGCTTCTGGGCCTCGCGGAAGGTGTCCGACGCAAAATTGGTAAGCATGGTGACGTCGCGCCCTTCGGCGATCAGTCCCTCCATCAGGGAAACGGTCTCGACATAGGCATGCGGCACCATCTCGTGCCAGCATTTGCGAAACGCCCGAATCTGGTCCTCGCGATCCGGGTGTACCCGAACCAAAATCTCCTCCGCTTCTTCCCACGAGCGTCCTCGATCCTGCTCGACGTTCCAGTCATGGGTGCAGACATTGGCGAAGAACCAGTTGCGCTCGGCTTCATCCGGAATGATGCGGCAGTAGGGAAGACGCGGATCGTAATGGATCAACACCTTGCCGATGTCGAAGACGATGTGGCGGATGTTTGCGCTGCTCATCGGCAATCCTTAGATGTTTCAAAGTCCTGTGCGGGGAAACTGATGAAAACGCTTCTCGCCTGAGCCTAGCTTCGCTCGGTCTTGAAGGCGTTTGGTATAGCCTGGGCGATTGCCTTTTTCATGACGGTTGGCAATGCTTGCGCCCCGAGCGATGCGACCGGCTCCCACCATCCGTTCGTTCCCGTCTCGGGGCGCTGAACATTGGCGCGGTAGACCGACAGGCGCAACTTGAAATGCGTAAAAACATGCGTGATCGTTCCGCAGGCCTCCCAAGGCGCGGCAAACGGTTGGGCATCGACCGAGGTTTCGCCGTCGTGGCGGGCGGTCCATCCCGTTCCGGGCACCTCGGTCATACCGCCGAGAAGGCCGGTGTCGGCGCGCTTCCGCAGATAGACGGCGTTCGAGCGGTTGATCGCCACGAATGCGGCGCCGAGGCGCAGCGGTTTTTGCCTCTTTTCCGCCTTGCGTGGAAAGGTTTCGGGGTCGGCCGTTGCAAGCGCCATACAGCTTGCGCGGAAGGGACAGAGCGAGCAGGCCGGCCTTTTCGGCGTGCAGATCGTCGCGCCGAGATCCATCATCGCCTGCGCGAAGTCACCCGGGCGGTCCTCAGGCGTCAGGGCAAGGACTCGCGCCCGCATTTCCGGCTTGGCCGCCGGCAGTGGCGTTTCGATGGCGTAGAGCCGCGAGATCACGCGCTCGACATTGCCGTCGAGAACGGCGCTTCGGCGGTTGAAGGCGATCGCCGCGACTGCCGCCGCCGTGTAGCCGCCGATACCGGGAAGTGCTTTCAGCGTGTCCTCACTGTCCGGAAAGCGTCCGCCGTGCTCGGCCGCCACCGCTTCGGCACATTTCTTCAAGTTGCGCGCACGGGCGTAATAGCCGAGCCCAGCCCAAGCTTTCATCACGTCTTCGGTATCCGCAGCGGCAAGATCGTTGATCGTCGGCCACAGCGTCAGGAACTTGTTGAAATAGGCCTTGACCGCCTGGACGGTGGTCTGCTGCAGCATGACCTCGGACAGCCAGACGTGGTAAGGATCGGCGATGACGCCCTTTCGCGCCATTGGCGGCGAGACCCGCCAAGGAAGATCGCGGTGGTGGCGATCGTACCAGTCGAGAAGAAGAAAGGTGGCGTCCGCCGCCGGGGTGTCGTGCTTCATTTGCCGGGGAATCCTTTTCCGGCCTATAGTTGGATGACGTCACTACAGCGCCGCGCGTCTTATGACACGCGCAAAGGACGCTGTAGCACTTTGAATTGCTGCATGTTTTTATCCTTAAATCGGCTACGATTTAAGGAAACATGCAGTAGCCTTCAAGGCGCAATCGGAACTGCAAACAGAAAGTCGTGCCGGTGAATCAAGAGAAGGCCCGCAGGGGCGTCGTCCAGATCAGCGAGGTCGCAAACGGCCTGATCGACCCGGTGCTCGCCAAGCGCGCGGGCATCAACACCATGCTGCTGGGCTCCTGGGACGAAATCGCCGGTCCGGAGTTTGCCGACTGTACACGGCCGGAAAAAATCGCCTGGCCGCGCCGTGCTTCTGAGATGGGCGGCGAGGGCGGCCATCAGCCTGGCGTTCTGACCGTCGCCTGCGAGGGCGCGAGAGCGCTTTTCCTGACCCACGCCCAGGGCGAACTGATCCAGCGGATCAACGGGTTTTTCGGTTTCTACGCGATCGGTCAGGTCCGGATCGTGCAGAAGCCGGTTGCAGCCGCACCCAAGCCGTCCCGTCGTCAGCGTCCGCTCGTCGGCGAGCCTGCGCGAAAGCTCGAAGCCATGGTGGAAGGTGTGGAAAGCGAGGCGCTGAAGGCCGCGCTCCGGCGTCTTGGTACATCAGTGTTTTCGTCGCGCAGGAAGGAAACGTGATCTTCAAGCGGTCACGTTTCTTTGAATTCAGTTGAGACGGCGCCCCTTGTCGCCTCCAGCAAGGCAAGTTATCGAATTCGCAATTTAATTTTCCCTCACAGAACACGGGTCACATTCATGTCCGCTTCCGAAAAGAGCCTTTCGAAACGCCTTCTGGGCGGTGCCGCCGTCGCCGCGCTCGCCCTGATGCTCGCCGCCTGCAGCGAGGAGAAGAAGGAGACGGCTTCGACTGCGCCGACTGAAACCAGCGCGACCACGGAGGCGACGACAACTGCGTCCACGCCGGCAGCACCCGCCGCCACCAGCGAGGCGAAGCCTGCTGAAACCGAGGTCGCTCAGGCAGCCACGCCCCCGGCGGCCAAGGTTGAACTGCCACAGTCGGAAGGCAGCGTCGACGTGAAGAAGCTGCTCGAACCGGGCGCGCTGCCGGAAATGGCTCTGGGTGAAGCCAATGCGCCGGTGACGATCGTCGAATACATGTCGATGACCTGCCCGCACTGCGCGAACTTCCACAACAAGACCTTCGACGCGATCAAGGCGAAGTATGTCGACAGCGGCAAGGTCCGCTTCATCGTGCGCGAATTCCCGTTCGATCCGCGCGCCGCCGCGGCTTTCATGCTGGCACGCTGCGCGCCCGAGGGGCAGTATTTCCCGATGATCTCGATGCTGTTCAAGCAGCAGGAGCAGTGGGCCGCAGCGCAGAACGGCCGCGATGCGCTCCTGCAGATGTCGAAACTCGCCGGTTTTACACAGGAGAGCTTCGAGGCCTGCTTGACGAACCAAAAACTTCTGGATGATGTGAATGCAGTGATGCAGAGGGGCGCCAAGGATTTCGGCGTCAAGTCGACGCCGACCTTCTTCGTCAATGGTGAGCACTATTCGGGGGACATGTCGGTTGACGTTATGTCGGCCCTCATCGACAGCAAGCTCTGATCCTTCGCTTATTCGAATGGCGGGCGACGGCGGCAGCCGTGCGCCCGTTTTTTGCATTCGGTGCTTACAGCAAGTGAGGGCATCGCATGCCTCACGTTGATGTTTTGCCGAGAACCCGCGCCAATGCGCGCCGCATGCGCAGTGCGATGACAGATGCAGAACTCAAGCTCTGGAACGAGTTGCGTGCGCACCGCCTGATGGGGCTAGGCTTTCGCCGGCAGGTTCCGATTGCCGGCTACGTTGTTGATTTTGCATGCGCCGAGCATCGGCCGATCGTCGAGGTAGACGGTTCACAGCATGCGAGAGCAGGGGATATCGATTACGACCGGCAGCGTACCCAGCGTCTGGAGGCGGACGGTTGGACGGTACTGCGTTTCTGGAATGATGACGTGCTGCGCGATATCGATAATGTGTGTGAGCACATCGTGCGCGTGATCGGGGAGGGGGCATTCGAGTGATGCATTCGTGGCCCACCCCCCTCTGCCCTGCCGGGCATCTCCCCTACAAGGGGGGAGATCGGCGAGCGGCAACGCCCCGCTTCACCAGCAGGCCACCGTATTGGTTCATCCCTGGCGTGGTCTCGGCACACGCGATGTTATCGCGGGGCAGGGCTGCGCTTCTGGCCAATCTCCCTCCTTGTGGGGGAGATGCCCGGCAGGGCAGAGGGGGGTACCGCACGGCTCCTGCAGCCGATGTATTCGGCAGAGGGGGGTACCTGCCGTCCGCCCCAGCGTCCCGCCCATGAAGTTCAACAAGCTCCGCCTGCTCGGCTTCAAGTCCTTCGTCGAACCGACCGAATTCGTTATCGAGCGCGGCCTGACCGGCGTCGTCGGGCCAAACGGCTGCGGCAAGTCGAACCTTGTCGAGGCGCTGCGCTGGGTGATGGGCGAAAACTCCTACAAGAACATGCGCGCCTCCGGCATGGATGACGTGATCTTTTCCGGCTCTGGAAACCGGCCGGCGCGCAACACGGCTGAGGTCGGCCTTTATCTCGACAATGGCGATCGCACCGCACCCGCCGCTTTCAACGACAGCGACGAGATCCAGGTGACCCGCCGCATCGAGCGCGAGCAGGGTTCGGTCTACCGCATCAACGGCAAGGAAGCGCGTGCCAAGGACGTGCAGCTGCTGTTTGCCGACGCATCGACCGGCGCCCGCTCGCCATCGATGGTCGGGCAGGGGCGGATCGGCGAACTGATCGCCGCCAAGCCTCAGGCCCGCCGTCAGCTGCTCGAAGAGGCGGCCGGTATCTCCGGCCTGCATTCCCGCCGCCATGAGGCGGAACTGCGCTTGCGGGCGGCCGAGACCAATCTCGAGCGGCTCGACGACGTGACGTCCCAGCTCGAAAGCCAGATCGAGAGCCTGAAGCGCCAGTCCCGCCAGGCCAACCGCTTCAAGATGCTGTCGGCCGATATTCGCCGGCACGAGGCGATCCTCTTCCATATCCGCTGGGTGCAGGCCAAAGAGGCGGAAGCCGAGGCGACAAGCCAGCTGAACGAGATCACCGCACTGGTCGCCGAAAAGGCGCAAATACAGATGGAAGCGGCGAAGGCCCAAGCGATCGCCAGCCTCAAACTGCCGGAGCTGCGCGAGAACGAGGCGAAGCTCGCGGCGGCGCTGCAGCGCCTGCAGATCGCCCGTTCGCAGCTTGAAGAGGATGCCGGCCGAATCCTCAGGCGCCGCGATGAATTGCAGCGCCGGCTGGCGCAACTCGCCGAGGATATTGCGCGCGAGGAGCGGCTGGTCGCAGACAATGCCGGCATTCTCGCACGCCTCGACGAGGAGGAAGCGGAGCTTCGTGACGTGCTGGCGGAGGCGGATGACCGCGCCGGCGAGACGCGCGAACGGCTCGATGCTGCCAACGAGGCTTTGGCGATCAGCGAAGCCGAGCTCGCACGGCTGACGGCCGAGCGTGCCGAGGCGCAGGCGGGTCGCAATCAGATCGAAAGAACGCTTCGCGATCTCTCAGAACGCCAGGCGCGCCTCGTCCGCCAGCTTTCCGATCAGACACGCGATCTCGATGATCTCGACCGGCAAATGGCGGCGCTTCCCGATCCGCATGAAAAGCAGGGACAGGTGGAGGTCGCGGAGGCTGCACTGGAGGAAGCCGAAGCGGCCGTCGTCTCCATTGAGGAGGCGCTCGCCCACGCCCGTGCCGACGAGGCTGCTGCCCGCCCGCCGGTCGATGAGGCGCGTGCAGCGTTGAATGGCATCGAAGCCGAGGCACGCACGATCCGCCGGATGCTGGAGGCGGCCGGCGGCGGCGCCTATCCGGCGATCGTCGAGGAGATGAAGGTCGAACGCGGCTTCGAGACGGCCCTTGGTGCGGCGCTCGGCGACGACCTTGATTCGCCATTGGACCAGGCGGCGCCCGCACATTGGCGAATGCCCGGCGATCATTCTGCCGATCCGCCCTTACCGGCAGGTGCCGTGCCGCTTGACGGCTATGTGCGCGCACCGGATGCGCTCAAGCGGGCGCTTGGCCAGATCGGGATCATCGAAAGCGAAGCGGAGGCGGAGCGCCTGCTACCGCTTTTGAAGACCGGCCAGCGCCTGGTGACAAAGGAAGGCGCGGTCTGGCGCTGGGACGGGCACGTGACGGGGTCGGAGGCGCCGAGCGCCGCAGCCTTGCGGCTCGCGCAGAAGAACCGGCTTCTCGAACTCGAGAGCGAGACCGAGGATGCGACCGAAGCGCTGCGGCGGGCCGAAGCCGATCTCACCGCGGCCGGTGCACGCATCCGTGCCGAGGATGAGCGGCTGCGGCTTGCGCGCGATGCCCAACGCATGATCGGCCGTCAACTTGCCGAGGCGCGGGAAGCGCTGGCTGCAGCCGAGCGTGCCTCGGGCGATCTCGCCCGCCGCCGCGCCGTTCTTGCCGAAACCAGGCTTCAACTGCAGGGGCAGGTCGAGGAGGCGGCAGAACAGATCGAGGCGGCCAACGACGCGCTCGCCACAACCCCGGATCTCTCCGAACTTGAGCTCAATCTGCGCAACCAGACGACGGCGGTTGCCGCCGATCGCGCCGCAGTCGCGGAGGCGCGTGCTGCCCATGACAGTCTCGCCCGCGAGAACGAGATGCGCTTGCGCCGCCTTTCGGCAATCGCCGCGGAGCGCGAGACGTGGCGGGCGAGGGCAGCGAGCGCCGAGCAACATATCGACACGCTGCGCGAGCGCGAGGCCGAAGCGCGGGACGAAGTCGAAGAATTGGTGGCTGCGCCCGACGAGTTCGAGCACAAGCGCCGCGCGTTGATGAACGAACTGCAGAAGGCGGAGGCTTCGCGCCGCGAAGCGGCCGACGTTCTCGCCGAAGCTGAAGGCCGCCAGCGGGAGGCGGATCGAGCTGCCGCTGCTGCGCTTTCGGATCTAGCCGAGGCCCGGGAAAAGCGCGGTCGCGCGGAAGAGCGCCTGGTCTCGGCCCGCGAGCGTCGCGTCGAGATCGAGGCGCGCATTCACGAGGGCCTTGCCTGCGCGCCGCACGAGGTGATGCGCTTGACCGGACTTGCCGCCGACGAGGCGCTGCCCGGCATGCACGGCGTCGAGCGCGAGCTCGAACGGCTGAAGATCGAGCGGGAACGGCTCGGCGCCGTCAATCTTCGCGCCGAGGAAGAGCAGAAGGAACTCTCCGAACGCCTGGCGGCGATCCTCAAGGAGCGCGACGACGTCATCGAGGCGATCCGCAAGCTCCGCAGCGCCATCCAGAACCTCAATCGCGAGGGGCGCGAGCGGCTGATCGCCGCCTTCGATGTGGTCAACGGGCAGTTCCAGCGGCTGTTCACCCACCTCTTCGGCGGCGGTACCGCGGAACTGCAACTGATCGAGAGCGACGATCCGCTGGAGGCCGGCCTCGAGATCCTCGCCCGTCCGCCCGGCAAGAAGCCGCAGACGATGACGCTGCTCTCGGGCGGCGAGCAGGCGCTGACGGCGATGGCGCTGATCTTCGCCGTCTTCCTCACCAATCCGGCTCCGATCTGCGTGCTTGACGAAGTCGACGCCCCGCTCGACGACCACAATGTCGAGCGCTATTGCAACCTGATGGACGAAATGGCGGCCTCGACCGAGACCCGCTTCATCATCATCACCCATAACCCGATCACGATGGCGCGCATGAATCGTCTCTTCGGCGTTACCATGGCCGAGCAGGGCGTCTCGCAACTCGTCTCCGTCGACCTGCAGACGGCCGAACGCCTGCGGGAAGTGGTCTGAACAGCCCGCCCCAACTAGGTCAGGCGACGTCGAATGACGCGGCTGTCTTGGCTGGCTTGGCGTTCGTTTCAATTTTGATGCACCGCAGCAAAAATCTTCGTCCAGTGCATTTTCAGTCCGAAACATATACTGTAGACCGTCATCAAAGCTGTTTCTGGGTGGAGAGCAGGCATGACGAAATGGGTATATACCTTCGGCGGAGGCAAGGCCGAAGGGCGTGCGGGGGATCGCAACAAGCTCGGCGGCAAGGGAGCAAACCTCGCGGAGATGTGCAATCTCGGCCTGCCGGTGCCGCCCGGGCTTACGATCGTCACGGATGCCTGCAACAGCTATTTCGAAAATGACAGGGCCATGCCCGACGGCCTGCGCGAGCAGGTGCGGGAGGGCATTACCCGGATGGAAAAAATTACCGGCCGCACCTTCGGTGACACGGTCCGTCCGCTTCTCCTGTCCGTCCGTTCCGGAGCGCGCGCGTCGATGCCCGGCATGATGGACACGGTTCTCAATCTTGGCCTCAACGACAAGTCCGTGCATGCACTCGGGCACGACGCCGGCGATGCGCGCTTCGCCTGGGACAGTTACCGGCGCTTCATCCAGATGTATGGCGATGTCGTCATGGGCGTCGACCATGAGGTCTTCGAGGAAATCCTGGAGGACGAGAAGGGGCGGCTTGGCCACGAGCAGGACACGGAACTTTCGGCCGTCGAGTGGCAGCACGTCATTTCGCGCTACAAGGAAGCGATCGAAGAGGTGCTTGGCGAGCCCTTTCCGCAGGATCCCGAGGTTCAGCTCTGGGGCGCGATCGGCGCGGTCTTTTCGAGCTGGATGAACCCGCGCGCGATAACCTACCGTCATCTTCACGGAATTCCGGCCGGTTGGGGTACTGCGGTCAACGTGCAGGCGATGGTCTTCGGCAACCTCGGAAATTCGTCGGCGACAGGCGTCGCCTTCACCCGCAATCCATCGACGGGCGAGAGCGAGCTCTATGGCGAGTTTCTGGTGAACGCCCAGGGCGAGGACGTCGTCGCCGGCATTCGCACGCCGCAGAACATCACCGAGGCCGCACGCATCGCGTCGGGCTCCGACAAGCCGTCTCTGGAAAAGCTGATGCCCGAGGCTTTCGCCGAATTCGAGGCGATCTGCGGCAAGCTCGAGCGGCATTATCGCGACATGCAGGACCTGGAATTCACGATCGAGCGCGGCAAGCTGTGGATGCTGCAGACCCGGTCCGGCAAGCGCACCGCCAAGGCGGCCCTGAGGATTGCGGTCGACATGGCCGAACAGGGGCTCATTTCCAAGAACGAGGCCGTGGCGCGGATCGACCCAGCCTCGCTCGACCAACTCCTGCATCCGACGATCGACCCCCATGCGCGGCGAGACATCATCGGTTCCGGTCTGCCGGCCTCGCCGGGCGCGGCAACCGGCGAGATCGTCTTCTCCTCCGAGGAGGCCGTCCAGGCCGTCAAGGAGGGGCGCAAGGTCATTCTGGTCCGCGTCGAGACGAGCCCCGAGGATATCCACGGCATGCATGCGGCGCAGGGTATCCTGACAACCCGCGGAGGCATGACCAGCCATGCGGCAGTCGTTGCCCGCGGCATGGGGACGCCTTGCGTATCCGGGGCGGGCAATATCCGCGTCGACCCGCGCAACGAGCTCTTGATCGCGGCAAGCGTGACCCTGAAAAAGGGCGACATCATCACGATCGACGGGTCTTCCGGCCAGGTGCTGAAGGGCGAAATCCCGATGCTTCAGCCCGAGCTTTCGGGCGATTTCGGCCGGATCATGGAATGGGCCGATCAGAGCCGCCGGATGACCGTTCGCACCAACGCCGAAACGCCGGCGGATGCGCGCGCCGCCCGTTCCTTCGGCGCCGAAGGCATCGGCCTCTGCCGCACCGAGCATATGTTCTTCGAGGACGACCGCATCAATGTGATGCGCGAGATGATTCTCGCTGAGGACGAGGCGGGGCGGCGCAAGGCGCTCGCCAAACTGCTGCCGATGCAGCGCTCGGATTTCA
Organism: Sinorhizobium terangae; assembly: GCF_029714365.1. Lineage (NCBI taxonomy): Bacteria > Pseudomonadati > Pseudomonadota > Alphaproteobacteria > Hyphomicrobiales > Rhizobiaceae > Sinorhizobium > Sinorhizobium terangae. Next base: position 599,964 of record NZ_CP121659.1, read on the forward strand.
TCGAGCTCTTCTCGATCATGCACGGCCTGCCGGTCACGATCCGTCTTCTCGACCCGCCGCTGCACGAGTTCCTGCCGAAGACGGACGACGAGATCGCCGACGTCGCGGGGGTCCTCTCGATCGATCCTTCGGAGCTGCGCCAACGGGTCGATGCTCTGCACGAGTTCAACCCGATGCTTGGGCATCGCGGATGCCGTTTGGCGATTTCCTATCCGGAAATTGCCGAAATGCAGGCGCGCGCGATCTTCGAGGCCGCGGTCGAGGCCGCGCACAAGACCGGTGCTGCCGTGGTCCCGGAGATTATGGTTCCGCTCGTAGGGCTTCGCTCCGAGCTCGACTACGTCAAGGAACGCATCGAGGCGGTGGCAAAGGACGTCATCGGCGAGGCCGGCGTGAATATCGACTACCTGATCGGCACGATGATCGAGCTGCCGCGCGCGGCGCTCCGGGCCGACACGATTGCCGAGTCGGCTGATTTCTTCTCCTTCGGCACCAACGACCTGACGCAGACCACCTTCGGCATCTCTCGCGATGACGCCGCCCTGTTTCTCGCCACCTACCAGCAGAAGGGCATCATCGAGCAGGATCCGTTCGTTTCTCTCGATTTCGACGGTGTCGGTGAACTGATCCAGATTGCGACCGAGCGCGGCCGGCGGACCAAGAACGGCTTGAAACTCGGGATATGCGGTGAACATGGAGGCGATCCTGCGTCCATCCGCTTCTGCGAGGAGGCGGGTCTCGACTATGTTTCCTGTTCGCCGTTCCGCGTGCCGATCGCCCGGCTGGCAGCGGCGCAGGCGGCGATCAACGTCAGCGGCAAAACCGAGACCGCGGCGGCAGCGAGCTGATCGCTGCCGCCCTGTGTCCGTAAGTCGGGAACGCCTTGTTGGCCAGCATCATTTCGGTCTGACGATCAGAGGCCGCTCGACGACGATCGGCCGGCTCCAGCCCCACATCATTAGGTCGTTGCTGTAGCGCATGCTGCGCGCCTCGGCGCGGCGGTCGAGTTCGATGCGTTGCAGGCAGGTGGCGAAGGCATCGGTACCGCGGCGAAAACCGTAGGAGGCACAGGTGTTGCTGTCGGCCGCCCGCCGTTCCTCCGGCGTCTGGCACGCGACAAGCAGCAGCCCAGCCGCGGCGAGGGTCAGCAGTCTCAAAGGTTTCATCACCACCTCCTGGATCGCACTTTTCCTCATCCCGCTCAAATCGACACGCGCGGCACGCGACGATCAATCGAGCACAGCAGATGTTGCGTAGCGCCGATCTTGGTGCGGGCCGCCGGCGCCGGCGTGTGGGAACAAAGATCGGCCGAAAGGCGGGGCATATTCACGGCGGGGCGAGGGAGAGGGTTCGTCGCGCTTCTGCACGCAGAGGGCACAAGCATGCACCGGTAACGCATAAAGCAAGTCCGCAAGGCGCAGTTCAATTAGGCCGCGATATCATGCGCCCGCCGCTGCCGACCGGTCAACCGCCGTTGGGCCGTTGTTCAGATTCGCTCGAGGACGCCGACAAAGGCCTCGGCAAAGCTTTTCAGATCCGCGGTTTGCGCGCCTGGCTGCTCGACGCGGATCTCGGTTCCGTCTCCGCCAAGGCAGACGAACAGGATCGTCGGCGCCTTTCCGGCATCGCTGTAACGAATGGCGGCGATCGTGAGGCAATCCTCGATCAGACCGGAGGCAGGCAGAGTGAAAAGCAGCTCGCCACCGATATCGGCAGCGACCGTGCGCACAAAGGCGGCAAATTCATCCTTGCTTCCGGAAAAGCCATCGAGAGAAAGTTCCAGTTCGAGCAGTGCCATCGGTATGGCAGCGTCGCCGGGTTGAGGCAGGAGGGTGGGGGCAGCCTTCGTCACGCTTGTTTCCGGTGCGACCATGATATCCTCTCCGATTGATTGCCGCGCGTTGTTCACTGTCGACGCCGGCCGATGCCTCCGGTTGAACTCCTTCCCGCCGGAAAACGTTTGGCGAGAATCCTTAATGCCGAAATACCTGTTTAACGAGAATGGCGAATTTGCGGCACCGCCGCAAGCGCAGTTTTCGTCGGCAGATGGGCGAGCATTGGGTGTTCCCACGCTTGGCGCCATGGTCTAAGAAGGCCGTGGTCTGTTCCGCTTCGGGGATTGATTCCGTTAGATGATTATCCGCTACGAGCGTCCCTATTCCTACGCCGCGCACTGGGCGCGCGGGCTCGCCCGCATCGCATTTGCAATCTTTGCGCTGTCGCTGCTGGCGCACCGTTTCGGTCCGTTGACCACACCGCATTTTCTGGCGCTTGCCTCACTGTCGGGCGTTTTTGCTCTGGCTGGCGTGCTGCTTGCGGCCATCGGGCTCACGCGCCTTTGGCAGGTAGCGGCGATCGGCGGCATCGCGTCGCTGTCCGCGCTTACCTATGCCGCCCCTCCGCTCGGCTTCTTCGGCTTCGGCGCCGTGCAATATCTGATGCGGCCCAAGATCTACGATGTCACGACCGACACGGTGACACCGCCACCGTGGATCAAGACTCCTGTGGCGGAAAGGAGTTGGCTCACGCGAAGCCCGACGGTCACGCCGCAGGATCGGGAGGCGCAAATCGCCGCCTATCCTGGATTGACGGGGAGGCGTTACGACGGCGCCCTCGACCGCGTATTCCAGGGCGTGCGCAAGGTCGCCGGGGAAACGCGTATCGCCACCACGGCGGAACTCGGCGTCGAGAACGCCCGCGCGGACCTCGGGGATCTGGCGGTTCAGGGCGGCGCTGGAGTGGACACGAATAGAGAGCCGGACGTCATTCCGGTTCCGGCTGCGCGTCCCGCGCCGGATCTCGACCCGCTTCCAGGAAGGCGCTCCACCGACGTTGTGCTGCAGGGCGAATGGCGTACCCTTATTGTCGGCTTCCGCTTCGATGTACTGATCAGGCTCCGGGAGGAGGCGGAGACCACTTTCGTCGATGTGCGCGTGGCCTCTCGTTATGGCGCCCATGATCTCGGCATGGGCGCCGCCTTTGCCGAGGAGTTCCTGCGGGCGCTTGACGCCGAACTTCTGGGCATTGCCGGCGATTGACCGCACTGTCGGCTACAGCGCCGCGCGTCCTATCAGACGTGCAAAGGACGCTGCAGCACTTTAAGCGACTGCAACATGCAGTAGTCAGCCGGCGCCGCCCGGCACGAGCCGATAGTCGCCGAAGAGCGACGGCGGACCGTCGGTCTCGACGCGGCCCTGTTCCACGAGGTCTTCGAGATGCGCCAGCACTGAAAGTGCCGCGGCCCCATGGAGACGCGGGTCGGTGGAAGCGTAGATCACTTTCACCATGTCCGGGATCTTTCGGTCACCGGCGCGGATGCGTTCAAGCACGGAGCGCTCGCGCATCTTGCGGTGTGCCCGAAGCGCGCGGAGGAATGCCCCGGGGTCGGTGACCGGACCGCCATGGCCCGGCAGATAGAGCCGATCGTCCCGCTGCATCAGCTTTTCGAGCGAGGCCATATAGTCGGCCATGGCGCCGTCCGGGGGTGCGACGATGCTCGTCGCCCAGGCCATAACATGGTCGGCGGAAAAGAGGATGCCGGTGCCGTCGAGCGCGAAAGCGGCATGATTTGCGGTGTGGCCAGGCGTCATCACGGCCGTCAGGCCCCAGCCGTCGCCCTCGACCCGCTGGCCTTCGGAAAGCGCGATGTCGGGCATGAAATCCATGTCCGAGCTTTCGGCGAAGGGATTGGTTTCGCCGGCATGCAAGGGGCGGGCCGCGCGGTGCGGTCCTTCGGCAACGATCGTGGCCCCGGTCGCGGCCTTCAGCCGCCGGGCGAGGGGGGAATGATCGCGGTGTGTATGGCTGACGGCGATGTGCGTCACCTCGCGGCCATCGAGCGCGGCCATCAGGGCACGGAAATGTGCGTCGTCGTCGGGTCCCGGATCGATCACTGCGACCGAACCTTTGCCGACGATATAGCTATTCGTTCCGTGGAAGGTGAAGGGACCGGGATTGTTGACCGTAATGCGCTGCACGCGGTCGGCAACAGGCACCGCCTCACCGTGAGCCGGCTTGAAGTCGAGGTCGAAATCCGGTCCCTGCATACGTCTCTTCCTGGCTTTCACGTGTACTCGATCTCGATGATGACTGTCGGCTCCGCGCCTGCCTTCAGCACATTGCGCAGGCGCGCCGCGACAATAGGCCAAAGGGCCATGGGAAGAAACCACTCCCGGCGCTGGAAAGTTTTGCGCCAATGTCGGCCGCGTGCGTCGAACCGGCTGAAGGCGGGCGAAAGAATTCTGCGTCGAAGGCGAAGTTAAGCATTGTGACGGGCGACGAGCTTTGCTAATCAGGCGCTCGATTTGGCACGGCGATTTCTCGCCAGCTTAAGTTGGGGCGTAGCCAAGCGGTAAGGCAGCGGTTTTTGGTACCGCCATTCCCTGGTTCGAATCCAGGCGCCCCAGCCAGTTCCAAAGGGTCCATACCGGACACATGGGTTACGGTTTCGCCGCCCCTCATTCGCGGCTCGCGGATCACTGGTCCTCCTGTCGGCAATCCCTCAACCATTGCGCTCAGCGCTTGCGGACTCTCGACTACGACGTCGGCTCAGATGTCCAAGTAATGCCGACGGATTAAGCCAATCGGCGGATGCCTAATCCTATTGGACCCGCATCGCTACGAACTGGCTGTGCTAGACTGAACACCCTTGAGGATCACCAGTGCTGTGCGCGCATGACTTTTCAAGTCGCGCCTAGCCGGAGGATCAGTCATGGATATCAAGCTATCCGAGCCGACCTACGGCAGCCCAGCATTCCCCTCCAAGGACCGTCGAACCGCGGGAGTCCCGTGGCGTCGCGTGCGGCAGAGGTCCGTCAGGATCGTCCTCTTCTTCACTCCCCTCTGCCTTGCTCTGCTGCTCGGATGTCCGGCAGTAAGCGATCCGGCATCGCATGCCGGAAGCGGCAGGCGAGAAGGCGAGGTCATGATCGCCCAACGGCCAATGCCGGCGCCAGTGGGCCAGCCATCGCCCGCCGATGCCGGAAGGCGCCCGCCCGTGGCACAATTGCCTGTGGCGAAGCCGTCGGTGGCGGAGCTGTTGTCCGCTCTGAAGCGAGAACGGTCGACGGTCGAAACTCTGCGTCACGACTTGGCTGCCACTCGCAGGGAACTCGAAGCGTCTCGCCGGGAAACACAGACGGAGCGCGAACTGGGCGCCACGTTAACGAAGGAACTCAGTGCTGCCTTGGCTGACCTGAAAGCAATGAGCGTTGAACTCGATCAGGCGGCGAATACGATGGTACAGGCAAGGCAAGCCACGGACGCAGTGGCCAAGGCCAACGAGAAAGCCGCGCATGAACGCGCCAGGAGCGCCGCGCTGGAACAAAAGCTCCTCGTGGCCCGCAAAGACATCGCCGCAATCAAGGATGGTGCCCAAGCGGCCAATGGTGCGCGTGAGGAAATTCTCCGCCGGGATCTGGCGGCCGCTAGGGGGGATCTCGATGCGATGCGGCGCGCAGGCGACGACGCCGCGCAAGCGCGCAATGTTGCCGATACAGTGGCTGAAAAGGAACGAGCCCTGGAACAGCAGCGCGAAAGAGCCGAAGGGCTTGCTCGTGATCTGACGGCTGTGCGGCGCGAGATGGAAGATCTGAGGTCCAAGGCCGCTGACACGATCCGATCGAAGGCAGCCGCGCTGAGAGCGCAGCAAGCCGGGGAGGTGGCCCTGGCGGATGCGAAACGTGCCCTTGATGAGGAGCGGAACAAGCTCGGAGCCTACGAACGCGAGCTCGCGGCTACCCGCCAATCGGTAGCAGCGCTAGAGGCGCGCGCCAGTCTCGCCGCGGCTGAGCAGGCGGCCGCGGTAGATGCCAGGAAGCTCGCCGAGACGACGGCCAGCCGGGCAGGCGAGGTGCTCTCATCGGAGTCCGAGAAGGGGCGATCGCTTGCGCGCGACCTCGACGCCGCTCTGCGGGAGCGGGCCGAGGCAAGACAAGCCCTCGATGAAGAGCGGCAGAAGCTTGCCGCCCACGAGCGCGATCTCGCGGCTGCCCGCCAATCGGTAGCAGCGCTGGAGGCGCGCGCCAATCTCGCCGAAGCTGAGCAGGCGGCCGCGGTAAAGGCTCGAAAGCTCGCCGAGGGGGCGGCCAGCCGGGCAGGCGAGGCGCTCTCATTGGAGTCCGAGAAGGGAAGGTCCCTTGCGCGCGACCTCGACGCCGCTCGCCGGGAACTGGCTGATGCGAAACGGACGCTTGATGAGGAGCGGCAGAAGCTTGCAGCCTTCGAACGCGATCTCGCGGTTGCCCGCCAATCGGTAGCAGCCCTCAAGGCGCACGCCGATCTCGCGGCGGGTGAGCAGGCGGCCGCGATAGAGGCTCGAAAGCTCGCCCAGGCGGCGGCAGCGCGGGCAGGCGAGGCGCTCGCACTGGAGTCCAAGAAGGGAAAATCGCTCGCGCGTGACCTCGACGCTGCGCGCCGGGAGCGCGACACGGCAAAGGAAGAGTTAACCCGGGTCTTGGCGGCGCAGCGCACGGCGCTGGAGCAGCGCGAGCGCGCCAACAGCCGTGATCTGGCGAGGCGTGAGAAAAATGACGACCTCAAAGCCCGAAGCGAGCGCCGCGTGGCGGATAACGAGCCTCCACCGAAGGCGCGCGTCGGCAATCGCGCAAATGAACGTGCAAAGGCTGTCCCACCGACAGCTGCCCGATCCGCCCGTGATCAGGGGTCTAAGAAGATTCGCAGGGTGCAGGTCCGCAACCCAACGCGAGCCGTTCGACCGGCGACGATCGCGCTCCCCGACGCGCTGCTGCCCGAGCATTTGCCAGTGAGTGGGCTTTGGTAACGGAGGTGGAGGGCAATCGAAGGCTCGTTTGCCTGGAGATGAGGAACACGGCAATGCACGCGAATCTAGCGGTCACATTGTTGATTACAGTCGCGATCGGCCCTGCCTCGGCCCTTGGGGCCGGCACTAGGGTTGGTGGTACCGGAGTCAGTGTCAGCGTCGGCAAGAATGGCGCTTCGGTGGGTATTAGCACGAGCGTCGGCCAGGTAGGCGGAGCAACGGCCGGAGTCTCGGTAGCCAAGAATGGGCGATCGACCGTTGGCGTCGGTGGCAAAGGTGGCGCTAAGGGCAGCGGCAAATCGGCGGGTGCCGGTTTGAAAGGCGGGTCGTCGCACCGTGGAAAAGCAGGTACTCCTGCGGCGCCTTCAGGTGGTTCGGTAGGTTCGGGTGCCGTGCCGTCGAGCGGTGGAGGAGCGGGGACCGTTCCGGGGATGGCTTCAGGTGGCCCGACCGCGGTCTCCGGCCCGCGGGGAAGTGTCAGTGGGGGTACCAGTGTCAGTGGGGGTACCAGTGTCACTGGGGGGAGTGTCACTGGGAGCATCAATGGAAATGTCAGTGGCACTGCCAGCCCGGCGACCGCCACTCCCAGCCCGATCACCGGTGGGCCTCCCGCAAGGGGTGCAGGACTGCTCGCCGCCCTGCCTCGCGTCCTGTGGCCGTTCAGAGGAGGCCGGACAGGAGGCGAGCGAGGCGAACCGGGCAACCCGGGCAACCCGGGCAACCCCTCACTGGACCCGGTTCGAACTGGGGCGATTCCGGCAATGCCCAGCGCCGTGATTGACGTCTGCAGCCAGGCGATCGCGTCTGCTGCATCGCCCCTTGGTGCCGTGCGCGTTGGCGCGAGAAGCGCCGGTCCTCTGCAGCGGGATCGCCGCGGCGCCCTTATGGCCCCGCTCATGGTGCGTATAGACTATGCACGGCAGGGTGGCATTCAGACCCGTCAGGCGCGAATCACGTGTCGTCTCGATTCGGCCGGCAGGGTCCTCTCGGTGATTTAGGCCACTCGATGCCTGTGACTGCGGCCGGTGGTAAGCGGGTGGTGGAACGTCAAACTCCGTCTGACCCGAGGTCATCCTCCTTGAGGCACCCTATTTAGGAACGCTTCAATAAGCCAGCGCGCAACCGTCCTTGCGCGGGTCCGATCCGGCCTGCAGCACGCCGTTTGCCGCATCGATCATAATCGCCTGCGCCCCGCCATGGGGCATTTCGGCTATCTTGATCTCGTGGCCCAGTGCCGCAAGGCCGTAGAGTACATCCTCGCGGATGCCGCGCTCGGCCTCGAAGCGGCCCATCTGGTGGAAGCCACGGGCGCAGTCGATGGCCTCCTGAACATCCATGCCGAAGTCGAGAATATTGGTCAGCACGTGGCTTTGGCCGACCGGCTGGAAGCCGCCGCCCATCACGCCGAATGATAGCCATGGCCGGCCGTCCTTCATGGCAATCGCCGGGATGATGGTGTGCAGCGGGCGCTTCCAGGGCGCCACGCAATTGGGATGCGCGGGATCGACGCTGAAACCGATGCCGCGGTTCTGCAGGAGCACGCCGGTCTTCGGGCTGCTGAGGCCGGTGCCATAGGACCAGAACAGCGAGTTGACGAAGGAGCAGGCATTGCCCTTTTCGTCGACCACGCTGATATAGACCGTATCGCGATGCGTGGTGGCGCCGGTTGGGCCTGCCACCGGCATGGCCTTTTTCAGGTCGATGCGGCCGCGAAGCTCGTCGGCGAAGCCCGCCGAGAGCAGCTTTTGGACGGGCACGTCGGCGAAGGCGGGGTCGGCGACATATCTGTCCCGCGCCTCGAATGCCAGCCTCGTGGCCTCGGCTTCGATATGGAAACGCTCGGCGCCGACCGGATCATATTTGCTGAGGTCGAAGCCGCTCAGGATGTTGAGCATCAGCAATGTGGTGATGCCCACACTGCTCGGCGGGATCTCCAGGAGTTCGATGCCGCGGTAGGTCGTCGAAATCGGCTCGACCCAGAAGGCCTCTTGCGTGGCGAAGTCCTCGAGCGCATGCAGACCGCCCAGCCCGCGCAGGTAGGCCACGATGTCCTCGGCGACCCAGCCGGTGTAAAAGCCGTCGCGCCCCTTTGCAGCGACCTCGCGGAGGACTTTCGCATGCTCCGGTTGCCGAAAGACCTCGCCGGCCCTCGGGGCGCGGCTGCCGTCCTTCAACCACATGCGCGCACTGTTGGCGTCCGCCTTCAGCTTGCCTTCGTTGCGGCGCCAATCGGTGGCGACGCGCTCGGTCAGCACAAAGCCTTCCTCTGCATGGCGGATGGCGGGCTGCAGCAGCTCGGCGAGCGGCATCGACCCAAAACTCCGGTTCAGCTTGCTCCAGGCGTCGACCGCGCCGGGGACGGTGACGGCATGCACCGAGGTCAGCGCGATCTCTTTTATTCCCTGCTTCAAAAGATACTCGGCTGTAAGGCCTCTGGGCGCGCGGCCGGACCCATTCAGGCCATAGACCTTGCCCGCCGGATCGCTACTGGCAGGGGCGTAGAGCACGAAATTGTCGCCGCCTATGCCGGTCGAGCCTGGCTCGACCACGCACTGCACGGCGCAGGCGGCAATCGCGGCGTCGGCGGCGTTGCCGCCGCGGCGCAGGATATCGATGGCGGTGAGCGTGGAAAGAAAGTGCGAGGTGGCGGCGGCGCCGTGCCGGCCCATGACGACGGAACGGCCGGGCAGGTGCAGGTCACGCATGGCAAGCTCCGAGGGTCTCGAGGAAAACACGGGACTCGGAGCCTATGCCCATGCCGGTTGGATGAAAAGGCTCAGCCGTAGCGATGACCGGGGTCGTGGGGCGCAAAAACCCGCCAGCCTTTGCCGACGGGTGGTCGCGTCGTCGCGGAAGTGAACCTCACTCCGCCTTGGCGCCGCCGAGGAACTCCTCGCACCAACTCGGGCCGTTGGCGCGCTTGCGGTCGCCCACGAGGCGGACGGCGCGGATGACGTAGTCGGACGAGACGGTGAGCTGTACGGAGCAGCTCAAGTATTCCGTGCGTGCGGCGGAAATGCGCTTGCCACGTTTGCCGTCGGCGGTCTTTTCGTACTCGGCCGGGATCTTGCGGGTCTTGTAGCCGCCCTTCCAGCTGTAGACGGTATTATCGCCGGTTTCGACGTCGGCAATCGGCGGACCGAACTGTGCGAAGAACGTGCCGGCGGGCTTGCCCAGCCATTGCGTCTCGACCGCGTTTCTTGCCACCCCTGAAGTCGTCGTGCAGCCGGCAAGAGCCAGCGCAAGGCCGGCGACCGTCATCATGCGGAAGTTCATGTTTTTGTCCCTTTGAGTCTCGTTCTGAAATTTTACGGCGCGGAAGCCCGTATCCCCCGGATTTCCTAGCTTTCCGCTGAGCCTCTAGCGCCAAAGCATGAGAAAGAAAATCCGCCCTGACCGCCGGCTTTCAGGAAAATATGAAGCGTTGCAGAAACGCCCTATTCCGGCGCGGCGCGAGGCGGGCCGTCGGTTTTCCACTGCCCGAAATTTTTGCCTCAGGCGGCATTCTTTTTTGCGTTGGGCGCTTGTGAAATCGAAAATGCTGTTCTATAGAGGCGCCGCTGGTCACGGAGTGTAGCGCAGTCTGGTAGCGCACCACGTTCGGGACGTGGGGGTCGCGTGTTCGAATCACGCCACTCCGACCAGCCGAATCAATACCTTAGCGGATCGGTCGCCGGCTCTTCGGAGCCCGGCTTTTTGCTTCGCGTCCCACCATTGCCGTGGCGCCAAACAGAAAGTCTTCGCTCAGATCTTCACCAAGCCTCCCATCAGTTATTTGCCGCTTGCTTGCACCCTCGTCGACCATTGAACGAGCGGCTTCACAAAGCCGTGAAGGCACGTCGCGGAATATTGGTGCCTACCGCCGTGTCGAATGCTGGGGGCATTGAACGATGGAGATCTTGTCATGAAGATGCACATCTCAATTCCCACGGCGACCGTCTTGCTGATCCTTTCCGGAGTTGTTGCACAAGCGGACGATCATCTCTTCCAGGCGCAGCAAAACGGATTGCGGCCAGGCAGCACGGCGTCGTCCAACACCCAGGCATTTACGACGAACAAGGCCGGCCACAGCGGTACCTTGGCGCCCGGTCAAGGAAGCCCCTTTACAGGGGAGGAAACCCAGACGCCGGCCACCGCCACGGCTGCCGCGAACCAGCACGCCAACGTGAAGGTCCGCGTCCCTTGACTGGTGACGGGCGATGGCGGTCGGGTGTTACCGGATGTTTCCTTAAATCGTATCCGAGTTAAGGACAAAACATGCGGCAATTCAAAGTGCTACAGCGCTTCGTTGCGCTGTAGCATGACGGCTCGTGTTCGCCGTTCGGCGGACTGTCCCACGGCGTCCGGAAACGGTGAAACAGTCCTATCGATCGTCATGATCGACGCGGCAACTTACGAATAGGCGGTTGGGTTTAAAACCCTAACTTCTCAGGGGTGGCGAGGAGACGGAGCCGTTTCCTGGGGATCATGCAGTAGCCGACGCGAGCGCTTTTGTTGTTCACTCGGAAATAGACCGTAAACCAAATGTTATCTATTCACGGTGAACGTTCAGCGCCACTATCCCTTCAACAAACGCATTGCCGTGAGGTCGTGATGTTGAAGGAACCAATTTTCACACTGCGCGAAAACGTTATCTGGTCCGCCATATAGGCAGCGTCGTCGGCTATCAGCTTTGGCGCAACGGCGACCCGCCGCCGCTAACGATGCAATTTGCGCCGATCGAGCGGAGGGCTTGACCGATCCGCGATGGGCTCCTCACTCCTCGGGAAGCCCGTTGCGTCGTGCAGCCTTGAGCAGAACGAGTTCGGCTGCAGAGGACCCGAATTCTTCTTCCAGCCGATGCGCCTCTTCCTCATCGAGGCGGTATTTCCGCGCAAATGCTTCGATCGTCATCGTGCGGCCTTCGAAGCCGCCGTCGGGCGTTTCCTTCGTGTTGCTGCCAAGCATAGCTGCGCCTCCCTGCGATGCTGGGCGAAAAGCTAGGGCAGTGGAGACGGTTTGGAAGAGAGGAAAAGAAGCAAGGCGACCGCTGGTAACCGAATGGACCGGGAGCGAAAAAAGGGGCCAAGCGGCCCCTTTTTTCGCATTCGATAAGTTGTCGGTCAGCCGTCGATCGTGTCGATGATTTCGGCCGCCTTGCCGGCAGTGACGCGACGGACGTCCACGTCCTCGCGCCGGCCCGCGAAGAGTTCCGTTGCCATCAGTTGATCGGCGAGGTCCGCCGGCAGCGACAGGATCACCCGGCTTTCTTCCGCATGGATGCCGCCGAGCGCGGCGCGCTTGGCGGTGATCATGCCGCCGGCAACCGTGTTGTTGGTATCCGGATCGATCAGGATGAAGGCACCGGTGGTGCGGTTCTGTTCGTAAGCGTCGAAAATCGCCTGCTCGTCGAAGACGAGATGAACCTTGCCGATGGCGTTCATCGGCAGTTCGTCCGCATGGTTCCACTTGCCGGTCTTGAGGTCGAGCTGGCTTGCGGGCTGAACCTGCACGCGCTGACGGCGGCTGCCGGATTTCAGCCAATAGCGCTTGCCGGGCTGGATACCCTCCGGCTGAAGCGCAACGAGCTGGGCATCAAAAGCAAGCCCGGTCATCGGTTGGCTGTCGATTGCTGCGATCATGTCACCGCGCGAGACGTCCACCTGGCGGTCAAGCACCAGCGTGATCGCGTCGCCAGCAACGGCGGCATTGCGCACGAGATCGAAGGTGACGATCTTGGTGACATTGGCAACCATGCCCGATGGCAGGATCACGACGGAGTCGCCGGGCTTTACCGAGCCGCCGGCAACCGTGCCCTGATAGCCGCGGAAGCTCTCGCCCGGGCGCGAGACGCGCTGCACGGGCAGGCGGAAGCCGACGGTCTGCGCAGAGCGCGTCGTTGCGAGCTCCAGAACCTCGATCAGCGTCGGGCCATCGTACCAGGGCATCGAGGCACGGCCGTCATAGACGACGTTCTCGCCCTTGAGCGCCGAAACCGGGATCGCCGTGACCTGCCGCACGCCGAGCGACAGGGCGAGTTCCTTGAACTCGTGCGAAATCTGCTCGAAGCGGGCGCGGTCGTAGTTGGTGAGGTCGATCTTGTTGACGGCGAGAACGAACTGGCGGATGCCCATCAGCGTCGCGATCGTTGCGTGGCGGCGGGTCTGCTCCAGAAGGCCGACGCGCGCATCGACAAGCAGCACGGCGAGATCGGCGGTCGAAGCGCCGGTCGCCATGTTACGGGTGTATTGCTCGTGACCGGGCGTGTCGGCGACGATGAAGGAGCGCTTGTCGGTCGAGAAGTAGCGATAGGCGACATCGATGGTAATGCCCTGTTCGCGCTCGGCCTGCAGGCCGTCCAGAAGCAGCGCGAAATCGGGCAGCCCGAGATCGTTCTGCTTGCCGTTGGAGTCGCGCTGCAGGGTTGCGGCCTGGTCTTCCTTGACCGCCTTGGTGTCCCACAGCAACCGGCCGATCAGCGTCGATTTGCCGTCGTCGACGCTGCCGCAGGTGATGAGGCGAAGCGGGCGGGAATCGCGCGTGGCGCGCACCGGTTCCTGCGCCGGAAGGGCCACGGCTTCGGTTGCGTCGTCCAGGGCGGCGTTCGCGATTGCGGGTGCGGTCATCAGAAATATCCCTCGCGTTTTTTCTTTTCCATCGAGCCGGACTGGTCCCGGTCGATGGCGCGTCCCTGCCGCTCGGAGACGGTCGCGGTTTCAAGTTCGGAAATGATGTCGTCGAGTGTCGTCGCGCCGGAGCGGATTGCTCCCGTCAGCGGGAAGCAGCCGAGCGTGCGGAAGCGGATCACCTCCTCGCGCTTCACTTCGCCTGGAAGAAGTTCGAGGCGCGGATCTTCGGCAAGGATCATCATGCCGTCGCGTTCGACGATCGGACGCTTCTTGGCAAAGTAGAGCGGGACGATCGGGATCTCTTCGGCCTGGATGTAGCGCCAGATGTCGACCTCGGTCCAGTTGGAGAGCGGGAAGGCGCGCACGCTCTCGCCCTTGCGGATCATGCCGTTATAGATGTTCCATAGCTCGGGGCGCTGGTTGCGCGGATCCCAGCGGTGATCGGGGGTGCGGAACGAATAGATCCGCTCTTTGGCGCGGCTTGCTTCCTCGTCGCGGCGTGCCCCGCCGAATGCGGCATCGTACTGGCCGGCATCGAGCGCCTGGCGCAGGGCTTCGGTCTTCATGATGTCGGTATAGAGCGCCGAGCCGTGCGAGAAGGGGGTCACATTTTCTGCCGCGCCGCGCGGGTTGGTGTGGACGACCAGATCGAGATCGTATTTCTCGACGATCTCGTCGCGAAACGCGATCATCTCCCGGAACTTCCAGCCGGTGTCGACATGAAGCAGCGGGAAGGGCACGCGGCCGGGATAGAAGGCCTTACGCGCCAAGTGCAAGAGCACGGACGAATCCTTGCCGATCGAATAGAGCATCACGGGGCGCTCGAATTCGGCGGCGACCTCACGGAAAATGTGGATCGCTTCGTTTTCGAGCGCCTTCAGATGCGGATCGAGCGGCGGTTTCGTGCTCTGCGGATTATGCAGTTCCGTTTCCGGATGGTTATGGGGCATTTCGAACTCCGGGGGAGGATACTTGTCTCTTGATGCGCAGGTCGTCTCAGGCGGCACTGCTGGCATTGGGGATGATGGAGGAGGCCGCTTCCGGCACGTGCAGGCCGCATTCGCGCTTCTCGTCGTTCTCCCACCACCAGCGTCCGGCGCGCTCCGGCTCGCCGGGCTTTATCGCCCGGGTGCAAGGCTCGCATCCGATCGACGGATAGCCGCGGCTGTGAAGCGGGTTGACTGGAATGGCATGGGCCGCGACATGGGCACGGATCGTCTCGATATCCCAGTCCGCGAGCGGATTGATCTTGATGAGCCCGCGCTCGATGTCGGCTTCCGCAAATGGAGTCGCCGCACGATTACCCGACTGCCCGCGGCGAAGGCCGGTGATCCAGTAGCTTGCCCCCTCGAGCGCACGCGCAAGCGGCTTCAGCTTGCGCACGCCGCAACAGGCATGCCTGGCCTCCACGCTTTCGTAGAAACCGTTCATGCCGTACTGCGCCACAAAGGCGTCGATGTCGGCCTTTTCGGGGTGGAAGCGCTTGATGAGGATTCCATAGGTTTCCTCGGTCTCGTCGATAAGCGCGACAGTCTCGGTGAAGAGGCGGCCGGTCTTCAGCGTCGCGACATCGATGTCGAGGCGGTTGGTGCCGATCGCGGCCGTGATGACCTGGTCCTCGATACCAAGCGAGGTCGTGAAAACGGCC